>CAYIHQ010000348.1:0-2121 GCA_964362905.1 uncultured Ignavibacteriaceae bacterium
AATGATCGCCACGAGCATCATGACGTTGCGAACGGGGAACGCTGTGCCTCCCGGTTGCGGTTTGGCGGTCTTCTTGCCATACCCAGGCCATTCAACCCCTGTACCGCATGATGGGCAGGGAGTCTGACCCCATGCGAGCTCCATCTTGCACTTGGAGCATGTCGTTAACGGCCTCATCGTGCGTCAGCCTCCGAGCTTCTTGAGATTTTCATCCACCACGTGCTTCAGTTCCTTCGAGACCTTGAAGATGGGAACATAGTGCTCGTCCACCATGACCTGCTGACCGGTCCGAGGATTGCGGGCGATCCGGCCTTTGCGTTTCTTCACCTTGAAGCTGCCGAACCCGCGGATCTCGATGTTCTTCCCCTCCTTCATGGCGTTGATGACGGTCTGGATGAAACCGTCGACAACGGCCTCGGTCTCCACCTTGGTGAGCCCGGTGGCAGATGCAATGACATCCACGATGTCGGCCTTGGTCACGTGACCTCCTACGAGTGCCGCGGTTGAATGATTCCACTTCTAGTCAGGTCTCGCCACATCTCAGACATGAGTGCTCGCTCGTGCTCGGCTTGGGAGGGCGAGAGCGGCACTAACGTTCGTTCGGAGTGGACATGCGATACTGCAGCATTGGCTGATGAAGGATCTCTTCCTTCAGCCGGACGATATCTGTTACCGTCTCTCCCATCAAATCTTCGAAGAGGGAACGGCGTTTGCGCTCCCGTACGGTCCGGGGAGTCCCCTTGATGCCGCCGAGCGAGCCCGCCAGCGCGATGGCGTCCTCATACGTGCCAAGCGTATCGACGAATCCCCATGCGAGCGCCTGCCGACCGGTGAAGACGCGGCCGTCGGCGTACTTTTTGACGTAGGCAAGGCTGAGATTTCGCTCCCGGGATACCACATTCACGAACTGATCGTACACATCATTGACGAGACCGGCAAAATACTCGCGTTCGCGCGGCGTGGTCTTGCGGAAGGGAGACCCGATATCCTTGAGCTCGCCCGACTTGAATGTGGAGGCCTCGACCCCCACCCGTTTCATCAATTCTTCGAATTGCAGAAACTGAAAGATCACGCCGATGCTCCCCGTCAAGGTCCCCGGGTTGGCCATGATGCGGTCCGCGCCACACGCCACATAGTATCCGCCGCTGGCCGCCACAGAACCCATCGAGACCACGACCGGTTTTCCTCCATCGCGGGTCTTTTTCACTTCCTCGTAGATCTCCTGGCTGGCGGAGACTCCGCCTCCAGGCGAATCCACGCGAAGGACGATCGCCTTCACCCCGGGGGTTTCCCGATACTTGCGGAACTGGCGAACCACTTCTTCAGAGGACAGGATGGGTACATTGAGCTCGACCAAGGCGATCTTCCCGCCGCTCCCATACGAGATCGTCTCTTCTTCAGCCCCTCCGCCGGAAAACAACGCCACGACACTCAGCACGAAGAGGACAGCCAAAGCACCGAGGACGGTGACAATGCCGATGATCCACTTGGCTGATGTGTTAAGGGCCATAATCGTTCTAAGTCGTTGATTTGTTTAGCATTATAGACAAACACCAAGGCAAAGTCAACAAAAAAGCCCCCGAACCGACGGTCCGAGGGCGTTGGAATTGCGGCAAGAATCAGCCTATTCGTGGTGAGCCAAGAATCGTTCGGCGTCGATGGCCGCCTGACACCCCGACCCTGCGGCGGTGACAGCCTGACGGTAAGTGGGGTCTGCCACATCGCCCGCTGCGAAGACTCCCGGAATATTCGTCGCCGTCGCACGACCCTTCGTGATGAGGTAGCCGACCTCGTCCATCTCCAATATGCCTTTGAACAGGGACGTCGTCGGTTGATGACCAATGGCGATAAAGAGGCCGTCGCACGCAAAATCCGTGACGAGTCCGGTCTTGAGATTCTTGAGTTTGAGGCCCGTCAGTTTCTTGTGGCCTGCCGCGTTCGTCCCGACGACCTCCGCAACGGTCGTGTCCCAGATAAAGTCGATCTTCGGATTCTTTCGCGCCCGTTCCTGCATGACCTTGGAAGCCCGCAGGGAGTCGCGGCGATGGATCACCGTCACCCGTGCGGCATGCTTCGTCAGATACGTTGCCTCCTCCATCGCCGTGTCTCCGCCGCCGATCA
>CAYIHQ010000348.1:2131-3400 GCA_964362905.1 uncultured Ignavibacteriaceae bacterium
ACGTTGCGCACGCCGAGACGCCGTACCCCATGTATTCGGTTTCGGATGGAAGTCCGATCAGCTTGGCCGAGGCACCCGTGGCCACGATCACGGTCTCCGCCAGGTGACGCTCTCCGTCCGCCACGAGGACGAACGGACGCTTCGAAAGGTCGATCTCGTCCACCGACTTGTAGACCGAAGTGGCACCGAATCGATGGGCCTGCTTCCGGAACTGTTCCATCATCTCCGGACCCATCAACCCATCGGGAAAGCCGGGATAGTTCTCCACCTCGGTCGTGATGGTCAATTGGCCGCCAGGCTGGTGACCTTCGAATATGACGGGGCTCAGGTTCGCGCGGCCCGCATAGAGGGCAGCGGTGAATCCGGCGGGGCCGGAACCAATGATCACAACTTTATGGACTGTCTCAGCCATGAGAATCCTTCTTTGATTTCTTCGTCGTAAGATGCTCGGATTTTGTGAACGATTCAAGCGCGGCCTTCACATTGCGCACGAAACCTGCATGCTTCGGCCGGGTAACGGGAGATCCTTGGAACCGTTTATGGAACTGCTCTTCGGTCAACGACGTGAGGTCCTGCAGGGCAGGTGCGACGGTGTCGGGGCGCGGCCTGAATCCGGGTTCGGCCGTCGGTCGTTGGAATCTGTTCCATGGGCAGACATCCTGGCAGATGTCGCAACCGAAGAGCCACCCACGAAAATCTTTGGTCAGGTCGCCGGGGAGTTCTCCACGATGTTCGATCGTCAGGTACGAAATGCACCGCGTCGCATCGAGGACGTACGGTTGAGCGAAAGCTTGCGTGGGGCACGCGTCTAAACAGGCGGTGCAGGTTCCGCACAGATCCGTCGCAGGTTCATCTGGGTCGAGGTCGATGGTCGTCAACACGGTGCCCAGAAACACCCAGGACCCGGCGTCGCGCGTGATGACATTGGTGTGTTTTCCGAGCCATCCAACCCCGGCGCGAGCGGCCCAGGCTTTATCCATGACAGGACCAGTGTCGGCATAGGTCTTCGTCTGTGCGCCGGGCGCCTCCCTCCGTACGAAGTCTGCGAGTCGATCGGCTTTCTCGAGAACGATCGCATGATAGTCGTCTCCCCATGCATACCGGGAGATCTTCCCGATCCCGGCGGCGTCCGAGTGTGGTTCAGGACTGTAGTAGTTGACAGCGATCGAGACGACCGAACGGATAGATGGAAGCACCAGGGTCGGGTCGCGTCGTTCCGCAGCGCGACGAGCCATCCATCCCATCGTGCCATGGTAGCCGCGATCCAGC
>CAYIHQ010000349.1:0-3400 GCA_964362905.1 uncultured Ignavibacteriaceae bacterium
CGGTCTTTTCTTGCGTACCTCGAAGGTGAGCGCGCATCTTCGCCGCACACCGTCACGGCGTATGCGGCCGACCTGACCAGGTTCTGCGGCGAACTGGTTCGAGACACGAGGCCTCTGGCTCGTGTGGACCGTGCCTACCTGCGCCAGTATGTCGGCGGGCTCTATGACGACGGACGGTCAGCCTCCACTGTGTCCCGCCACGTCGCATCGCTGAAATCCTTCTTCCGTTTCCTTGTCCGTCGTGGCATTCTGCGCGCCAACCCGGCAGCGACGCTCGCCCAGCCCAAGAAGGCCCGCCTGCTTCCGGCGGTGTTGGAGGAATCGGCCGTCGTGACCATGCTGGATTCCGTGGATCCTTCCACTCCCTCTGGAAGTCGCGACCGGGCGGTCTTGGAAGTGCTCTACGGCGGCGGCATTCGGCTCCAGGAATTGCTCGCGCTGCGTCTCGGCGACATCGACCGGCACGACGGCACCATCAAAGTGCTGGGGAAGGGGAGGAAGGAACGCATCGTTCCCGTTGGTCGGAGTGCGATGAAAGCGCTCGACGCCTATTTCGGAAAACGGACAGGGCTCGCGGCCCAGAGCCGCGGGCAGGCCGGCGACGTCGTGTTTCTGACGGACCGCGGGAGCCCGTTGTACGCGCGTTTTGTGCAGCGGCTCGTGCGCGCCCGGATCCGGGAGGTCTCCGAGATCGCCCGCCAGAGCCCGCACGTCCTGCGCCACTCGGTGGCGACGCATCTCTTGAACCGCGGCGCCGACCTGCGTGCGGTCAAAGAGCTGCTGGGGCACGCAAGCCTGTCGACGACACAAGTGTATACCCATGTGTCGGCAACGCAGCTCAAGCGAGTCTACCGCCAGGCCCATCCAAAGGCCTGACGATCATCTGAACCGCAGCACGTCATGTTCCTCAAGGAGCTGGTCATGAAGATCACCATCACCTCCCGCCATTTCAAAGCTCACTCATCCCTTAACGACTATGCAGAGGCCGCTGTACAGCATTTAACAAAGTACTACGACGGAATCGTGAAGGCAGAGGTCATCCTCCAGTTCGAGAAAGCAAGGAACAGTTCAAAGATCGCGGAGATCAATCTCTCGGTGTACAATGCCGTCCTGACGGGACAAGCGGCGACGGCGGATTTTTTCAAATCGATCGACGCGGCTTCGGGAAAACTCACTGCACAACTCAAGAAGTACAAAGAACGCCTGCACGGCCGGGACCGGATCTTGGTCCGCCGGGTTCGCGAGAAGATCTAAAACGGAGCCAGGTATGCCGCTCGAAAATCTGAAAGAGACCTGCAAGAAGAGCATCACGGTCGGATTCCTCTATGAGGCGAACCGGGACCGCCTGAAATGGAACTCATTGAACGGCGACGCCGGTTTCCAGCGTGACGTGGTCGACAAGAACCTCCATCGTCCGGGCCTTGCGCTGGCCGGCTACGTGGAACTGTTCACCTACAACCGCGTCCAAATATTCGGGAACACCGAAGTGCGGTATCTGAACCACCTGACCCTCTCCGAGCGGCTCAAGGCGTTCCGGACGCTGTTGCAGTTTGACCTGCCCTGCATCGTCGTGACGAACGGGAACTCGGTGGACCCGGAGTTGCTGGCCCTTGCAACCGAGAACAATGTGAGTATGTTCCAGACTCCGTTCGAGACGACGAAGTTCATCTACTTTCTGAGCGATTTCCTGGACGACCAATTCGCTCCACAGACTGCGGTCCATGGTTCGTTCATCGACGTCTACGGAATCGGCGTGCTCCTCGCCGGACGCTCGGGTATTGGCAAGAGCGAGGTCGCCCTCGACCTGGTGGAACGGGGCCACCGTCTAGTGGCGGATGACATCGTGATGGTGACCCGGAAGGGTGAGGGAATCCTGATGGGGGCGGGGTCGGATGTGGTGAAGCATTTCATGGAGATCCGGGGACTCGGTCTCGTTGATATCAAGTCGGTCTTCGGGATTCGGTCCATTCGTTTCCAAAAACGGGTCGAATTGGTGGTCGAACTGGAGGAATGGAAAAAGGACGCCGATTACACGCGAACCGGGCTGGACCACCAAAGCATTGCGGTCCTGGGAGTGGAAATACCCCATATCCGGCTCCCCATCTTTCCGGGGAAGAATGTCACGGTGATCGTCGAAGTGATCGCCATGGACTATCTCCTCAAACACTACGGCTACGACGCTGCCAAGGAGTTTTCAATGAGGCTGGACAACGCAATTCAAGAACGCAGCAAGGGAAAACGGGCTATCGACTACTTCGAACATGATTTTGAGTAGTGAGGGAAAATGCGGCTTGACAAAGCCGTGAATCCTCGCTATTTTCTTCGAAATGCATGAATTGGACGGCGCCAATGGCGAAGTGTGCCCTTGGCCGTCGCCACTCTAATGAGACGATTCCGACTCTATACCTACTCTCGAGACACCCTCACCTTCCGTGAGGTGCCGTGGGCCAAGACCAGGCTCATCGGCTGGGGAATAGCATGCGGTGCGTTTTTGCTCATGGGCCTCATGGAGGTCAATGAGCGCATTGGCGACCGCTTGGGGTTGGGGTTCACCCGCACGAGCCTGATGCTCCAGGAGAATCGGGTCCTCCGGCAGCAGTTGCAGGCCGTGGATCTTCGGATCAGCCAGCTCGAAGGGCGGCTTGCCGAGTTGAACGATCATGGCAATCATTTGCGGCTTTTGGCCGACCTGCCTAAGATCTCGGAGGATGAACGAAAGGCCGGGATCGGCGGAACCGTCGACGAGGTGGACTTTTCGACGGCGCCGGACGTGAATGCCGTGCTGAACCGGTTGCGGGCCACCGTGTCATCCGCCGAAAGGGAACTGACGCTGCAGGTCAGTAGTTATCGGGAGATGACCCGACAGTTTGAGTCGAACAGGTCGAAGTTTGCGCACCTGCCCGCCATCCGGCCAATGCCAGGTTACTATTCACACAAGGGGATCGGGATCCGACTGCATCCCGTGCTGAACTACTACCGGCCGCACGAAGGTCTGGATATCGCCAACGACGTCGGTACTTCGGTCCATGCGACCGCCGACGGTGTGGTGACGTTCACGGGCCGATCCGGCGGCCTCGGTATCATGGTCGAGATCGATCACGGGTATTCGTATCGGACGGTCTATGGCCACCTTTCCAAGACACTGGTCCGGGAGGGTCAACGAGTAAAGAGGGGCGATCTGCTTGCCCGGTCGGGAAACACCGGTCTTTCGAGCGGCCCGCATCTGCACTATGAAGTACGGCTGAATGGCATCGCTCAAAATCCCCTCGAATACTTCTTCGACGACGTTTCCTTTGACAACGAACTCGCGGGCGTGCTCGGCGCGCCTGCCCAGCAGGAGTAAGGTGGAGGAATGATCTGGACCATCGAGCTGGCCTCGTATCTCGATGATGCCCCTTGG
>CAYIHQ010000350.1:0-3383 GCA_964362905.1 uncultured Ignavibacteriaceae bacterium
GAGTTAAAAGATCGCGAGGATGGCAAAGTTGGCATTGAGATAATGGTAATGGATTTTGATGAGAAATCTAATGCTATTGGGTTGGGCCAGACGATTGAAACATTTATTGCGCGCATGGTAGAAGCATTACCAGAAGATACAGAAGAAAAGTCGTTGATCATCGAGACAAATCCTAAGCTGGTGATGGTTAAGTAAAATGGCTGAGATATACGCGCTCATTGACCCTCGCCAAGCCGCAGTAAATGGACCGAAGTTGTTCGGTGAATGGACTGTCCTGTGAGCAAGAAAGTTACAAATAGCGCGTGCGCGCGCGAGAGAAAGCCGCGTATTGTTTACTCTGATGACATTCTTGATTTGATATTAGATCGTGTAGCTGCTGGTGAGGCACTTAGCCGAGTGTGCAGTTCGCCGGATATGCCGACACGCAAATCATTTTTTGAATGGGTTGATAAAGATCCTAGTATCAGGGTTAAATATGAGTTCGCAATACAGCTGCGGGCTGATGGGTTAGCTGACGATATCCTGCAAATAGCAGATGATGGGCTAAACGATACATATCAAGATGAGGACGGCAATACACGAACAGACCAGGACGTAATTGCTAGATCAAGGCTGCGGGTTGATGCACGTAAATGGCTGGCATCTAAGATGGCCCCAAAGAGATACGGTGATAAGTTGGATATAACAGCAAACGTAACAACGCACGAACAGACAATCGACGATTTAGAGTAGTTGATTAATAATTAAGCAGGTTTTTGTTGAATATTGAAAGCCGCATAAACAAACGGTTTAGTTAAGATGCTCCACGGGGCCAAGACAAAAGTTATCCACAGAAATGGAACCTAAAGAAAGGGCGATCAGGCAAAGACTAAAAGACGACTTTGAGCATTATGCTGCGAAATGTTTAAGTATAAGAACTAAGTCCGGTCTTGTTGTGCATCTAAAGTTAAATGTAGCACAGAAACACATTCATGCTTGCGTGGAAGCTCAGAGAGCGGAAACTGGCCGGGTACGTGCAATCATTCTTAAAGGCCGTCAGCAAGGGTGTTGCTTGTCACCGGACACTCTTGTAACAAAAGCTAATCTTACTACTTGCCGTATAGATGATTTATTGGTTGGTGATACTCTTTTATCATTAGATGAAGAATTCCCTGGTAAAGACCCTAGCGGGAAGAATTCTACGCGCAAGATGAGAACAGCAAAGGTTGAGGCGAAGGTTGAGTTTAAGTCTATGTTGTAAGAGATAACCTTATCAAACGGAACTATTCTAAAATAAACAAGCAACCATAGATGGCTTAAAAGGAAGCGTGGAGCAGATGACGTTTTATGGAGGCAAGTAGACGATCTTAAGGTAGGCGATGTGTTAAGAGCAGCAACATTCAAGCCTGATGGATATGACAAGACGTTTATTGATGGATGGATTGGTGGTGCCCTTGATGCTGACGGATCTTGCTCTACAACAGGAGTGCCAAGAATATCCTTTAGCCAAGTAAAGGGAGCTGTTCTTGATAGGTACAGAAATTATCTGGTTGATAACAACATCTCGTTTTACGAGACCATAGATAATAGAACCAAGGTTGGTAAATATACCAAGCTAGGCAATAAGCCTGTTCATTGCATTAGAGTTGATAGCTTTCCGCATATAGTTAGTCTCATATCTAAATCAAGCCCGATAAAGTTTGATATAGAAGGGATTTATAATGGGAGGAAGCTTCCAACATCTTCAGAGTCATTTAAAGCTTGGCCGGAGATTGTTTCTATAAGACCTATAGGAGTGTCAAGGGTAGTAGATATACAGACCACCAGAAAGACTTTTGTAGCTGAAGGCATTGTTTCACATAACAGCACTTACATAGAAGGGCGATTTTATTGGCGAGTATCCCACACCAGGGGCGTAAGAGCTTTTATCCTGACGCACGAAGAAGATGCATCAAACAACTTGTTTGAGATTGCTAACCGATATCACGAAAACTGCCCTGCGGTAGTAAGGCCCAGCACGAGCGCGGCAAATGCGAAAGAGTTGCACTTTGACAAACTGGATAGCGGTTACAAAGTTGGGACTGCTGGCAATAAAGCTGTAGGTAGATCAAGTACAGTACAGTTTTTTCATGGATCAGAGGTTGCGCATTGGCCTAATGCGCAACAACACGCAGCAGGGATCATCCAGGCTATACCGGACGAAATGGGAACTGAAGTGTTTAAGGAATCAACAGCTAATGGCGTTGGCAATTATTTTCATAGGGAGTGGCAAGATGCCGAGGCCGGTCTATCCGAATACATCGCTATATTCGTGCCGTGGTATTGGCAAGATGAGTACAGGAAGCCAGTGAATAATAATTTTACATTAACCCCGAAAGAACTCCAATACAAAGAATCATACGAGTTAGACGATGAGCAAATGGAATGTAGACGCGCAAAGATCGTTTAACTAAAAGATTAAAACTTATTCAAGCAAGAATTTCCAGCGACACCAGCAGAGGCATTTCAGGCTACCGGGGCTGACCCATACATCAAACCAGACTTGGTTATGCAAGCACGCAACGCGCGCGTTGCTGAGGCGATTGGAGAAAGGAAGATAGGCGTAGATCCAGCGCGATACGGCGCGGATCGCACATCAATATGTTTTAGGCAGGGGCGTAAAGTTCATTGGATTAGAAGTTATGCCAAGAAAAGTACAATGGAAGTTGCTGGACTGGTAAAACTTGCAATAAAGGAAGTTGGTGCTAAACAATGTGCAGTTGACGTTGGCGGTCTTGGGGCTGGTGTTTATGATCGATTGATCGAGCTTGTCCCTGAATCAGAATGTGAGTTAGTGCAAGTAAATAGCGCAGAATCACCTATTGATAGCATAAAGTACACTAATAAACGCGCGGAAATGTGGGGTGAAATAAAATTGTGGTTAGAGAGACAGCCTGCATCTATACCGGACAGTGATGACTTGCAAGCGGATTTATGTCAAACGAAATATTCATACGACAGCAACAACGCGCTAAAAATGGAAAAGAAAGAGGATATGGTGAAGCGTGGATTTAGATCGCCGGACACAGCCGACGCGCTTGGGCTTACCTTTGCGAAGCCAGTGAAAGCAGCTAAACCGGCACGTAGAATCGGGGCGATATACGAGCCACATGACAGAGGCATCAATCTGTGATGAAAAGAAAACCTGCGATGAAAAGAAAACCTTTAACAGAAGATCACAATTTGTAGATAGAAGATAAAGTTTCTAAAATAAACGTAACAAACAAGCCGCCTCCGGGCGGTTTTTTAATTTAGAGGATAAGCATGAGCACAACTAGAATCACTTCGGCTGAAGCCAAAACCAAAAATGCCAGCGGGACTATAACAGCCGGTGGAACAGCGCAAGAACTAATGGCTGCAAACAA
>CAYIHQ010000351.1:0-3376 GCA_964362905.1 uncultured Ignavibacteriaceae bacterium
TACGCTTCCATCCTTGAGATAAACATCATCAGCGAGGAGAAGAGAGGCGAGCAACCCGCACAATAGAAGACTAAGCGATAGTCGCATGGACCGTAGTGACAATTGTGAGTTCGCGCGTTAACTCTTATTTGAATGGTTTCCAGACAAAGCCGTTTTCCGGGTTGAAGAACAGTGCCGCAAGACGCCTTAAGAAATGAATCTTTGCTTGCGTATAACGTTTCGGGCAACACCGCCGTTGTTTTTGCCGCTAGAAACGACGCGCCGAAGGGCGCTCATGATTCCAATTTCGGCGCCCGTAGGCGCTGACCAGATTGGCGGCAAAAACAATGGAGCGGTCAAGTTCTCATTAGTTGAGCGTCGGTGTTGCCCGTGTTATGCGGTCGTGCCGCGCGCGGAACGGCCAGAGCCCTGCCCGCGGCAGGCAGGTTGAGCGACTTGATGGGCCTTGCGCCAGAATGTAGACTTGGCGCCGCGGCCGCTACGTCGCGGCTGTTCACTTAATGAGAAGTAATTTGACAGTCTGAGTGAAGGGTACTCCCGAGGCCCCTGTGGCCAGAAAGTGGACGTGATACACGCCGCTGGGGTAATTGGCGGCATCTATGCCTATAGAATGTATGCCAGCGCCATAAGACGCGTCGATTGGGACTTGGATTTCCCGACCAAGGGCATCAATGATGGAAATTCGGACGATGGCATCAGACGGCAGGCGAAACGTGAGTGTGGTTGTAGGATTGAACGGATTTGGATATGCATCAAGACCGTAAGTGTCAGGGGAGTGGTTGATGGTTTGGGAACCGTCGAAATCAAAGCGGTTTGCGAGAGCCTCGAATCCGCCACCGTCCGCTCCCGCGATGAATTTCTCTGTGGAAACGAAGGAGCCACAAGCATCGGTAACGTCTACACGAAGGTAACCGTTGCCTCCACACCAATACCATTGAAGCGGATTTCCGGTCGCGATCTGCCACCATTCGTCAATGGGACGGTCAGGATGAATGGCCCCGGATTTTGTGGGAGAGGATAGAAGTTCGCCCCCACCGCTTGACCACTTCTGGTACCAGACGTACGAAAACGGTGGAGTTCCGCCTGCAGGAGTTGCAGTCCATGTCGCGTTCTGGCAAGGGCCAACACTAGGACCAGAGATGCTAACCGAAGTAAGGGGCGGGCGAATCTGACCAGTTTGGAGTGCAAACCAATAGAGGAGACCTGCCGTCGCACGGATGGCCATAGGATACAGCTTGTCATGCATCGCAGCGCAGTTGGATTCGTTTATTTGGGCTTGTGTAACCGGAAACGGGCCGAGAGTTGAGTAGATCTGAGTTAGTCCTGGACACGCATAATCATAGTTGTCGTCCCCATCAGAGCGCCCAGAAGCGTAGTGATCAGTCGCTTGATTGAGCAGGTACATCAAATAGTACAGCGGATCAGACCAAGAATTGTAGGGGTTTAGGAAGGAACCGCCCGCACTATATACTTCGTCTGCAGTCCAGAGATGTCGGTAGGGGACGCTGTTCTCGTAATAGTCACAGTACATTCCGCTTGCGCACGCGTGTGAGTTGCTGTGGACGTGTGCGGGGATGGATTGATCCTGCAAGAGATGACACATGCGTCCTAGTTGCTCATACACGAACTTGATGTCATAATAGACCGTTGGACAGTCCTGAAAAGCACCTTGCCAATAGCCACTGCAGTCGAGGTAGTTGTTCGCGACGGTAGGAACGGTCTGATTGTACAGGAGAAACAGATTTGCCATTGTCTGATCGGAGCCCAAGTAGCAGAACGGTGAACAATCCCAGTACCGAGCGGTCTTGTAAATCCAACGGTTGTCGAAATCACCGTTGAGGTATTTATACATCTTTTGCATCGCATTCTCGCAAGAGAAGGACCAGTAAGTGCCGATGCCTCAGGGATAAGCGATGTCGCTCAAATCAGTGGGAGCGTTGAGCCCACGGTCGGCGTCCCAGAAATGAGTGATCGAGGAAAACGCCGCGCGTTCATCTCCGGCAAAAAGTCCAGCGAACTCAGTCGCACCCCACTGGTTAAAGCTAGGCACTCTTCCGCTTCCATAGTGGTATACAATATCATACTGATCCTCTATCCAAGCTCCAGAGACTAGGCGGCCATCTCCCCAAGATTGCCACTGGGAGTTGACATTCGTTTCGCTGGTGCCAACGTATGCAGCCATTTGTGAACACGACAGTTGCGGATACGATTTCAGAAGTAGTTTGAATGCTTCTCTTGTGATATGCTGATGAATAGGTTCTTTGTGTGAAAAAGCTGTCGTCACGCAAATCAGCACGGCGACGGCTATTCGTGGAAGGATGGTTGACATATTGCACCTCGTGGCGTTCGAACTGTGGTCGGTAAATGTTAGTGGGTGAAATCAATTGCCGAATCGAATCGGTTCACCTGACACCCTGAAAGGTATCTTGACGAAAAGGCCGGCCTCCTGAATATCAGGCGAATGGGCGCGCCAAGTGTATGCATAGAACGGATAGAGGACGAATCCAGCGAAGGGGGTTGCAGTGAAACCGTAGTCAACGTTGTCCCCGGCCGTAGTTAGTGTCGGACCGACTGAAAGACCAACACCTCGAGAGGCCTGTATTCCAACGTGCGCCTTGAAAAGTCCGCTGGACCAATCGACGGAAGACAAAATGCCCCATGCCCCGTCTTGGCTGACCCTTGTGTATGAAAGCTCAACGCCGGTCGTCATTCCGCCTCCTTCCCCAAGTACGTATGCAATACGAATCCCTGGGTTGAGGTACGATGAGACTTGTTGGGCAGGGGCAGAGGATTGAAGGAATAGAAGCAAAGGGAACAATGCGAACAGAGCGATCCTGTGAGTTGTCATTTTCATGCCTGGATTGTTGAGGTAGGTTTTCTATTGTAGCTATGCTTCATCGAATGGGCCGCGGCGCCAAGTTAAGATGGGACTACGGATTGTCTTTGAGCTGAACACTGGAGACGGGAGTCAGCAATGTCATGGTCCCGATGGGCGCAAGGCCTACCTCTGGATCTGCCTGCACCAACTGATTTCTGAACCGGAGATCTTACAGGCTGGAGCGCGCGGCATGCCGCATAACGTTTCGGGCAACAACGCCGCGCGTTTGCGAACTATTCAACAGTCGCCGGAGGCCGCTGTAAATCCCATTCTTGCGGCCGGAGGCGCTGAGCCTGTGAGCAAACGCGTGGAGCGGTTCTGATTTCATTTGTTGAGCGTCGTTGTTGCCCGTGTTATTCGCAGGCAAAGTTCTAATGAAATGGCGTTTGGCGGGACCGGAACAGAATTGGTGAAAAGACCCGCGACTGCTTATCCGCCGAAGGTTGAGCGACTTGATATTACCAAGAAGGAGACCTCCCGAAAATGTACTTTGGTATC
>CAYIHQ010000352.1:0-3370 GCA_964362905.1 uncultured Ignavibacteriaceae bacterium
TCTTCAATCCCTCGACGGCATGGTGACCTATCAGGTCATCTCGTTCGCCCTATTTCTCGCACTGTTCACGGGCGTCCTTATCTGGGTCGTCCGGATGAAGCGCGAACACACGGACCGAATGGCCCGCATGCCGCTCGACGACAGTTCCCCGACACACGACCCTTTGCACGAGGTGCAACCGTGAATCCTCGACTATTCCTGCCGCTGCTCGCGGCCACGCTTCTTCCAACCGCCGACGCCCGCGCCGCCGAGGCAGGCGACATCGCCGTCTTGATCACGGGGGTGACGACCGTCGTCATCATGATGGCGCTCCTGTTCATCGTGTTCGTGATGAACGCCGATATCCATCCGTTGACGAGACTGCTGTCCACCCTCAAGGCCCGCTTCTGGTCCGCCGGTTACACGGAGGCGCGCGTGGGAGTAGACCACAGCTTCGACGGCATCACGGAGCTCGACAACCGTGTGCCACCGTGGTTCAATTACCTCTTCTATGGGTCCATCCTGGTTGGGATCGCCTATTTCATCCATTTCCACGTGCTCGGCGGGAAGCTGAGCGCGGCAGAGTACGAGGATCAGCTGGCGGCCGCCGCCATCGAGCGTCGGGTCATTCTGGCGAACGAGGGTTCAATCGACGAGAACAACCTGACGGTGCTCGCGACCGACGCGGCGCTAACAAACGGCGGTGGAAACTTCCAGAAATACTGCATCTCCTGCCACGCGAAGGACGGCGGAGGCATCGTCGGACCGAACCTGACCGACCTACACTGGATCCATGGCGGGAGCGTCAAGGACGTCTATGCCGTCATCAAGAACGGCGTTGCAGCCAAGGGGATGATCAGCTGGCAGCTCGTCTTCACGCCGAAGCAGATCCAAGAGCTGGCCAGCTACGTGCTGTCGCTCAAGGGAACGAAGCCCCTCATGCCGAAGAAGGCGGAAGGGGAGTTGTATGTGGCGAAGGTGGATAGTGTGAAGAAGTGAACGGTGAATCGTGAATAGTGAATCACTACTGTCCGGTTAAGCGGAGATGCTAAGACTGTAAGCTGTTGATGTTGCGAATCTTATGCGACAATTGAGTTATTGTCGATTTCAAATCTCTCGCGCAATGTATGGTCAACAACTTTGTCACATTCGTTCAAGAAAACAGCAATGGCATTAACATTGTGCAAGGTCTTAACCGGACACTACTGATAGTGAATCGTCAATCGTGAAGCGATTTGCCCACCTCTGCCCTGACTCCTGTGTCCTGAATTCTGATTTCCTTCCATGTCCTCCGATGATTCCTACAGAGACCGCCTAGGCCTCGTCACCGACGAGGGCAAGCGCCGCTGGGTCTATCCGAAGAAGCCGTCCGGCCGCTACACCACCGCGCGCACGATCCTGAGCGGGCTTCTGTTGCTCGTCCTGTTCGGAACGCCCTTCGTCACGGTCGACGGCCATCCGCTGATGCTGTTCAATGTCGTCGAGGGGAAGTTCATTCTGTTTGGCACGGGATTCGGTCCGCACGATTTCTTCATCCTCGGCCTCCTTTCCATTTCCTTCATCGTTTTCATTCTCTTGTTCACCGTCGTATTCGGACGCCTGTTCTGCGGCTGGGTGTGTCCGCAAACCGTGTTCATGGAGATGGTGTTCCGCAGGATCGAGTACTGGCTTGAAGGCGACTTTCGGGAGCAACAGCGCCTCAACGCCGCCCCATGGTCCGCCGGAAAAACGACGCGGAAGCTCACCAAATACGCCATTTTCTTCGCCATCGCCTTCCTGATCGGCAACACGCTGCTTGCGTGGGTGGTCGGCGTCGACCACCTGTGGACCATCATCACAGATCCTCCTTCGCAACACGTGGCCGGCTTGACGGCGATGATGGCCTTCAGCGGGATCTTCTATTGGATCTTCGCATGGTTCCGGGAACAGGCGTGCATTCTCGTCTGTCCGTACGGGCGGCTCCAAGGCGTTCTGCTCGACAAGAACTCCATCGTCATCGCCTACGACCGTGTACGCGGAGAACCGCGGGGAAAGATCACGAAAGGTCGGGAGCGGACGAACGGAGACTGCATCGACTGCGGGCTCTGCGTCGACGTCTGCCCGACGGGCATCGACATCCGGAATGGCACGCAGCTCGAGTGCGTCAATTGCACGGCCTGCATCGACGCCTGCGACCCGGTCATGGACAAGATCGGCAAGCCCCGGGGACTGATCCGCTACGACTCCGAGAACAACGTTGTGAACAAGGTCCGGAAGATCTGGACCCCGCGTGTGATCGGCACCAGCGGCGTCCTGACCATGCTGGCTGTATTTCTCGTCTATCTCCTCGCGACGAGGACGCTGGTCGATGCGACGGTGCTGCGGTCTCCGGGCATGTTTTTCCAGGAACAACCGGACGGCCGCGTGAGCAACATCTACGATGTGAAAGTGTTGAACAAGACGTTTGACCCTGTCACCATCCGACTGCAGGTCGAGAACGCCCCGCAGGCCGAGGTCCGCCTGATCGGCGGCGCCTTTGCGGTCGGGTCTCAGCAAGCCGTCCAGGGCAAGGCGATGGTCCTGCTGGACCGGTCAATCATCACCAAGATGAGCACACCGCTGGTGATCGGAGTGTATCACGGCGACGAGCGGGTGGGAGAAGTGGAGACGACGTTTCTGGGACCAGTGGTGAAGAAGTGAGGAGAGAGATGGGAGATGGGAAATGGGAGATGGGAGATGGACACTCTAGGGCTTCAGTCTCATATCTTCCTACTTACTACTTCTATCCCTAATTGGATATTCTATGCCCTTCAAATGGGAATACACAGTTGCCGCATTCTTCGTCCTTTTCATCGTCGGCGTTCTCGTCGTTGTGTTCATGACACTGGACGACCGGAACGACCTCGTCGTGGAGCATTACTACGACGCGGAGATCCAGTACCAACGGCAGATCGACAGAGTCGAGCGTACGCAGGCCTTGGCAGAACAACCTTCGATCCAACTGACCGGCGCCGGCATCAGGATCGGCTTCCCGCGGTTATTCCGTTCGACCGACCTGACGGGGTTGATCCACATCTACAGGCCCGACGACAAGCGAATGGACCTTTCGTTCCCCGTCGGCCCCGACACCGCCAACGTCCAGCTCATCCCCGCAGGCCTTTTCCAGCCGGGGCGGTGGAATGTGCAACTGCGGTGGAGCGGGGCGGGCGTGGAGTACTACAGCGAGGAACGGATCGTGGTCAGTGGACAGCAGAGGTGATTGCGAATTTCGAATTGCCAATTGCGAAATATCCTTGATCGCATTCGCGGTAATCGATCAGTCTATCACGCTCCACTTCTTGAACTAGCACAGTTGCCTTCGCGAGTTCAATAAGCAAGTGCAACACCTAGGATAGAAATTGCATCAGTTTCG
>CAYIHQ010000353.1:0-3361 GCA_964362905.1 uncultured Ignavibacteriaceae bacterium
TTTAGTAAATCAATTGAAACACACGCAAACATTGTCCATAAATCCATCTTGCCTTGATAATATGGGCTGTTGTGTAAACCATCAAAAGCATCTTTATTAACAAACTCTTTTATGTATGGCGGGTTTCCAATTACAACATCAAAACCGCCTTGTTTGAAAACATCCGGAAATTCCTCGTGCCAATTAAACGGCTTCTTATCGCGATAGTCCTTGCCAAATGCTTTTTTGAGTTCCTCATCAGTTCCCGAAATCAAAGAATTGCCGCATTTAATATGGTCCGTAAGAAATGGCAGTTTTGTTTTTTTATCAAGCGAATTGATACAAAGATTAAGGCGCGCGATTTCAACTGCTTTTTCGTCAAGGTCAACGCCGTAAAGATTTTGAGTGAGAATTATAAATTTAGTAATTTCATCATTTTTATGACCAATTTCTTTGTACTTTTCAGCAAATACATCAAGCGCCTTGATAAGAAACGAACCCGAGCCGCAAGCAGGATCTAAAACCTTTATTTTTAATAATTGGTCAACTGTTTTACATTTATCCAAAACCGGTTGAAGCGCGTGACGAACTATATAATCAACTATAAATGAAGGAGTGTAATAAATTCCCTGTTCTTTCCGTTTGCCGGCATCTTTATCAATTGTGATTCCTTTTCTGGATTTTGAAAGCCGGTGAGCAAGATAATGTTCATAGACGGTTCCTAAAACATCGGCAGGCATTATCTTAAAATCATACTCATAATATCCCTTTTTACCGTAAAGTTTTTCAATTACTTTTTCCGTAGCGCCGCCATATTCATCCCATTCTTCAAATGTATGCTTTAAAAATAGATTTGAATTATAAATATCGTCCAATTCACGAAATTTTTGCGTCATCGCCTGATAAAGCGACATATTCCCTTTGCGAATTGCGTGCGCTTCACGCACAAGAACTTTTAAAATATTCGGTTCCACACCTCTGTCTTCCGCAACTCTCATAAAAATCAACCTATCAAGAAGTTTTTGTACGCCTTCGTCTAAAAGATCGGGGTCTTTTTTAAGTTGCGGATTACACAAAACAAGAGATTTTGTAAGTATATCTCGGCATTCGTCCAAATCTTTATAAAGCGTATCGCTTACCGGAACACGTTCAAAAATTTTGCCTGATTTCGCAGCTTCTTTATTTAATAAATCCTCTTCAAAAGCTAATTTGGAAAGTAAAACAAGTTCATCAAAACGTGAAAGATATTCAGTATAGTGGAAAGTTTTAAAACGCTTATCCGCAAGCGAACTTTTAATATTTTCCGCGTTGAAAATTTTTAAATCTTCAAAATTAGTGAGTATCGCCCAAGTAACGCCCTTATTCCACGAATAACTGACTGCTTGATTGGCAGAATCCAGATTATTTATATTAACAGAGAATTTTTTCGCTTCAAGATAAAATCTCGGCCTGCCATTCAAGTAAAAACCGTAATCCACCCGTTTGCCTGAAATACTTTCTTCGGAAGTAACCTCATTTCTATTATGGACATCCCAACCCAATAAATGAAAAAGTGGTAAAATAAAATCTTTTTTAGTGTCTTCTTCGGTATAGCTTTTTATTTTACCGGTTTGACTAGCTTTTTCATATTTTTCAATAAGAGCTTGTATCCCAGATTTTAATTCCGTTTGGTTCATAAGGATAAATTTTCTAAATTATCACATTTTTTCTGCTTTTTTTCAATTTATAAAAATTTCCTTATTTTTCAAAATAACTTTTTATCCCAAGACCGAAACCCTCCTCCGTTAAAACTTTCACTGTCGCTAAAGCTTTGGCGGACAAGCCGGACAGGCAAGCGTCCCAGTCCTTTGTTTATATGGCTATTTTTTATACCAGCTATTAATTTTGTAACTTTTATTCTGATAATATCTTTACAAATCTTTTAAAAGTTATATATTGGGTTTAGAATCATTGAAAATTTCATTTGCCGAAAGGGAGAAATATATTATGCAAACTTACTATCAATACCAGGATGAGATTAATGTGTTATTTCACAAACAGAATTGGCAATACTGGTCTTCTTTATCAATCATTGGAAGACTATTAGAAGAGCAAGGAGAACTTGCAAGAGAAATCAACCATCTTTACGGAGACAAGAAAAAAAGAATGGATGAGAGTAAAAATGACATTGAAGAAGAAATTGGCGATATGATCTACACAATAATTTGTTTTGCCAATAAAGACAAATACGATCTTGACCGCGCAGTTCGAAAAGCTCCCCAAGAAAATGGCGAATATAAAGATCGGCATCCGCTTTCAATTATTGCTGAACTGGCTTCAAGAGTAGGCGTATTCGCCGACGAAATAAATCTCCAGAATATTGATCCCAACGTAGACATATCCAAATCTGTTGATGAAATGAGACTGGGCAATATTCTCCGAATACTTGAACATCTTGCCGATCGACTGGAGTACACATTGGATAGTGCAATCCGCAAAAGTATTGATAAGGTAATTAGCCGAGACAAAAACCGATTTTCATAAAAACTATAGCTATAACAAAAGCTGGGCATCATGCCCAGCTTTTTAACTTCCATTACAATATAAAATTATATTACTTTTTCTTCAAAAAAAGTTCCAACATCCCTCCTCCGCTGAAGCTGCGGGCGGGCAAACATACAACTAATAAAAATCAGCTAATCGCCAATGGCGATTAGCTGATTTTCTTATTTCTTACTTTTTTTCTTATTACTTTCGTTATAAATTTCCTTTACATCCTTTTCTATAACCTTAGCAATATCGCCGCCTATCTTAAAACTATTTTTAAGACCACTCTTAAATAATTCCATTCCTTTTTTGCCACCCTTTTTGGCTGCTTTTCCAATATCTTTTTCCAATTTTTCCCGCTGAGGTTTTGATTCCTTCCATTTTTTTTGAATTACCTTTGCCATCTTACCCGCTTCTTTATTCGCTTTCTTCGCAAATACCCCTGTTTTTTTCATTGCTCCCTTAACTACTAACTTTACTTTTTTAACCGTTTTTTTATTTGCCTTATTCATATTTACATTCTATCACAATATATAAAAAATAAACAGCAAGCCAGCGGTCAATTTTCAGTTACCCACAATTAATTGCTTTTTAAAATGATAATTTATTTATATTGATGCGGAAAGATGCGCGTTCAGTCTTTCATAAATTATGCCGGTCAATTTTCTGGACAGTTCTCTCCTTTTCCAAAATGAATTGCTTTCCGAAACATCTTTCTTCTGAATTTTACTCAATTCCTGAATAATCATATATCTTGCATGCCCCAAATCAATATTTGATTTTGTGTTTATATCTTCCAATCCTTGATAAATTTTTTTCAAATAATCATATTTGGCGGCAATGTCTAATTCTCGAT
>CAYIHQ010000354.1:0-3339 GCA_964362905.1 uncultured Ignavibacteriaceae bacterium
TAGAGGGTGAGCGTCGTCGCGTCGTTGGTGCGGATCTTGAACGTCTGCCCGACGCCCGTGCCCTGGTTCCCGACGCCGATGGCGTCCTCGAAGTCACCGATGGTGAGAGAAGAGGCCGCGCGCGTGAGGTACACGATGCGCCCCTGGGAGTCCGTGGACGAGGACCAGAGGTCCTGGTCGGTGTTGGCCGCAGGGATGACGATGTTGCCGTTGGCGATCGTCGAGCCGTTCTTTACGAACTGCCACTCGCGTCCGTCTGGGGTCGCCGCGCGCTGGCCGAGCTTGAACTCGCCGCGTGCGGTGATGGTCTGGTAGACGGACTGGAAGCTGATTGTGTTCATGGTGTTGTTTTCAGGTTCGGCTTCTTAGGCCTCCCCCGTTCGGGACATCGTCCCTTAGTTGCTAAGCCTCCTTGGTGATCACGCCGTCGCGGTTGACGACGAGCCACCGGGTTCCGTCGCAGTAGATGTCGACCATGTTGCCGATCACCGCCGCGATGTTGAGGTACTTGCCCGCGACCCCCGAGCCGCCGAGGAAGATTGCCTCGGTGCCCGCTGGGTCCACTCGCACGATCTGGGCCACCGTCAGCTCGACGTGCAGCAGGTACCCGGCTAGGCCGGAGACTGCTGGGAGCGTGAGCGTGATGGTGCCAGAGGCGCCCGTGTTGGTCGCGATCTTGTTCAGATCGGCCGCAACGAGCGTCGCGTCGCCGGTGTACGCGACCACCGTGCCGTTGGGCGCGACGATCGGGTAGGCGTTCCCGGCCACGGACCCCGCGATCGGTCCGGTGGTTGTGATGCCACCTTCGAAGACTGCTGGGAGCGCGGTGAGAATGCCTCCGTTGTACTTGACTACCGGGACGAACTGTTCGATGTACTGGCTTGCCATGGTCCTTTTTGGTTATCCCTCTCGGATCGGTTGCCCGTCCGGTAAAGGGCGACTAAGCAGCCTCAGCTGGGGCCTCGGTCGCCTCGACGGCTTCCTCGACCACTTCCTGCTCTTCTGCAGGCACGGTCTCTTCGACCTTCTCCTCCTGTACGTCAGTCATACTAGGAGACTGCGCGGAGCTGCGCCTGGAGGCGAGGCTCGACCGCTACGAAGTTGCCCGCGTAGAGGAGGTAGCCGACCTTGGTGAGCTGGTCAACAGGGGCCATCATCTTGCGGAACTGGAAGCCGCGAGTCGACTTGACGTTGCCTGGAACGCCGGCCGGAACAGCGTCCGTGGTCTGCTTGAAGTTGGCCTTGATGATCGTCTCGTCCTCGTAGTCGAACCCGACGAAGCCGAAGCCCGAGGAGTTGACGAAGTAGAAGCGACCCGCTGGCACCTGCTCGTCCTTCGCGATACCTGTGCCGCGGAAGGCGAGGTACACGAAGCCCTGCTGGCCACCCTGGCCGGGAACGTTAGGGACACCGCCCCACGCGTTCATCTTAGGGAAGCCGTTGGTCTGGAAGTTCGCACGAGCGGCCGGCGTGAGCAGGGACTCGTAGGAGCTCCAGACGGCCTTCGTGGTGAAGGCGAGGTCCGGGCTGTCAACGCCGATGGTGACTGCGTCGTCCGCCGTCGCAAGCTTGGCGAGAGTGATCGCGCCGGTGTTTGCGAGGTAGTAGCCGTTCCACGCAGTGTAGGTGGAGCGGGAGAGGTCGCCGTACGTGTTGAAGAGCGTAGAGTCAGCCGCCGCGTTGGTGAGGGAGTCCCAATCGTTGCCCACGCCGTTGCCGGTGTAGAGCTGCTGGGCCATCACAACGAGGAGAGACTGGGCCTGAGAGTCGAACTCCGTGTCGAGGAGCTTGACGATCTGCTCGTCGCCCATGTTGGCGGTGGTTTCTGCGATCGCGACAACCACAGGCTTGTTGGCGGCCTTGAGGTTGAAGTTTGCCTGAACGCGGACGTTCTGGCGGTCGGTGTCGAGCTTGTCCGCGATGCCCATGGTACCGCCGTTGGTGGTGTCCTGATACTTGATCGCGAACTTGTACGACGTTCCCGAGTCCCAGGCCGGGATCTTGTCCTGGCGCTGGAGGAAGGTCATCAGTCCTGGCGTACCGGTCGTGACCTGGTCGTACACCTTCTTGAGGATCTTCTCGCGGGTTGTCGTGGTGACTGCTGCGTTGAAAATCATGATCGGGTAAAGTTAGTTGGTTCAAGTCCTGTAATGGACCCGGAAGACCTACTTTCCCTGGGCCTTGAGCGCTCGGAGGTAGTCGACGCTGGACGCGAACGAGTCCGGGTCTAGTGTGCCGCCTGCTGCGGCGCCGGGGCGAGCCGACACTGGGTCTACTCGCGCGGCCGTGCTGTCCTTCGTGTGCGTCATGGCCGCCTTCACCGCCTCGTCCATGTCCCTCATGGAGGCGTGCGCCGTCCTGAGGTCCGTGAACTGGTACTTCATCGCGTGCTGGAACAGACGGTTCTGGTTGACGTTCGGGTCCTGCGCGATCACCTCAGCGAGCTGGGCTTTCGCGTTCTCCTCGAGTGCCGTCCGGGCGTCTGCCTCGGCCTGCTGGCGCGCCTGCATTCCTCCGAGTATTCGCTGCTCAATCTGGGCGGCGAGCTCGTCGTACGTGGGCGGGATGTAGTTGGGGTCCTTGAGCGGGTCTGTGGTCTCCGCGGGGGTCTGCTGCGGCTGCCTCGTCAACGCCGCGAGGTCCTGGGACTTCTTGGTGTAGTCGGGCATGAACTCTGCGTGCCATAGGCGGGAGAGCTCTGCAGCGTCCACCTTTCTGCCGTCTGGGAGCTCGAAGAGCTCTGGCTCGGTCGCGGTGGTGGTTTCCGCTTCTGCTTCCGGTGCAGCCTCCGTTTCTGGCGTGGTCTCTACCGTCTCGACTTCCTCGGCCGTGGTCTCGGCCTCAGGCGTGGTCTCCTCGATGGGGACTTCCATGTTGTCTTCTGGGTCCATGTCAGTTCTTGACTGCCACCCTTCGGCTTGGCCCTAGGGCTGCCTCAGGTCGCTTGGTCAGTTAGCTAGCAATAGTTTACCGTCTTCGCGGACGGCCGGGAATGCCCGGCGTGTTGGCAGCTACTTGCTGCCGAAGCCCTTCTTGAAGGCGGTGCGCGTCCCCTTCAGCGGGTTGATCGACTCGTAGGGCTTGATGTTGCCCGCCCTGAAGTCGTGCTGGCCCTGGTCCACGTTGCGCTTGATGTTGCGCCCGACCTCCTGCAGCCCGCGCTCCGTGTCGCCCTTGAGCTCGGCCGCCCCGGTGATCAGGTCGTTCATGCGCGCGGTCATCCCCCGTCTCTTGTCGGTAGCCATATCCTTATTTCTTAGCTGGTACCTTCTCCGCGGCCTTGGACTCCCTGCCCTCGGCCACGCGCACGTCCTCGCGGGCGGCGTCCTTCTCGCCCGC
>CAYIHQ010000355.1:0-3337 GCA_964362905.1 uncultured Ignavibacteriaceae bacterium
AGTTGTAGGCCTCATTCAATTCTTTGATGTACTCGTCCGACATGCTCTCTTCCATCTCCCGGCCCCGGATGCGGATGTTCTTCATGAGCCGGTCCACACTGGACTGCAGGTAGATGACGAGGTCGGGCTGGGGGATGTTTTTTTCGATGGAGCCGAGAAGGCTCTCGTAGAGCTTGAGTTCCTCGTCCTGCAACGTGAGGTACGCGAAGATCTTATCCTTTTCGAAGATATAGTCGGTGATGACATGCGAGTGGAACAGGTCCGCCTGGAAGAGTTCCTGTTGCTGTCGGTAACGACTCAGCAGAAAGAAGATCTGCGTCTGGAACGCGTAGCGCTCCGGATCTTCGTAGAACTTCGGAAGGAACGGATTCTCCTCGAATCTTTCGAGCACCAACCGCGCTCCCAACTTCTCGGCGAGCATCCGCGCGAGTGTGGTCTTGCCGGCACCGATCACCCCTTCGATCGCGATGTGCCGGATCTCGGAGGACAACTGAAGTGTGGACTGTTCCTCGGTCATAGTCCGATGGTTCCTTGGGTGATCACAACGCGTTCCGTACCGGAGCATGCGTCCCGCAGGTCGACAAACCGCCGCCCCGTGCGGGGGTCCGTCACCAGCGGCGCGACCTCAGCCAAAGGCACGAGCACAAAGCGACGCCGCGGCGCTTCTGGATGGGGGACGGTCACGGGAGGGCCGGTGACCATCAGGTCGCCCGCATAGAGCAGGTCGAGGTCGATCTCCCGCGGTCCCCAGTGTTCCGTCGCCGTGCGGCCGATGCGCTGTTCGACCATTTTGAGTCGTTGGACCAGCGAGACTGGCGTCAAGTCGGTGCGCACCTCGGCCACTGCATTCAAGAATTCCGGCTGATCCGTCTTGCCCACCGGCTCCGTCTCGTACACCGATGACACCGCACGGACATCCAAGTCCAGCATCGCTCGGAGCTCCTGCACCGCAGCGCGCAGATGGCCGAGGCGGTCGCCGGTATTGGAGCCGAGGCCGATGAAGCACCGCATGCTCAGCGTCCTCTGGTCACTTCCACTTCGATCGTGTCCACTACGCCCTTGATGGGAGCGCCCGGTTTTCGGACGCGAACGGTAACGCTCAGGACCTTGCGGAATTCCCTGAGGATGCTCCGGGCGATCGTCTCGCCGAGCGCTTCAAGGAGGAAGGTCTTCTTCCCCATCACCGCCGTGCGGATGGCTTCATACACGCGCGTGTAGTCGACCGTGTCCCGGAGATGGTCCGACCGCGCCCCCCGAGAGAGGTCACACACCAGGTCCACATCCACCTCGAATTTGCCGCCAAGGTTCTGTTCGTCGGTGAGAACGCCGTGGTAGGCATAGAAGACGGCGTTGCGGAGACGGATCACATCCCGCGGTCGAACGCGTGCCATGGTCACCCCAGGGTCTTGACGGCGTGTCTTATGCGGCGAAGGACCGTGTCCTTGCCGAGGAATTCCATCAGTTCGTACAATCCCGGTCCCACGGTCCGTCCGGAGATCGCGTAGCGCGTCGGATGCACCAGGAGGCCCGGTTTCACCTGGAGTTCCGTCGCCAATTCTTTGAGCGCAGCTTCGATGGATGGATGGTCGAACACCGTCAATGGCTCCAATCGTCCGGCCAACGACTCCACGCGGGCTGCGGCGTCTTCCGGCCAGCTCTTGGCGCGCCCCTCCGGGTCGAACTGATCCGGGTCCCGGAACAGGTAGTCGCTGAAGTCCACAAAATCGTGGACGAACGTGACCCGCTCGCGCATGAGTACGATGGCGCGCTTGAGCTTCTCGTGGGACGGCACAGGCCATCCGCGTTCTGCGATCAGGGCGTTGACCTGCGGAACAAGATCCGCAGGCGGAATGCGGCGCAGGTGCTGCTGGTTCAGCCACAGGAGCTTGTCGACGTTGAACACCGCCCCAGACTTGCCGACGCGTTCGAGCGAAAAGTCGCGGACAAGGTCGTCGAGCGTGAATATCTCGCGTTCGTCTCCGGGATTCCATCCAAGGAACGAGACAAAGTTGACGATCGCTTCGCGCAGAAATCCCTTGGCGCGATAATCTTCGACGGCCACGTCGCCCTGGCGCTTGCTGAGTTTCGATCTGTCCGGATTGAGCAGCAGCGGAAGGTGGGCAAATTCGGGAGGGTCCCATCCGAAGTACTGATAGAGCAACACATGCTTTGGCGTGCTCGGCAGCCACTCTTCTCCCCGGATGACGTGCGTGATCTGCATCAAGTGATCGTCGACGACGACGGCCAGATGGTACGTCGGGAAGCCGTCCGATTTGAGGAGCACCTGGTCATCCAGGACCTTGTGCGCGATGGTCACTTTTCCACGAACGCGGTCCTGAAAGGTCATCTCGCCGCCGATGGGGACCTTCATGCGGACCACGTGTCCTTCGCCGGCCGCAACGCGCTTCGCGGAATCTTCGCGCGGCAGATCGCGACAATGGCGGTCGTACGACGGAGGGAGTTTCAGCGCCTGCTGCTTGCCCCGCAATTCTTCCAGCCGCTCCGATGTGCAGAAGCAATAGTACGCTTTTCCCGCTTCAACGAGTTGTGTCGCGTGCTGGCGATAGATGCTGAGCCGCTCGGATTGAACGTATGGACCGTACGGTCCTCCCTTGTCGGGGCCTTCGTCATAGTCCAGCCCGGCCCATCGGAGTGTCTGGATGAGATTCTCGACGGCACCCTCGACCTTGCGGGATTGGTCGGTGTCTTCGATCCGAAGCACGAAGGCACCTTTATGATGGCGCGCGTAGAGGTAATTGTAGAGCGCGGTGCGGAGACCGCCGACGTGGAGAAACCCGGTGGGACTGGGAGCAAATCGAACGCGAACGGGCATGGTGGGAAGTGCTATTCGTCGGAATACAAGAAAAGCGACGCGAGGTCGCTTCTCCAGGGGATTTCACAACTGCGGATTTGACTCTCGCCGCACGACATGGATCATTGCGGAGAGGGAGGGATTCGAACCCTCGATAGAGGTTACCCCCTATGCAGGTTTAGCAAACCTGTGCCTTGAGCCACTCGGCCACCTCTCCGGCTGACAGTACTCAACTTCTGGAGCGGGAATTCCTTACCCGGCGACCAATATAGCCAATTGTGCCTGATTGCGCAATGAAACCCACGCAAGAGATGATCCCGTTCGCTCGAAGGCCAATTACACGGCAGCATGATCTTCTCGGTTCAGCAGATCCGGGGCAGTTGCTCCCCGCTGAGCATGTCGACCACCCGCTTGCCGCCGATCGACGTACGAAGCACGACCGTGCCGGGATGGTCCGCGGTCACTTCTCCGATGATGGCCGCCTCCACCGCCGCCGGATGCCGCCGCATAGCCTTCACCACGCTC
>CAYIHQ010000356.1:0-3328 GCA_964362905.1 uncultured Ignavibacteriaceae bacterium
ATCAGGCCAATCCGACTCACTGCAAAGCTCGTCAGAAGAATTGGGAGGCATCTGCTTTTTGACTTGAAGCGCATTCAACGACCTCAGGTCGAATGAGGAGCTGTTTTCTTCTCCGTTGGTATTGTTCTGGCTATGCACCGCAAGAACGGGTATTGATCTGTATCCACGTACGCGCCTGAATCGCTTCTCTGCCTCCGATAATGCCGTTGCCAATTCATTTCAGAACTTGATCGATCTTCTTCATCTCAGAAATTGCGAATGCAAGAATGTGCCGCGTCTTTCCTCCCAAGCTGGAGGGAATACCGCACATCTGCGTTGATGCATTTCCCCCCCACACAATCGTTCACCCCCTCTCCTAAGTGCTCTCCCCCCAAACATCAAACCCGCACCATGCTCTCTTCTCGAGATCACAATGCGGGTCTGTTTGAACGGAGGATCCTCCTGAGCGGACGTGGCTCGCCGCTGGTATCCCCCCGGATGGAGGAGAGTATGGGCGGAATTCTGGCAGATGTCAAGCGAAACGTGCCGAACATTCCGCCGGCCAGAAACTCGTCGCGGCGTCCCGCTGCTTCTTGGGGGAAACCACTCCGTCCTCAAAAGCGTGGCCCCCGGCAGAAGTATCCGGGCCTGCCTACCCTCCTTCGGCGGGTAAGCCACGTTCCCACGAATTGGACATGAACGTGGTATACCGGCAGGCAGGGGCGACGAAAGTGATTATTGGGACCATTTCTACGCAGTTTGGTATGTTTGCAGTTCTGGACGTTTGTTTGGAGTTTTGACTGTCTGGCATTTGGAGTCACTTCCCATGATTCTCGAAATTGCGATTGACTGTCTCCCCGACGCCCTCTCCGCCGTCTCCCATGGCGCCGACCGCCTCGAAGTCTGCTCGCGCCTCGACCTCAGCGGACTGACGCCTTCGGAAGCGCTCGTCCGCACGCTCCGGCGCGACACCCAGGTGCCGCTCTTCGTCATGATCCGCCCGCGCGGTGGAGATTTCATCTACTCCGAGGAGGAGTTCGTCGAGATGGAACGACAGATCGACAACGCGAAGTCATGGGGGGTGCATGGATTGGTGTTCGGGATCCTGAGGTCGGACCAGACGATCGATATCGAACGCACGCGCGCACTGGTGCGCCTCTCAGCTCCGCTGCCGGTGACGTTCCATCGGGCGTTCGATCGGTGTCCCGACCTGGAAGTATCGGCACATGCTCTGGCGGAGGCGGGGGTGAAACGGATCCTCACGTCGGGTGGAAAAGCGTCAGCGGAGGAAGGGATGGTGAAGTTGAAGGAGATGGTGGAGTGGAGTAACGATGTGCAAGTAGGCAGTAGGCAGGTTCTGGCAGGACGAGTTCAGGAGAGGTTGATCATTCTGCCTGGAGGAGGCGTCCGTCCCGGCAACATCCGGCGCATTCTGGAATTCACCGGTGCGACGGAGATACATTCGGCGGCGAGGAATGAGGTGGGAAAATTTGAGGGGGAGTTGGTGGAGGAGATGAAGAAGAGAGTAGGCAGGATGCAGTAGAGGTGGTTTCAAAAATACGCTTTGAACGTTCCAGTCACCGTCGTTCCCGCGCTTGTCCTCGCATGATTCTAGCGGGGATGTTTTTGGCGGGAACCTCCCCTTTCCAACAACGAGGCCCCCGACAGTAACTTTCGGGGGCGACGTAGATGGGTTCTTGGGATCGGCCCTGGCATTTCGAACTTCGACCTTGCTTAGTATTTCGAACTTCGAATTTCTTGTCAGTCTCGTGCGTCGCGGTTACCTCGGCCGCATCGCGAACTCAGTCAGCTTCCTTGCGCACGTGCAGGGCCCTGTTTCTGACCTCTGACCTCTGACCTCTGACATCTGACCTCTGGTTTTCAATATTTCCCTACGCTTCTCTCTTCACCACCACCAACGTCACGTCATCCCGCATCGGCTCGTCGCCCGCAAACTCGCGGACCGCTTTCTCGATCGCGTCGGCCAAGGCCTCGGAACGCAGGTGCCGGTTCGCGACAATGCAGGCCTCGAGGCGCTTCTCTCCGAACAGCTCGTTCTGCGCATTCGCCGCTTCCGTGACGCCATCCGAGAACATCACGATCACGTCCCCCGGTTCCATCTTGACCGCGTCCTCTTCAAAGAAAAGATCGTCCAGGATCCCCAGCACGGTCCCGCCGACGATGAGACGCTCCACGGAGCCGTCCTTGCGCGCGACGACCGGGTTCTCGTGCCCGGCATTCGTGAAGACCATCCAGTGCCGCTCGACGTCGAGAATGCCGTAGAACAGCGTGACGAACTTCCCTTCCGTGATGCTCTGCCGCAGCAACTTGTTCGTCCGCTGCATGATGCGCCGGGGGGTCGGACCCATCATCACCTGACTCCGCAGAATGGCCTGGATGTTGGCCATCAGCAGCGCCGCGGGCAGGCCCTTGCCCGTCACATCCCCCAGACACAACGCCGTCCGGTGATCCCCCCACGGAATAAAGTCGAAGTAGTCGCCACCAACCCACAGCGCCGGCTTGGTCCGTCCCACAACGTCGTAACCGGGGATCGGCGGCGGCGCCTGGGGAAGCAGGCTCATCTGCACGTTCCGAGCCGCATGGAGTTCTTTCTCGATGGCGATGCTCTGCCGCTCAAGTACATAAAGGCGCGCGTTCTCGAGTGCAATGGCGCCGTGCACCGACAACGCGTTGATGACTTCCAGATCCTCGGCGGTGAAAATGCCTTCCCGCTTGTTGAGCAGTTGCAGGACCCCCACGACCTGGTCGTTCTTGTTCCGGATGGGAACGCACAGGATGCTGCGCGTCCGAAAGCCGGTCTTGATGTCGTATTCCGGATTGAACCGCGCGTCCAGGTATGCGTCTTCAATGAGGAGCGCTTCGCCCGTCGCACCCACGTAGCCGGAGATCCCGCGGCCCAAGGGAAGGCGGATCTCGACAAGGTTCGAACCCTGCATCACCTTCGACCACAGCTCGTTCTTCGCCTGATCGACGATGTAGAGCGAGCCCCCTGCGGCGTCGACCATGTCCCGTGCGGCGTCGAGAATGATGTACAACAACCGGTCGAGGTCGAGCGTGGAATTGACCACCTTCGACGCTTCGGACAGCCGCCGGAATTTCTCCACCTCCGCGGCGTGCTGGTCGCCGACTCGCTCCATGCGCCGGACAAAATGGTGATTGATCGTGCGGAGGCGAACGCTCAGCACCTGCATCAACCGGTGGGCGACCTCGGGGAGTGTGCGTGTGAGGCGCTCGAACTCCGTGCGCGGAAGCTCGTAAGTCGTCGTCGGGTCGGCGGCCGTCACGGTCGACATGCGCGGCCGCCCGTCGAGCAGCTCCAGTTCGCCGA
>CAYIHQ010000357.1:0-3311 GCA_964362905.1 uncultured Ignavibacteriaceae bacterium
CGCGGTCTGGTCGACCTTTCCACAGCTCTGCATGGATTCGGCGTGGAGATCATTTCCACGGGCGGCACCTACAAAGAGATCAGCAACGCCGGCATTCCGGTGACGAACGTTTCGCAGGTCACGGGGTTCCCCGAGATCCTCGACGGGCGCGTGAAGACGCTGCATCCCAAGATCCATGGCGGCATCCTGGCCGTGATGGACAAGGAACTGCACCGGACCCAGCTCGCCGAACATGGCATCGCTTCCATCGATCTCGTGGTCGTGAATCTGTATCCGTTCGAGCAGACCATTGCGCAGGAGAATGTCCGGCTCGACGACGCGGTCGAGCAAGTGGACATCGGCGGACCGGCTATGGTGCGTGCCGCGGCAAAGAACTTTCGTCACACGGCGGTCGTCGTGAACCCCGATCTCTACGGCGTTTTGCTGGAGGAGATGAAGGAACTCGCAGGCGCCGTCTCCGCCCAAACGCGGTATTTGCTGGCTGTTCGGGCGTTTCAGCACACGGCGCAGTACGACTCGGCCATCGCGGCGTACCTCGGTAGCCAGACGCCGCAGAGTACCATGCCGGACGCGCTGGCGGTCTGGGCCCGCAAGGCGCAGGTTCTCCGATACGGAGAGAATCCGCATCAGACGGCGGCCCTGTACGGGAAGTTCGGCGAGCACTTCGTCAAGATCCACGGCAAGGAGCTGTCGTACAACAACATTCTCGACATCAACGCTGCGGCGCATTGCTGCACGGAGTTCAACGATCCTACGGTTGTGATCGTGAAACATAGCAACCCATGCGGCGTCGCATCGGCCACTTCGCTGTCGGAGGCGTATCGCCACGCGTTGGCCACCGATACGACCTCGGCGTTCGGCGGGATCGTGTGTGTGAACCGTCCGCTCGACCGGGGAACGGCGGAGGCCATCAACGAAATCTTCACAGAGGTCGTCATCGCTCCGGATTTCGGACCAGGTGTGCTCGAGCTGCTGACGCGCAAGAAGGACCGACGCATCATCCGCCAGGCGGTCAACCTACGGACATTGCGTGACCAAGATATCCGGAGTGTCGCGGGCGGATTCCTCGTTCAGGATCCCGACCAGCATCGTCTGTATCCGGAAGACCTGCGGGTCGTCTCCAAACGCTCGCCGACCGACGACGAGATGGCGGGGCTTCTGTTCGCTTGGAATGTGGCCAAGCACGTCAAGTCGAACGCCATCGTCTACACCCGTGGAACCCGCACTCTCGGCGTTGGGGCCGGCCAGATGTCGCGCGTCGACTCCTCCCGGGTCGCCGCCCAGAAGGCCGCAGCCGCCGGTTTCGACCTGGGCGGGTCTGTGGTCGCCTCCGATGCGTTCTTCCCCTTCCCTGACGGCCTTTTGGAAGCGGTCAAGGTCGGGGCTTCTGCGGTTATCCAGCCCGGCGGTTCTGTGCGGGACGGCGAGGTGATTGAAGCGGCCGACGCCAACGGCGTCGCCATGCTCTTCACAGGCATCCGGCATTTCCGGCATTGAAATCGTATCCTTCAGTTCACCAACCTTGAGCCGCAGCATGGGCATTTTTAGTTTTTTCTCTGCCGACCTCGCCATCGATCTAGGGACCGCCAACACGGTCATCTGGATGCGGGGAAAAGGCATCATCCTCAACGAGCCGTCGATCGTCGCGTTCGACCGGAACACGAAGCGCATCATCGCCATCGGAAACGAGGCGAAGGAGATGCTCGGGCGAACGCATCGTGACATCCGGACCATCCGGCCAATGAGGGACGGCGTCATCGCCGACTTCGAGATCGCCGAGGGGATGCTGCGCGAATTCATCAAGAAGATCAGCGTCAGCTGGGTGCCGGCGCGGCGGATCGTCGTCTCCGTTCCGTCGGGCATCACGGAGGTGGAAAAGCGCGCCGTGCGTGATTCCGCCGAACATGCGGGCGCCAAGGAAGTGCATTTGCTCGCCGAGCCGATGGCGGCCGCAATCGGCGTGAACCTCGACGTCGACGCCCCCGTCGGGAACATGATCGTGGACATCGGCGGCGGAACGACGGAGATCGCCGTCATCGCTTTGAGCGGCATCGTCAATGAAGAGTCGCGCCGCGTCGCGGGCGACGAGATGGACAACGCCATCATCCAGTTCTTTAAGCGGAACCACAATATCCTCATCGGCGAACGGACGGCGGAAGCCATCAAGTGCGAGGTCGGGTCGGCCATGCCGTTGAAAGAAGAGATCACCATCCAGGTAAAGGGGCGCGACCTCGTCAACGGCGTCCCCAAGACGACGGAGGTCTCGTCCGTCGAGATCCGCGAGGCGCTCAACGAGCCCATCGCGCAGATCGTCGAAGCCGTGAAGCTCACGCTCGAGCGCACGCCCCCCGAACTTTCCGCCGACATTCTCGACCGCGGCATCATGCTCTCCGGCGGCGGAGCTCTGCTGAAGGGTCTCGACGAGCGCCTGCGGCTGGAGACCAACCTGCCGGTCCACGTGGCCGAGGATCCGCTCACCGCAGTCGTCTGCGGAACGGGCAAGGTGCTCGAGAACCTGGAGCACTATTCGAAAGTGCTGTTGAAGGCGCGGCGGTACTAGAATTGCGAATTTGAAATTGCCAATTTCGAATTGATTGGAGCAGCCCAGTATCATGCAGGTAGAGTTGTGGGCCGCATCGCCCGTGGACTGGTTTCCAATTCGCAATTGACAATTCGCCGCGAGGCGGCCCCTTCGGGGCAATTCGAAATCTTCTTCCCTCCATGCTCCAGCGCATCCTCGATCTCCTGCACGCGTTCCGCGACGTCGGCATCCTCGTCGTGTGCATCGTCTGCTCCGTCATTCTCCTCGCGCTGAACGACAATCCGCAGGTGAAGCGGATGCGCAGCATCGCGGCCGTGGTGCTGGGGTCGGTGCAGGAACAGTTCCGCTTCGTCACCGCCTACGTCGGACTCAAGGATGAGAATGCGGTCCTGCGCCGCGTAAACGTGGAGTTGGCCGACGAAGCCACGCAGTTGCGCGAAGCGCGGCTCGAGAACGTCCGGCTCCGCAACCTCCTCGGCCTCCGTCAACGTTTTCCTTTCCGTCTCGTTGCCGCCGAGGTCGTCGGCAAATCGCTGGCCCTCCATCGCAATACCCTCACGTTGAATGTCGGCCGGCTTGACGGTGTTGAAACGCTCATGCCGGTCGTCAGCGACCAGGGCCTAGTCGGGATCGTCACGAACGTGTCCGACCGGTTCGCGGTCGTCAATATCGTCCTCAACACCGAGTTTCGCGCGACCGGCAAGGTGCAACGGACGCGGGTGGACGGCATTGTGGCGTGGGACGGCGGGGACGTCCGATTCCACAACGT
>CAYIHQ010000358.1:0-3290 GCA_964362905.1 uncultured Ignavibacteriaceae bacterium
GACGACGTGATCGAGTTCCACGTTTCGTCGCCGCGTCCGTTCTCGTGGCTGATCGTGTTGACGAGGTCCCCGTTCTCCGTGGAGATCCGGATGAGACAGTGCCCCGGGATATTCAGAAACATGATCTTGTCCGGTTCGCCCGGGAACTGCAGGTCGCGGGCGGCCGCGTTATACGGATTCGGGACGATGCGAATACCTGCCAGGCTCTCACCCGCCTTCCTCCGCAAATAGGCCGGCTGGTTCGTCCGCGTGTAGAAGCGGCTGCTCTCCAAAATGCCGTCGGGTTGGGGCCTCCGGTGCCGTTCGTGCTGCCGTCCGTGATCGCGGAGACGTAGTAGTAGTACGAGAACCCGCGCTGTGCCGCGACGTCGTCGTATGTCCTCGAGCCTGAAGGCATTGTCGCGAGGAGGGTGAACGTCGTGTCGGTCTTTCCGGTCGCGCGATACACGCGGTAACCGCCGAATCCGGGCGTCCCCTCCGACGGGCTCGGCTCCCAGCTCAGGCTGATCCGGTCGCCGCCCGACACCACATTGACGAGCGGCGGAGGGATGGGGGGCTGAGGGATGGCATAGCCCAGGTCGTAGTTCCGCTTCGCCCGGCTGAACGTGAGCATGATCGAGTCCCGGCCCGTGTACACCCACGCATTCTTGTAGGTGTCCTTGTTCGTCGTCGTGCTTCCGTCGGGCATTGTGAACGGACCGGTGTCGCTGGGATTGTCGAAGGCCTGCTTCCAGCGCCGCCCCACCGAGATGCACGTCGCGCGATCGATGCCGCTGACCCCTTCGGCAACGACGATGACCACGCTGTCTCCGGGGGCCAGGTCAAAGGGCCCATAGGCGATCCACAGGTTCGTTCCGCCGCCGTCATTGTGAACTTTCCAGGGGTCGCTCTGGGTGGCCATGTAGACCTCGTCCATTCGCTCGCTCGGATGCCCTCGGCCCTGATATGGCACGCCGCTCAGCATGCTGTAGAGGGCGACGTGCTGCGGCAGCGTGCCGATGGTCATGTCGCCGAGCGGCGGATACGTGTCGCCCGCGTGCCACCCGAGCACCGCCGGCTGGGCGGGATCGTCTGTCTTGTCGGTCGCGCTCTTGTCGACGTGCAGGGTGACGATTCCGGCGAACTGCGGCGCACACAAACGTCCATCGCCCGTCCGATAGGGCCCGCCGATGTTGTCGAACGTGTTCTCTGCCGCCTGACCTGCCCACGAGTACCCAGCCCGCAGCCATTGCGGGATGGGGCTGGCTTCCGTGAGCACGTCGCTGGCATGGGACGCGAAGTCCTCTCCGCGGCGAGTGACCCAGGAATCCCGTCCATATGACTGGGCACCCCCGATGCGCATCGCCCCTTCACGACTGACGCTGTAGCGAACGCCGAACCCGAACCGAAATCCCTTCACCGTCGCCGTGAGGACCCGATTCGTCGTGGCGTCGACGTACCCCGTGTTCTTGAACGTGAACTCCTTGATCATGTAGTTGTCGTGATACTGCTGGCTGAACGCGAGGACGCGCCGTGTCATCGTGACGCCCATCGTGGTGTTCACGATATTTCGGATGATGCGATCGGGGACCTGGGTGGGGTCGATCGCGTCGATGTCCTCACGATAGGGTGCATTGATGTCTGTCCCGTCGACATATACGACCGGCAGGTCGAACTTCGCGGTCTGCCTGTGCTCGACGGGGAACAGCGACGCTCCGGCATAGGCCTGCGTGAAGCTGACGCCGTAGTTGGACCACACCTGACCCTTGGCATCCGTGAGATCCTGGCAGCCGATCCATTGGCGTTCGATGACGGCATTGTCCTGATTCGCATAGTCGGCCGGCCAGATCAGGCCTTCGTAGTAGATGTCGTTCCAGGCCCGCTCCGCACCGTAGGCCGTGAACCGGGTCTGCAGGGTCCCGATGCGGACATATTTCTTGAGCGACTCGGAGACCTGCGACGCCGCCGGAGCCGCAGCCAGGAGCAGACAGACGACGACGGTGGAGAAGCGGGCTTTCAAGTTGGTGGGACGCATCATCGTTCTTCCTTTCATCCGGTCCTGGTTCGACCTCAGAAGTTGAACCGCACGCCGAACGTGAAGCTGCGGGGATTCAGGAATGTCACCGACGTGAAATCCGGCATGTCGATGTAGGACTTCTTGTCCTTCCGCGCATTGTTGCGGGCCGTTATCGCCGGGTCGTTCGTCGGGTTCGGCTCGAGCGGGTCGAACGCAACGCCCTCCGGCCGGACCTCTCCGATCCGGTCGTCACCCTTTTTGTCCCCTTCCTCCCACGAGAAACAGAGGGAGGCCATGTAGTCCTGATAGTCGTACGAGTTCGAGAAGCCGGCGTAGCTCAGCTGCTTGAAGTTGAAGACGTTGCGCACGTCCATGTAGACCAGCACCTCGGTCGACATGACCGTGAGTGCCTTCGACAGGCGCAGGTCGCTCCCGTATGAATCCTTCCACTGCACGTTGTCCACGACGCCGGGTATCGAGTTCGGATTGTATGTCGCGAAGCTCCCAGCCTGCCATCGTGCGAGGAGGTTGAGGCTCCAACCGCCGAGCGGATACTGGTCGACGAACACCGGGCCGAAGTCATCGGGCGTCGAGAACGTGATATTGGCCCGTGCATACGGCCGCGGATGAGGCTTCGATTGATACGGGTTCAGGGCGAGATAGCTGCGCTGTTTGTTCACGTCCTGGTAGTTCTGGGTGAGCCCAAAATAGCCGGATGAGCCGACGTCGTAGGTGTAGTTGACAAATCCGGTGACCCAGGGGCCGGCGACCTTCGAGAGCGTGAACTCGAACCCGCGGATGTCGGCGTAGTTGTTGCTGGTCGCCTCGTAGTAGTGGACGGACGAGTTGATGTTCTGGAAGTAGACCCACCCCGGCTGCTGCGAGACATCCTTGTAGTATCCGGCCAGCTTGAGCAGGAAGAGGTCGGAGATGTTCTGCTCGAACCCCAGCTCATAGGCGATGGTCTTCTCCAGCTTCATGTTCGGATTGCCGATGTAGGTCACGAGACCGTTCGATTCGCGCTGGAGCCGGAACCGGTAGGTGGATGAAGGCTCCGACAGGAAATGGCCGTAGTTGAAGTAGAGCTTCGAATCATCCGTGATCGGATGCGAAATACCGAGGCGCGGGCTGATGTAAGTCTCCGATTCCGCTTTCTGCCGGGGCGCCTGCGACTCGATCTTGTTCCCCATGCCCTGACCGAGGAACGCGTCATACGTGCCCAGGTCGTAGTACTCGCCGTTCGGGTTCGAGTAGTCGAACCGCACGCCGACGTTGGCGATGAAGCCCTGGAATT
>CAYIHQ010000359.1:0-1284 GCA_964362905.1 uncultured Ignavibacteriaceae bacterium
CCGTGGGATCTTTGCTATCTCTGCAAAGTAGCGCCACACCGGTTCCGGTTTCAGCCCATCGATCGCCGATGCCATGATTCATTCCTCCTTCATCTGTGTCGGTGATGAGAGTGTAGTCGGGGGCGGGATCGCCATCAACTCCCCGTGTTCCAGTTTCTTGAGAAATGACCCGATCCGGTCATGGAGCGGCTCCGCGGCAGCGCCGAACTCCGCCCGCAGTCGTTCCGCGATGGCCGCCACATCGGTCTCGCCATCACAGCCGCGCCAGACGGCGCTCCCCAATCCGTCGAGCTTGACGCGAAAGTGCTTCGCCCGCAAGAACGGCAGCACCCAACGCACCATCAACGGATGGCGAAATTTCGGGACGAGCACCACCACACGTCCGTCCTCCTCCTCCCACTCTCTGAGCCGGCGGGGACGGAGGTCCAGCAGATTATAGGTAGGGCGTGCCATGGTCAGAATGGAAGTCATCAAACAGGAACGGAGCAACGACCGTCGTGGACGCTGCCCCGTTCTCAGATCTTGCGATGTGCGTTGCTCCGATCAGCTGACGGCGCCCGGCGGCGCGGGTTCATCCGGCTTTCCCGCGTTGTAGATCGGTATGAGCACCAACACCAAACCGACAACCAGGAAGACAAACACGCTCGGAATGAACGAGGGTTCGGCAAATACTTTCAGCGCGCCGAGCAGGTCTACGCTGTAGAATGCGATGCCCGCAAACGCCAACCCGACCAGGGCTTCGCCCGCGATCAGACCCGCGGCCAGAAGCACCCCGTTGTTCTCGACGCGTACCTTCTGGGCGTCGTTGAGTTTCCGGCTCGCGGCCATCTTGTCGACGATTCCCTTGATCATACCGCCGAGGAAGATCGCAAAGGGGGTTTCCAGGGGCAGATACATGCCGACACACACCAGCATCGGGCTCTTGACCTGCACGAGGATGAACCCGATGGCCATCAGCACGCCGACGATGATGAGCGGCCATGCCATGTTACCACCGACGATGCCTTCAGAGACGAATGCCATCAGGCTTGCCTGCGGCGCCGCCAGCGTCTTTCCGCCCAATCCCTCACCGCCTGCATTCACATCCCCCTGATGGAGGATCATGATGGGGTAGAGCATCACGGAGGCGGAGACTGCCACGCCGATGAGGTCGCCCATCTGCATCTTCCAAGGCGTGCCGCCGAGGATGTGGCCGACCTTGAGGTCCTGGAGCATTTCGCCCGCGACGGCGGCGGAGACGCAGATGACGCCCGCCACACCGAGCACGGCTGCAATTCCCGATGG
>CAYIHQ010000359.1:1294-3290 GCA_964362905.1 uncultured Ignavibacteriaceae bacterium
GGACCGGTCTGACCAAGCGCCACCATCAACAACGCCGCCACAATCACCGTCGACAGCGTCAGTCCGCTGATCGGGTTGTTGCTGGAACCGATGAGGCCGACGAGATACCCGGACACGGCCGCGAAGAAGAATCCTGCGACCACCATGACGACCGTCGCCGTCAGGGCCGCGACGACATCGCCCGAGAAGTGATTGTAGAGGAAGAACGTGGCCACGGCTGCGGAGCCAACACCGATGCCCACCCACTTCAAATTGATGTCATGTTCCAACCGGTTGATGCTGACGCCGCCGGTGGCGGCCTTCTTAACGTCGCCGATGGACCGCTTGATGCCGCCGATGAGGTTCTTCCGCATCCGCCACAGCGTAAACGCGGCGCTCATCAACATACCGCCGATCGCGATCGGACGAACGATATATCGCCAGATGGTCGTCGCTTGACCGAGCCACCAATGGTCGTCGACCGTCTGGCCGGCTTCGATCTGCGGTCCGATGAAGAACAACAGCAACGGGACGAAGAGACCCCAAGCCAGCAATCCGCCGGCGAAGTTGAGCGATGCCAGACGAGGACCGATGATGTATCCAACGCCCATGTAGGCCGGGCTCACACCAGGAGTCGAAATGACGATTCCGCCGCTGCCGGGCAGCGAGCCGCCGGTCTTGCCCAATGCCACGCCGCCTTTCGCGAACGGGATGAACTTCTCCCAGCTGGCCGCGAAGACGCTGACCTGCTTCATCGTTTGCACGAGCGCTCCGAGTAGACCAGCGAGAAACAGGAAGACCGCGCCCGTTCCGCCAGACCGTCCGGCCTTGTGGATCTCGCTCGCCGCCACCGATTCCGGGTACGGCAGGTCCACGTCCTCCACCATCACGCGCCGCAGCAGTATCACGAACAGCACGCCCAACACGCCGCCGATGACCATGATCGCCGTGGCCTCGAGGTAGTGCGACTCCAGGTCGGACCAGACACCCGAGATAACGAACGCCGGGATGGTGAAGATGGCGCCCGCCGCGACCGATTCGCCGATCGAACCGACCGTTCGGGCCATGTTCTCTTCGAGGATGTTGCCGCGGGTCAGGCGGAGGAAGGCCAGGCGGATGACCGCCGCGGGATACGTCGCCGCGATGGTCATGCCCGCCTTGAGGCCGAGATACGCGTTGGCTGCGCCGAGGATGACGGACATGACGAGGCCAAGGAGTACCGCCTTCACGGTGAACTCCGCCATCGTCGTATCCGCCGGCACGTACGGCTTGTAGCGCACGCCGCCACCGGTGGTGCTGACGTCTGCCATACCGCTCTCCTTTGATTGTGCGTTGTGTGAGACGGGGGTTCCGCTCCCCGTCCATGAGTGGGTCGGACGAACGCGCATCCGGCCCGTGACGCCTACCGCATCAGGCGTCCGAACATCGCTTTGAATACATAGCCGGCGATCTGCGGATTCTCCCGCAGCCGACGCACGCCGTACGCGTACCAATGCTCGCCGAACGGGACATACACACGGAGGGGATGGCCGCGCCGCACGATGCTCTCGCGGAGCGGTTCCCGAACACCCAGCAACATCTGAAACTCATAGGCGCTTTTCGGAGTCTTCTTTCGTGCCAGCAATTCTACGGCGCGCTCGACCAGCACGTCGTCATGCGTCGCGATGCCGGCAAAGACTCCGCCGTCGAGGAGGATCTCCAGAACGTTGAGAAAATTCTTCCGGACGTCCTCCCGGTTTCGATACGAGATTGACACCGGTTCAATGTAAATGCCTTTGCACACCCGGATCTCCCCGCCGCCGTTGCTGACGAACTTCCGCATATCATCCTGGATGCGGTGCAGGTACGCCTGTGCGACCATACCGACATTCGTGAAGCCGTCCGCATGCAAACGATAGTAGATCTCCCATGTGGCCTCGACCGTGGAAGAGTCTTCCATGTCGAGGGTCATTCGGTTGCCGGTGCCTTGCGCCAGCGTCGCGAGAGTTCGCACGGTGCGGTAGCAGGCCTGTCGATC
>CAYIHQ010000360.1:0-3287 GCA_964362905.1 uncultured Ignavibacteriaceae bacterium
TTCTCCTTGGCAGGCTGTTCGTATTCGACGACTGCTTCGGAGGTGGACATCCCCATCGTTGACTGGGTGTTGCCCGTGGGCTTCTTGCGTTCGAACCCCTTGAACACTTTTGACGGGAGGCATTCCTGAAGCTTCTTGAAATGGATCGGTTTGACCTGGGCGACAAGGATCGTCGACGCAAAGGCGACCAGGACCGCAAGTGCGATGGTTCGCATGGTATGAGCTCCGTGGAGTAAGTTACTTCTTCTGACGAACGATGTCGCCGACCTGGATGTCCTTCCCTTCGGTGACTTTCGCCTTCGCGGCTTTCCCCTTCAGGGCATCTTCCACGACCTTGATGGTCGCGACCTTCTCCTCTTCGGCGCCGAGGGAGAGACCGGTGTCGGGGTCTTTCACATCTTCACCCTTCCGGACGACAACGAATTCCATGCCGGGCTTGACGTTTCCTTCGGACCCTGGTTTGATGAGGATCGTCCCGTCGGCGTTCAACTTCAGGACCTTGCCTCCCCACTCCACCTTCTCCATGTTCTCGGAAACCAGGCCGACGCAGCCGTCGACCGCCTCGCGTGCCGCCTTGCCGATGTCGGTATCGGACCAGGCGCTCGTGTTGCTGAAGTCGATGTCCTGCACGCTGACGCTGAGGCCGGAGGTGGATTCTTCGCCTTCAAACGTTTCGGACGCGAGGATCTCGCCGGTCGTGGTATTGACGAGCCGCACGTCCACAACCGCGCGCGCGGTCTTTTTAGTCACGCCGCCGCCGAACGCCGAAAGTCCGAGCGAAATGCTGTTCTCTTTGGTCCCGAACTCCGTCACAGATCCGATGATGAACAGTTCGACGCCGAGCAGTTGGCCGACCTTCGGAGCCGTTTCGGGCGTGACCATGAACGACGATCCGAACTGCTGTTCCTGGATCACGCGCTCGATCTCCTGACGCTCCAGCACGTTGAACTTGCCCGACTTAACCAGCGCGGTGATGAGCATGTCTGCGATGCCCTCACCCAGGGAATGATAGCCGCTTCCGGTCCGGTCTTCAAACCGTCCGACCGCGACGCGTTTCTTCAGTTGCGCATCCGCCGTCCACAACGGAAGGACGAGCGCACTGATGAGGATCAACGAGAACCAACGAGCGATACGCATGGGTTGTCTCCAAATGACGGCAGGATGGTACGTCTTTGGCGCCCTACAATCAATGGCATGCAACAGGCAGGTGCGCAGGAGGAGGAAACATCAAGTTTGAGAATGGTTTGCGGGGTATGGCATGCCGGAACAGAACGGTTCCCCGGTCATTGTTCGACCCATTTCTTCATGGCGTCCCGCAGCTTCTCCATGGCCAGCAACACGCTGTCCGTGGCGCCGGCGGGAAGAAGCTTCAGGATGTCCTCGTGGGTCCGGACATACGTGTCCTCCAGCTGCCGTTGGACCTTCTTTCCCTGCTCGGTCAGAGTGATCTCCATGACGCGGCGGTCTTGGGCTCCAATGGTCCGACGGACGAACCGCTTGTCTTCCAATCCGTCGATGATCCGCGTAAGGCGGCTGGGCGAGAGTTCCAGACGGCTCGCCAACTCGTTCACAGAGAGCATGGCGTCCAAGCGGAACGCCCGGAACAACTTGAACTCGGCGACGGTCAGTTTCAACTGTCCGGCGATCTGTTCGCGCTTGTACTGGCACTGCTCCAGGAGCTCGAACGTAAGGTCGGCCATGTGTTCGGCCTGACGGCGTTTGTCGGTGGGTGCGGGCATGCAGGTAGTTGCTGATGTCAAACGTAGAGGAATTCGAGCGCCGGGTCAAGGAGAATCTCTCGCGCAACGTGAGCATCCGCATGCGTGAGCCTGGCGCGGTTTCGGGTCTGCTGGATTTCACCTACATTCATCATATCATTCTCCCTCTTCTTGATGAACGCCATTCTCTTCTTCATCGTCTTTGTCCTCATTCTCAGCGTCGGATATGGATACGTCGGGGTCCGGTTCATTCTCCCGATGCATCTTCCCATTCCGTGGAACATCGTCGCCTGGAGCATCCTGGTAACACTGCTCATCATCCCCGCGGCCGGAATATTCATTTCCTTTAACCGGGTGGAGCACTGGTGGTCGATCGGCTCCGCGTGGGTGGCCTACGTGAGCCTGGGGCTCTTCTCCTTCCTGTTTACGCTCACGCTGTTGAAGGACCTTGGCGTGGGGGCCTGGACGCTCTGGGAAAAATTGCGCCCGGCCCTGGATGCGAGCGGTATGGCAGATGCGGTGACGGACCCGGAGCGGCGCCGAATACTGGTGCGTGGGTTCCACCTGTCACTTCTGGGCGTTGCCGGCGGACTGACCGGGTTTGGAATCTTGGAGGCCCGACGCCGTCCCGCCATCGTCGAGGTCAGTATTCCTCTTCCTGCGCTTCCGGCAGCGTTCGATGGATTTCGGATCGTGCAGATCACGGATATTCACGCCGGCCTCACGGTGACCCGTCCGTTCGTCGAAACGGTGGTTGAGATGGCGAATGAGTTGCACGGCGACCTGGTGGCGTTCACGGGCGACCTCGCGGACGGTTCCGTCTCCCACCTCCGCGAACATGTCGTGCCGATGGCCCGGCTCGTTGCGCCGTACGGCAAGTTCTTCGTGACGGGTAATCATGAGTACTATTCCGGGGCCGAAGCGTGGGTGGAGGAGGCGAAGCGCCTGGGCTTCGACACACTCATCAATGAGCATCGGGTCATCCATCGGAACGGCGAACGCCTGGTCCTCGCCGGCGTCACGGACGTGAACGCAGTCGGGTTTGTTCCGCATCATCGGTCCGACCCCGCGGCCGCTGTCGCCGAAGCGCCGGCAGGCGTTATCAAGATCTTGCTGGCCCATCAGCCACGCAGCCTCGAGGCGGCTCAGGCGGCGGGCGTGGACCTCATGCTCTCGGGCCACACGCACGGCGGACAATTCTTTCCGTGGAATCTCGTCGCCGCTGCCGGTCAGCCTCTCCTGAAAGGCCTGCGTCAGTTTGGGTCCACATGGGTGTATGTGAGCAAAGGCACGGGCTACTGGGGCCCTCCGATCCGGCTCGGATCCCGGTCCGAGATCACCGTCATCACGCTTCGGCGAGCCGCGCACGCCTGAACGCCGAGACTTTCGTGACAATAGTGAATCGCTTTGCGATATTCTTATTGGGCCTCCGGCTAACGGACCCCGACGCGAACCGAGTGTCCCACCGCGAATCCCGTATTCTTGCCTGGACGCTTGCCTTGATCGGGGTGATCCTAGCACTCACCGTCGTCCCGGGCGTTTTCATCATCGACGAACCCAACTATCTGT
>CAYIHQ010000361.1:0-1811 GCA_964362905.1 uncultured Ignavibacteriaceae bacterium
GGAGAGAAGCTACTTAGAGGTCTAAGTAGTGTTGGGGAAATTCTACCTAAAAGATTACTAGCATTAGTAACCCTGATCGGGACCGTATGTCTTTGTTATAAGACTACTGGATCAGTTGGTCTATTAGTGTTAGTAGGCGCTTGGCTGCTAGGCAGTCAGGCTAGAGCATGGCATGTTCCTAATCAGGCACTCTTAGCAGTGATGATAGGTCCGGTTATGCTGTATTATCTAGGTCTCACTAAGATACTTCTTGGCTGATACTGGTGCCCTAGTTTAGGGACCAGTAAGTAGCAATAGACAAGAAGAGGTCTAGAGTGGACAAATTGGTTAACTTGGCAGCATTAAGAGAAGAAGCACTAGAGATGTTAAGTTCTTCTGGATCTATTGGCTGTTCTGAAGTAGAGCGAGTTTATGTTGCTGGAGTGCTATATGCACTTACAGGAGATGAAGACGATCCTCTGTTTCAAGCAGCTCAGTATGACCTAGAAGAGCTGGGGATGGGCAAGTATGAGTTTGTACTCAGCTGGCTCAGTCCCTATCATCTAGCGTCCTCTCACCCTGCTGCAATGGCTGATATTGGATTGGTGTTACTGGGAAGAAAACCCATACCACCTAAAGTATTAGCCCAGATCCATCGCATATTGAACTAATTAATTAAGGAGAATTCCAAAATGGCACTGCCCCTCTTCAAGGCCACTATTCTTGCTGTTCGTAACTACAGCGACAATAACGGTTCCACTAAAGTCATCGTCCGTCCTACGGCAATGACTGTGGATGGGGATATCGTTGATCTGGACCTCCCAGAGAACCGTGCAGTGGATGCGAAGCCTGTGTGCTTCCGTCTCCGCGGTGAGAATGCTCTGGATAAGCTGGCCGCTCAACTCACTTCTGAGTGGGGCGAGCGTGGATTTCTGAAGGCCAACCAGCATATCCAGTTCAAGCCTGGTAGCTCTATCTACTTCCAAGGCCTTGGCCCTGGCGAGTGGAATGGCGAGAGCACCTATAAGGACGAAGAGCTTCTGACGATGCTGCGGGTTATTTACTCTTCGATCAGTGGTTCTCCCACCACTAAGATCCGTCGAGTGATGACCGCTGGTCATGCTGCTGTGGTCACTCCTGAGGCTGCTCCTCAGAGTGCTGCTGAAGCCTCTTGGGAGACTGTGGAAGCCTAAGGAACTGAGGGTAAGGACAGCCAAGGGCTGACCAAAGATAGAGGCGTTGTTGGGGCTTCTATCAGTGCTATATAAGGTAAGAGAGTAAGAGGAAGACATGGCAAACAAACTCTATGCTGGAGAGATTGTTAACATCACTAGGTTTGATAAGCCTCTTGAGCGTGATGGTGTCTCAGTGGGTGGTCCCAATGTCAGCTATCTTGTGCGGGTATATGGAGAGTATGACGCTCTCAACCCAGAGACCCTGCACCAGTTTGCTGAATCTGTTCTCTGCACCTTTGCTCTTGGGGTAGACCATCCCAAGGTCGAGGAGCTCCTGCTGAACTCTAGACTGGCTCTGCCAGCCTCTGGGATCATTGAGGAAGCCGCTAGGACTATCAGGGACCGTCGTACTGGTGAAGACGTGGGTGTGCACCGCTTTCGGGCTCTGCACCGTCATCGTATCGTTGTTGTAAACGACGTTGCAGTGATGACTCACGACATCCGTCGCACGACTACTTCTAAGGTCATGGCTAAGGCCGGCAACAAGGGACTTGTCCAAAGTCTCAAGGATGCAGCTAAGAGCCTGTTCAAAGCAGTAGTCAGCTAACCAAAGGGTGTTAGGTAATAATGGGAGTTAACTCTCAGGCAGCGATGCTG
>CAYIHQ010000361.1:1821-3271 GCA_964362905.1 uncultured Ignavibacteriaceae bacterium
ACCGCTCTGCGGTGATTAGGCTACATGCCAGCTGCGGGGTGAATGCATGCTGAGAGCTAGCTGTCGTATGATGGCTGGCTAACCTCGTTGCTGGCTCCCGTGGGGCGCCGGCATAGGACCAACTGAAGTGAAAGCCTACAATGGAACCTTCAGTCGCTGGGAGCATTACCCAGGCGCTTCATATAAGCCTAATCACGAAGTGACCCTAGCGAAGCGCAAGCGCAGCGTAGGGCGTAGAGGCAGAATGCCTCGGAGTTAGGCGCGTTAATAAAAGGAGTAGTAAATGTCTGCACACCAAACTTTCTGGAAGAGTATGTCTCGTAGAAGCTTTAGTGGCTTTGCTAACTGGGCAGCATCTGCTGGCCTTAGGAGTCTTTGTCGAGACGTTCGGTAACATCATGGGCCTGTCAGGTTTTCGACTGCTGGGATGAGTGATCATTCACAGTAGGACATCGTTTCAATACGATCAGGTCCACCATAAGCCTAATCACGAAGTGACCCGAGTGTAGCGAAGCGCAACGAGGGCGTAGAGGTGGTATGCCTCGGAGTTAGGCGTGTTAGTAACAAGATATCTTCCTGCCCGCGTAGCTCAGCAGATAGAGCAACATTCTTCTAAAATGTAGGTCACAGGTGCAATCCCTGTCGCGGGCAGAAAGCTATCTTTAATAAAAAATAGGAGTAACCAATGCCTAGCAAATGTGCCCACTGCGGAATGCCTATGACTAGTGTGAGCAATAAGAAAGAGGTGGATACACAATGGGGTAAGGTTCCTGTAATAGTGTTTAGTCATTACGAGTGTAGATGGTGTTGGGTTAGTTAAACCAAATCATGGACCTATTGCATAGCGGTTAGTGCCCAGTCCTTAAATATGAGCAGTTAGATACGAAAGTTCTAACTGAATCCCATCAAATTCGGTGAAACTCCCTATGGGACAATACCGAGCCAAGCCTAGAGCAACCTAGGAAGGTGTAGAGACTAGACGGTGGGGGCCTAAGTCCGTTCAGGATATGGTCAAGGTATAGTCCAGCCTACAACGCTTACAAGCGGCTCTAGTAATAGAGAGTAGGATCGATAAGGCTGTGGGGATGGTTCAACCCCATCTAGGTCCTCCAAAAGAATCCTATGGTAAACGAAAGTGAGACAAACCAAGATGCAAACGCAAGATGCAGTTAACAGCCTCCGGGGTATCCGTCGAGAGCTTTCGAGGAATCTTAGTCGTGAGGGTGCTAGGGCGGTCGGAGTTCAGATGCTGGACCAAGCCGTTAGAGGCTATGGCTCTCCTGAGGTCTACGCGGCCTATGCCGAGGCCGTTGGTATTGCAATGAACCGTGGGACCCGATCTAGCTTCCGACGGCAGTTTAGCGCCGCCAAGCAGCGTCTGAAGGGACGCCTGCGTCCTAGTGTTGAGGGTAGCTATCACTACCATCTCTTCAATGCTCTCTGTGGCTTG
>CAYIHQ010000362.1:0-3263 GCA_964362905.1 uncultured Ignavibacteriaceae bacterium
CGTAACCGCGTCGACGGATTGGATCTGGACTCCGATGAAGCCACGCCGCACCTTTCCGAACTTGATGAGGTCGGTGGCCACTTTTCGCGCCAAGTTCATGGGGATCGCGAAGCTGTATCCTTGGTACCGGGCGTTCGTCGTGGCGATGGCGGTGTTGATGCCGACCACGGTGCCGTTAATGTCGACGAGCGCGCCGCCGCTGTTGCCGGGGTTGACGGCCGCGTCCGTTTGAATGAAGTTCTCGATCCCGTAGCCGGTATTCTCGTCATCGATGATGCGGATCTGACGTCCGAGAGCGCTCACGATGCCCTGCGTCATGGTCGACGAAAGTCCCAGCGGATTTCCGAACGCGAACACGACGTGGCCTACTTCGACGTTATCGGAATTTCCAAGCGCAGCGACCGGAAGGTCGGTGGCATCCACCTTGATCACGGCCAGGTCGGTGTACTTGTCGGTGCCGATCAGGCGCGCCTGAAAGTCGCGCGTATCCAGGAGCCGAACCGTGATTCCGTTCGCCGCGGCGTTTTCCACGACGTGGTTGTTCGTCAGGATGTAGCCGTCGGGGGTCAGGATGACGCCGGAGCCGGCGCCGAGCTCAGGTCCGCGGCGCGGCATGCGAAAGTCCGGACCGAAGAACCTGTGGAAGAACTGCCCTCCCTCGTCTTCGTTGCTTCCCGCGGCGGCGTCGGACTTCACCATGATGTACACGACGGTAGGCGTGACGTTGCCCGCGATCTCCTGATATGCCTCGTTGATCGCACGGAGTGTGGCATTCGGCTTCAGAGGAGCTTTCTGGGTGCCGAGGGTAACGTCCTGGACGGCAAACGAGACCCCAACGCCCTTGAGTCCGGAAATAAGGATGACGCCGAACACGATACCGAGCGACACCAGGACGACAGCCAGTACAACGGAACGCGTGGACATACGTGACTCCTTAGGGGGATTGAATCACATCACGCACGAGGTCGGACGTGCGCAAGGGGGTTCGTTGGTCCAAATGAAATCGTTCATATAAACGCAGCATCGCTTCCATTTCGCTCCTGATGACCTCGGGCGCGGGCTCGTCCCCCGCCTGAGCGAGGGGATCGCGCATCAGGCGCTGGAATTGTAGCAGCGCCGGTCCGCTCACCACACTCTCGGTCCAGTCTTCCCTGCCGCCCATTCGGCCCGGCAAGGAAATGAGATCCTGTTCGCACGCCTCGCACAGCGGACCGCCTTTGCGGACATGGTATCGGATATGGGCGACCTTCGATGGTGTGACGCTGCTGCCGCACCGGATACACCGATCGAACGAGGGAGCAAACCCGAGTGCAGAGATTGCTTTGAGACGATACGCGATCAACAAGTCGGCCAGTCCCTCGTCTCTCCGGTCGGCGGCGCGCAAGCCTTCCACCAGGAGGTCATACACTTCGGTGTGTCGTTCGCCCGGATGGGTGAGGACGTACACCACTTCCACCATCTGCAGCATTGCCGCGGTCGCTGGCAACGAGGTGGGGATCCTCCGAAAACGCTCCTGCACATCCGCCTGCGAGAGCGTTTGAAGTTCCCGGGACACCTTGACATAATACACGGCGGCGATATGGGCTCCCGATTCGAGAGCCGCCCCAAATCGAGCCTTACCAGCACGCGCCCCCTTCGCCAACACGGAGACCCTGCCATGGTCCTTCGTGAAGAGCGTCACGATCTTGCTCGTGTCTCCATACCGCATGGAACGGAGGACGATGGCAGGAGTTTGGACGATCATGTGCCGCGAACTGTTCCCATGAACCTATCGAGGCCGCCCTCGAGAGGAGGAACCACGACGCCGGCATCCGTCACGATGGCTGTGATCAGGTTCGCGGGCGTCACGTCGAATGCCGGCGCAAAGACGTGCACACCGGGCGGTGCCACCGACACGGCACCGATCATTGTCACTTCTGTCGCCGGACGCTCTTCGAGAACGAAATTCTTGGCGCCCCGTGCGTACTCGTCGACCGACGAAAGAGGGGCGGCCACATAGAACGGAATCCCATGAGAACGCGCCAGCACAGCCAACCCGTAGGTGCCGACCTTGTTCGCCACATCTCCATTCATGGCGATCCTGTCCGCCCCGACCACCACCGCATCCACCCGATCCTGGCGCATGACCAGCGCCGCCGTGGCATCGGTGATGAGGGTCGCCGGAATGCCATGCTGCATGGCCTCCCAAGTTGTCAGACGAGAGCCTTGCAGCAACGGACGTGTCTCATCGATGTACAGATGCCGCAACCGGCCTTGTTCCCATGCCGAACGAATGATCCCGAACGCGGTTCCTCCGCCGCCGGTCGCCAACGCTCCCGTATTGCAGTGGGTCAGGACCGACGCGTGCTCGGGCAGGAGGGCGACTCCATTCCGGGCGATGCGCTCACACGCGATCCGATCCGCCTCGTGGACGGCCAGCGCTTCCGATTCCATCGCGCGCACATCCTCGTCCCGGACGACCAAACTACGGTCGCGAACAGAACACCGTATACGTTGAACGGCCTTCGAGAGATTCACGGCCGTTGGACGAGCCGTCGCGATGCGGTCGAGAACTGCATCGACGCCGGACCACGGCTGTCCAAGGCCACGCCGAGCCGCCAGGACGGCAGCGTAGCCGCCACCGATGCCGATGAGCGGTGCTCCACGAATGGCAAGACGACGGATCGCTTCGATGACCGCCTCCGGATCGTCGGTATCGCAGACGATTGTTTCTCCCGGCAGGCGGGTCTGGTCCAGGAACAGGACATGACCATCCTTCCAGGTCAGCGCATCCATTCGTCTATCCTTCGTCGAAGCGCGAGAGGTCCATGAACGCGCGGAACCGGTCCTGAATCTTGAACGAGGAGAGGTTTTTCAATCCGTCGACGCTGAACTGCTCGACGCAAAACGACGCGAGCGTGCTGCCGTAGATGACCGCGCGTTTCAAGTTCTCGTCAGAGATATCGTCGGTCTTCGCCAGCCAACCAATGAAGCCGCCGGCAAACGAGTCGCCAGCTCCTGTGGGATCGTAGATGTTCTCGAGGGGGTACGCCGGAGCGGAGAAGATGGTTTCTTCTGTTACCAGGAGAGCGCCATGTTCTCCCTTCTTGATAATGACGATGCGAGGTCCCATGGTACGGATGGCCCGGGCGGCCCTCGTGAGGTTCGGTTCCCGCGTCAGCAGTCGGGCCTCGGAATCGTTGAGGATGATCACATCGATCACCTTCATCGTTTCCTTCAGCTCGTCCGGCGTCAGTCCGAGTCCCTCGGAGCACATCTTCGCC
>CAYIHQ010000363.1:0-3254 GCA_964362905.1 uncultured Ignavibacteriaceae bacterium
TTCGATAATCTAGACGTTTTCGAGCGTAGTTCCAACGGACCGGGCCGGCACCAGGATCCGGAGTCAGATCTCTTTCTTGACGACTTCCACGCGCACCATGCCTCGCAGCGCGTTGCAGACGAATACCTCGTCCGCCTCCAGGAGGTCCTTTGGCTTCAGGGTCGTCTCCTGTGCGACGGATCGTCGCGAACGAAGCAGCTTCTGTCGGTACACCCCCGGCAGGATCCCCGATGTCAGCGGCGGCGTCAGAAAGGCCGTTCCGCGCCGAATGACGACATTCGAACGAGTGCCTTCTGCGACCTCGCCGCGCTCGTTCAGCACGATGGCATCGAACCATCCCCGGGTCCGCAGCTTTTCCAACAATGTGTCGTAGAGGGGGCGCTGCGTGGTCTTGTGGTATTGGAAGCGGTCGTCGGTGGATATTCGCTTTCTGGAGAATCCCACCTTCGGATGTGCGGGCAACGGCTCCAGCGGCTTGGCCTCCATTTCCACGGAACCGTCCTGTCCGACGGTGAGCCGCACACGGTGTCGTCCGATACTCGCGACCTCACGATGAAGCCGGAGGTGTTCTTCCTCCAGCAAAGCTCGGATCGCTTCGATGTCGAACGTCCAGTCAAAGTAATCCGCCGAATCTGCCAGTCGGTGAAGATGGTCGTTGAGAAGATCAAATCCATCCTCAGGTGTCCACAAGATGGTCTCGAACAGCCGGAACGCCCGCGGTTCCATCTCTACGAACCGGGCCTTCAGGAGACACTCCTCATATTCGCTCCTGGCCTCCGATGCGATGGTGACACCGCTCCCGATGTCCAAGCGGAATGATCCCTCGTCCTCGTCCGATACCAGCGTTCGGATGGCGACACTGAACGCGCCACGCCATCCCGCGTGCTGTGAAGCACTGCGGGAGGCAGGTCCACCGGGTCCGAGAAACCCGACGGCACCCGTGTACACACCCCGGGGTTCGGTTTCGAGTTCGTTGATAATGCGCATCGTTTCGATCTTTGGCGCGCCCGTGACGGAACCGCACGGGAAGAGGGCCTGGAACAGGTCGACGAGATTCGCACGCCGCTGCAATTGCGCGGTGATGGTGCTCGTGGCCTGGAACAGGGTCGGATGACGTTCGACGGAGAAGAAGGCCGGGACCTTCACGCTCCCGGGGCGCGCGAGGCGCCCGATGTCGTTGCGCAGGAGATCGACGATCATCCGGTTCTCGGCCCTGTCCTTCTCGGACGCCAAAAGCCGCTCGACGATCTCTCGGTCCTCGGACGTCGTGCGCCCCCGCCGCGCCGTTCCCTTCATGGGCTTGAGCGTGGCGGCATCGCCGTCGACATGCACAAACAACTCCGGCGACAAGGACACCACGGCCGTCGGCCCGTGCCGGATGTAGGCGCCGTATGGAACGGGCTGCGCAGCACGCAAGCGAGCATACAGATCGACCGACGACCCCGTGAACCGACCGTCCATGCCGAACGTGAAGTTCACCTGATACGTGTTTCCCTCTTCCAGGTATCTCCGGATCCTGCGTAACGCCTCAAGATAGCGGCGCCGCGGAATGCGAGGACTGAGTTCACCCATCGTCAGGTCGTCCGATGGTTCCGGGATGGGGACCGTGCGTCCGGTGCGGGGCACGCGCAACGGCGTGTCGTAGACCCCAAGCCACAGGAGATGCGTGGGCCCATCGAGCGGTGCGCGGGCAGGGACGGGCAAGAACGCAGGTGCGGCCTCATACCCGATGTACCCGGCAATGAAGAGCCCCTTCTCCAGCCATACCTGCGCACGCACCAGCGCGGGCACAATTTCTTGCACGCGGTCTGCCCAGATCACATCTTCGAGCGTATCGAAGAGATAGGTGTTTGAACCCAGTTCGTCGGGCCGATGCGTCTCCAGGAGGACGATGTCATCCAATTCGTCAAGGGCGTGGAGCCCCTCGATGGAGAGCAGTCCACCGTTCTTCTGGAGATCTTTGAGGAGCCGCTGTCGGAGCCGGTCGCGGGTCATGGGGACAATATAGGAAGAGGGCGATGCAGGAGAAAGGCAGAAAACGCAAACGGGCGGCGCTCCCAAGAGCCACCGCCCGTTCTCGCACATCAAGGAATCCTCAGGAGGGTTCGGCCAGAAGTTGTTCGACGATCTTGACGACCTCGTCGTCCATTGGTTCTGTCCCCGGGGAGAACTTGGTCACCACTTCGCCCTTCCTGTTCACAAGGTACTTTTGGAAGTTCCACTTCACGGCTCCGGGAACCGACGACTCTTCCGTCAGGTATTGATAGAGCGGATGCTGTTCGCTCCCTTTGACACTGATCTTCGAGAACATGTCGAACGTCACGCCGTACATGGTCGAACAGAACTCCTTGATCTGGGTATCGGAACCGGGCTCCTGCCGAAGGAAATCGTTAGCGGGAAAACCGAGGATCTCGAATCCCTTTTCGTGGTACTGCTCATAGAGTTTCTCCAGGTCGGCATACTGGGATGTGTAGCCGCACTTGGAGGCGACGTTCACGATGAGGAGGACCTTTCCGCGGTAGGAAGCCAGGGAGCGCTCCTTGCCGTCGATGGTCTTCATGGTAAACGAGTACAGTTTCGGATCACCGCCAGCGGTACGGATCGAGTCCGCCGGGGGAGTAGGGAGAAGCATGCCGTTGAGCATCAGAAGAACCGTTGAGAGAATAATGGACATGAAGAATCTCCTGGGAGAATACACGCTAAGAACGTGGAGGCAGGGGCGAAAGGTTCCGGAAGATCAGTCGTCGTCGCGCGAGGGTCGCCGGCGGGACGATTTCTTGCTCGCAAGGTTTCGTTTGTGCTCATGGCGACGACGGACCGAAGCTTTCGTCGGGCGCGTGGCCCTCCGCTCTCGCTCGGGTGTCAAGGCTGTCTCCAGAAGCTCTACGAGCCGCTCGAGCGCCGCCACTTTGTTCTGCCACTGGCTTCGGTGCCGCTGGGAGATCACGTGCAGCGCACCCGTGCGGTCCAAACGAGAACCCAATCTTTTCTGGAGCAATGCGCGTTGGTCGTGGGTGAGGCCTGGAATAGACTCCACCTCCAGGACCACCTCGACACGCGTGTCCAACTTGTTGACGTTTTGGCCTCCGGGACCAGAACTCCGCGACGTTCGGAAGCGCAGCGACGATGTGGGAATCAAGATCCCGGCAACGCGCACCTCGGGCATCGTCAACGCCAATACCCCATTTAGAAGAAGTAGTAGTGAATGGCGACCTGGGGCAGGGGAAGGACCGTATTGTTGGAAGCATAGACGA
>CAYIHQ010000364.1:0-3226 GCA_964362905.1 uncultured Ignavibacteriaceae bacterium
TTAATTTGTTTCTTTCCTGAGAAGGCGGATTTTCTCCGGTTGGGTCGTCAAAGCCGTCTTCAAAGTATGAAGCGTTGGGAATTTCATTGTATTCAACATTATTTTTGTTTTTTCCGAGTTTTCTACCTAATGGGTCTGTAATAAAAAGTTCTGCCGGAGAACCTAAGGCAATAGTAATGGCGCTTTGAGCAACGCCATCGCCCTTCTTGTAAATTCTTAAACCATCAAAGCCGTTTTCATAGCCCCTTATTTTATTTATGCTGTCAGTAGTCTCATTTAATGTTTTAGTGTTATACCACGCCGGGTCTTTCACGTTGTAGGCTGATGCAAGTTTGTTGTTAATAACTATAAAGTGTTGAAGATTTGTACCGCCTCGACCGGCTTTTTCTTTGGCAATCACCGGTTGAGCATTGTTTAAGTAAGTGTCGAGAAGAGTATAATTATCTGTTAGATTATCGGTTTTTTCGTATTTTATTCTCCAATTTGTATACTTAGCAGCGGCAATCCAGTTAACATCGCCGTTGACATAACCGCCGGGCTCGTTTTTAAGCCAGTTATTTATTTCTCCGGGATTAACATCCTTGCCCTTTGCTTCTGTAATATCATAGTATCTGGCGACCATTACAACAGAAGTAATAACACAGCCGCATTGATAGATTTTAGAACCGCAAGTATAAGTTTCTGTAAATCCTCTGGCGTATTCTAAACCATCCCATTCGTCAGTATCAGCTTCTGACGGATACGGCGACCTAACTTGCGTATAAAGCGGAACTATTTTCACCTCAAAATCCACATTTCCCGCTGTTCCGAATTCCCGCCACTCCGAAGCGTTACCTTTGTCATCTACTGCTCGGGCTCGCCAGTGATATTGACCGTCTGTAAGATTCTGTTTAGTTATAATCGCTTCACTCCTGGAAGAAACAATGTCGCTCTCTAAAAGATTTTGCTCGTTGAAAGATTGGTCGTATTTTTGAGTTCTATTAGTATTCATTTTAAGAATTTGAATGTGCTTAATATCTGTTTATAGAGATCTTCATATTCTTCATAGTGAATCCCTAAAATCAATCGAAAATCTCCAAAAGGGAAAATGGCGACTTTTTCGCGCCGTTCGTTAAGCTCATATTCATATTCCACACCCGGAACGCCATCAACAACTATTTCGTTGGTCTTTTTATCCAGTCCTGAAAAACTTCGTTCCGCAAATTCCGGAAGGACAATATTCACCAAAAACGCCTGCTCTAATCCTTTATCAACTTTATCACGTATATAAAGATTAAACTTACTATAATAACCTCTAAAAGATTTCTCCTGAATAATCATCTGATTCGGGTACTTAAACTCAAAACCCCATTCCTCGTTGCGGTATAATTTCATGCCATCTATTTTATTTATTTCAATTTCATTTGTTTCAATGTCGATTTCGTTGAGTTGTGAATTTAAAATATTGTTGGCTGGTGATGTAAAATTTTGCTGAAATAAAAAGATTGTTACGCCAGCGCCCAAAAACAATAAACCGATAACAATAAACAGTATTAAAATGCGTCTTTGCTTTATCATGGAACAATTCTAATGGAATCAGATCCTTTAATTATATCTCCGCCAATCAACTGACCCTCTAAATTGGCTTTGACATCGGTAGCGGTTAATTGTAATGCATCGGTAATAACGTGAATAATAATGTCAATAGAATCATCTCCGTTAATATCTTCGTAATTTACTATCGCTTGACTATTGCCTTTTAATTTTATGCCCGCATTGGCAAGTTTAATCGTGGCAACATCAATTTGTTTTACATTAAATGTTGCTGAACCGAAAATTGCGACGGGTAAGAATCCGTTTGAGCCGAGATTAATGGTGTTTGAAGAACTATCTGGTTTGATATCTATTAAAACAGGAATAAATCGATTGACAGTGCCGCTTTCTTCAGCAATAACGCCGTATCCTTCGCTTGGAATCTGGCTTATTGGAATATTTTCAGCGAGATTGATTGTTTGATTTTCTGCGGTAAATTTCAGCGAATATGTTGCTATTGAATCAACTCCTTCTTCCGGAATGGCTTTAATAATATAATCTCCCGTTTTTTGTTTTGGCCAATAAATTGTGTCTTTTGGCCTGCCATCAGAACCGATTTCTCCTTCCGTATAATACAATTCTCCCGGAATTTCCCTGAGGTATTCGTTGTCGGTTTGAATAGCGGTTGTTGGAGTAATTGTAAAACCTTCGGGGTCAGTAACGATTAAATCAATTGGCGAGCCAGCTTGAACCTGACCGCCTAATTGTGGACTTAAAACAACACGACGCGTTCCATTTAAGCCAAGATTAATAAATCCTGGACGTGTTTTGTATTCAGTTTTAGTAGTCGATCTAATACCGACCGCTGGCGAAAACGCTTCCACTATATCAAATGCCTCTCCATCTCTTACAAACTCTCCCACATACATTGCCACGTGATCTGCTTTACCATTATTATCTTTGTCCATAAACAATAAATCACCGGCTTGTAAATTATTCTCTGTTATTACTTCCGAATTATTTTTATATTGCCCATCAGCACTCTCATAACGCATCGCATTTTGTAAATAATATTTTAAAGGATTAAAAGCACGATTATACGCCCACATTACAAGACCAGAACAATCAAGTCCTGCTCCGAATTGAATTGTTTTTACGCTTGTAGCATTATTCCAATAATTATATCCATTAAATATTTCATTTTGAGCTACGTATACTGATTGAATCGAATCCCAACCCTTGCCGCCCCATGTTTTGCCGTCTCCAAGATAAAGAGCATTAACAACTTCTTTCGCCAAATCAACGGCTGCTTGTTCTAATGTTTTAACGATGAAGTCAATATTGCCTACTGTTCCAAACTCTTGCCAATCTGATACTCCACCTCTTGAATCAACCGCTCTCACCCGCCATTTATATAACTGAGGAACAAAGCCATATCTTGTAATTGTCGCTTCATTTCCGGAAGCAACAAAAGACGACTCAATTAAGTTCTGTTCGTTAAAGGATTGATTAAATTCCTTTATTTCCACCTGAAGTTTGACTTGGTCGTTGTCTGGGTCACTAACTGTCGCCTTGAAGATAACATTATCCTCTGTGGTAATGCTGTTTTCGGGAATTAAAGTTATCCCGTCCGATTTATATTGATTAAGATTAGAAATCGTCGGCGGCTGATTTTGGGGTTTTTCTAAATTAATAATAAAATAAATATCCGCAA
>CAYIHQ010000365.1:0-3224 GCA_964362905.1 uncultured Ignavibacteriaceae bacterium
ACATCCTTGCGGTGCTTTGGGTCGATCCCTTTGCCAGTATCCGTCACGTCGATGAACACGTGCCGGGCATGCCCGGAGATTGTATACGTGACCCGTCCTTCGCCGCTCTCGATCGCATCCAGGGCGTTCTTCGTCAGGTTTTCGAGCACCCACTCGAACAATTCACGGTTCATGCGCACGCGCTCGTCCGTCGGCGCTTCGACGGTCAACACCACCCTCTTGCCGGTGTGCGGTATGCGCCGCTGATAATACTGGACGACGCGTTCGATGATCTCGGCCACCGATTCGTCATGCAGGTCAGGCTTGGACCCGATCTTGGAGAACCGGTCGGCGATCTTCTGCAGACGCTGGAGGTCGTTCTCCATGTCCACCAGGGTTTCGCTGGCGGGTGGATTGTCCAGGGTCTGGGAGCGCAGGAGTTCGGTCCACCCGAGCAGGCTTGTAATGGGCGTTCCGAGTTGATGGGCAGTCTCGCGCGCCATTCCCACCCAAATGTTACTTTGTTCGCTGCGCTTGATGTACGAGAAGCTGATGTAGCCGATGAGAATAAAAAAGGCCACGGCGGTCAGCTCCACGAAGGGAAGGAGACGCAACTGATCGATGAGCGGTGACTCGCCGTAGTGGACGCGGCTCAGGATGATCGTGTCCTGATATGCGACGACGATGGGGGTATGGACCTCGTCCATCTCCCGGATGAGGTCGCGCAGATAATTGTCGCGCCGTGCCTCGTCCCACGTGCTGTCGAGCGGGACATTGCGGACGTTCTTGATGATGGAACTCGCCGGGTCGGTCTCGATCATCGGAAAATCGATGGCCTTCACGACCTCGTTGAACACGAAGCTGTAGTCCCCTTCGCCCGCCCTGGCATTGGCGATGTATTCGAGCGACCGGGCGTACATGCCCGCCACTTGCTGTTCTCTCGCGTGCAGGCGGGCCACGATGTCGTACGTATACAAAAGGATCCCAGCGACGATGGAGAACGCCAGGGCCAGGAGGAGGATCTTGATCCTCCCGGACGTCGACAAGGTACCGGCGACGGAAGAGCGATCCATGGACCGTCAGCGTTGGGGCACGGTGAGGGTCTGGTCGCGCCGCGCTCCGACGGAGACCATCCAGAATCGGACCTTCAGCAAGCGCTCCACAGAGCGCAGGTATGTCTGCGCGCGCGACGGCAAGTCGCGGAACCGTCGGATGTCCGAGGTGGGCTCGTTCCATCCGCGGAAGGTCTTATATACCGGCTCGACACGCTCGAGGGTCTGCAGGTCGCTGGGGAATCGCTCGATTGTTTTTCCGCCGACCATGTAGCCGACACAGACCTTGATCTCGTCGAATGCATCGAGGACGTCGAGTTTCGTCACGGCGATGAGGGAGATGCCGTTGATGCGGCAGGAGTACGACAAACTCACGAGGTCCAGCCAACCGCACCGCCGCGGACGCCCCGTCGTGGCGCCGAATTCTCCGCCGGTGGTACGCAGTCGCTCACCGATCTCATTGTTCTGCTCGGTGGGGAAGGGGCCGTTGCCCACGCGCGTGGAGTACGCCTTGACGACGCCGACGACCGACGAGATCGCCGTCGGAGGGATCCCCAGGCCGGTACATGCGCCGCCGCTCGTCGGGTTGGAAGATGTGACAAAGGGGTATGTGCCGTGGTCGACGTCGAGCAACGCGCCCTGTGCCCCCTCGGCCAGCACCTTCTTACCGCGGGTGAGTGCGCGGTACAGATAGTCGGCCGTATCGGTCACGTACGGGTCGATCTTGCGGTCGAATTCCTGATACTCGTGAATGATCTGGTCGACGTCGAGCTCCTTCCGGTCGTAGACCTTCTTGAGCAGTTCGTTCGTCTGGTCGATGTTCTGCTTGAGTTTGCGGCACAACACGTCACGGTCCAGCAGGTCCACCACCCGGATGCCCGTGCGCGAATACTTGTCGATGTAGGACGGCCCGATACCGCGACCCGTGGTGCCGATCTTTTGGGCGCCTTCTTCCCGGATGGCGTCGAGCATCTTGTGATACGGCATGATGAGATGGGCGTTGTGGCTGATCAACAGTCGGCCGTCAATGGTGACACCGGCACGGCGAAGCTGGTCGATCTCGTCCATCAAGGCCACAGGGTCGAGCACCACACCGTTGCCGATCACGCAGGTCACGTGGCGATGGAAGATGCCGGAAGGAATGAGGTGGAGGACGAACTGGCGCGGGGCTTGACCGCGAACGGGCGGCAGAATAACGGTGTGGCCGGCGTTGGCGCCCCCTTGGTAGCGTGCGACGATGTCCACCTTCTCACTCAAGTGGTCGACGATCTTGCCTTTGCCTTCATCGCCCCATTGGGCGCCGACGATGATCTGGACGGACATGCGGTTCGAAGGATGGGGGAGTGTGCGGCGCATTCGGACCCGCGCCGCCGCCATGAGAATATCCAAAAAATGCGGGAAAGACAAGGCGAGACCACGCGCTTGTTTTGCGTTTCGGAGCATTTCCCGCTACTATTGCGTCACACTTCTCCCAATCACACGTGGACAAGTTCGTCATCAACGGCGGCAAACCGCTGGCCGGCACCGTTCGAATCGGAGGAGCCAAGAACGCGTCACTGGCGTTGCTCCCGGCGACCCTCCTCGCGCCCGGAACCTACCGGCTGCACAATACGCCGGTTCTCCGCGACGTCGTGACCATGTCCCGATTGCTGGAATCGATGGGGCTCGGGATCGAACGCAACGACACCACATTGACCGTGGACTCCCGTGAGGTCAAGAGCCACGAGGCGCCGTACGAGCACGTAAAAAAAATGCGCGCGTCCATCTATGTGCTCGGTCCGCTCGTTGGACGATTCGGCGAGGCGCGTGTGTCGCTTCCCGGCGGTTGCGCGTGGGGACCGCGCCCGGTAAACCTGCACATCGAAGGCCTCCGGAAACTGGGTGCCCAGATCGACCTCGACGGCGGCTACATCATCGCCAAAGCTCAACGCCTCCATGGCGCACGAATTCTGTTCGACGTGTCGAGCGTCGGCGCGACCGGCAACATCCTCATGGCGGCCGTTCTCGCCAAGGGCTCGACGATCATCGAGAACGCGGCCATGGAGCCGGAGATCACGTCGCTGGCGGAATTCCTCGTCTCCATGGGAGCAAAGATCCACGGGATGGGCACCGCTTGCCTGGAAGTGGAAGGAGTGGACGAACTCCACAGCACGACGACCGTCACCATTCCCGACCGGATCGAAGCTGGCACAT
>CAYIHQ010000366.1:0-3223 GCA_964362905.1 uncultured Ignavibacteriaceae bacterium
CTGCAGCGAGCCGCCGATCGGCGCCAGCGACTGCGGCGCGCGCGCCAGCAGCGCCGCCAGCGCGTCGTGCGTCAGGCGCTTCTGCAGCCGCAGCGGCGCCAGGCTGGCGCTGGCGGCCGACAGCACGGCCTGCTGGCGCCTGAGGTCGAGCGCCGCGGCGCGGCCGGCGTTTTTCTGCGCCTCGAGCAGCGTCAGCAGGCGCTGGTGCAGCTCTATAAGTATTACTGTGAGGACGAGCGGTGCCGCGAGTGCGCAATCGGACAGTGGTTGTGGGGAGAACGTGGACCCATTGAGAGCGGAATTGCATGATCCGGGAAGCGACTCGGGACGACCGAGGATCGGTCGGTTCGCCGCACAACTCGTCCTTTCTTCTCTCTCTTCGATTCAGTATCCTACCTTCTCATCCCACGAAAAGGTATTCGCATGTTACGTTCTTTCTCTGTTCTGTGGGTGATTGCGCTCCTGCCCGCCCCTGTGTTCGCCCAGTCGGAAGTCGTGAAGCGTGTGCTCGTCCCGTCCGACGTCTATCGCATCCGTTCTGTCGCCGATCCTCAGGTCTCGCCGGAAGGCACATGGGTCGCGTATGTCCTCAGCACGGTCGATTCGGCGAAGTACAAGTCCAACTCGGACATTGGGATGATGAGTTGGGACGGTACACAGTCCGTCCGGCTCACGCACACGCCCGAGGGCGAATCGCGCCCACGTTGGAGTCCCGACGGGAAGCACCTCGCATTCGCCTCTGCGCGGCAGGCGACGAACCAAGTCTGGCTTCTGGACCGCCGCGGAGGCGAGGCCCGTAAGGTGACAGATGTGAAAGGGGAACTCGAGGACTACGCCTGGTCGCCGGACGGGACCCGGATGATCCTTGTGATCAAGGATCCAGAGAGCACCGACACGTCGTCCACAAAGACGCCGCAACCCATCGTCATTGACCGCGTGCATTTCAAACAGGACGGCGAAGGTTATCTGCAGGACCGGCGCACCCATCTCTATCTGTTCACGCTGTCCCCGATATCGCTCGACACGCTTACGCGTGGACGTTACGATGAGTCTTCTCCGGCTTGGTCGCCGGACGGTTCGCAGATCGTCTTCGTCAGCAATCGCACCGATGACCCGGACCGGAACGACAACTCCGACCTCTGGATCATCGAATCGAGTCCTGGCGCCGATCCACGCCAACTGACAACGTCGAAGGGCTACGACGTATCACCGCAATGGAGTCCGGACGGAACCACGATCGCGTATCTCCAGTCAACTCTTGACGAAGCGTGGTCGATGTACGACCAGGCCATTCTTGCCGTTGTTCCGGCGGCGGGCGGACGACCACGGCTGCTGTCGAAGGCACTCGATCGCCCCGTATCGACGCCCCGGTGGAGCAAGGATGGTTCGGTGCTCGGTGCGTTGGTCGCGGACGACCGGGAGCGGTATCTTGCAGAATTCGATCCCGTCTCCGGAACGGTGCGCAGCTCCGTTCGCGGTCAGCGCAGCATTTCTACCATCAACGCCGGGCCGGCGTTGGCGTGGGTGTCGCTTGTGAGCACGCCGCAACTGCCGGCGGAAGTACACGCTATCGAGAATGGATCCCTACGCCGCCTTACGTCGCACCACGACACGTTGTTCTCCAGGATCTTGCTCGCGTCTGCTGAGCCGTTCACGTCGAAGAGCAGCGACGGCACGCAGGTATCGGGGATCTTGTACCGCCCCGCCAACGCACCTGTGCGTGCCCGTCTCCCGTTGATCGTCTATCTCCACGGCGGTCCTGTGGGTCAGGACGAGTGGGGATTCGACCTCAACCGACAGATGCTCGCGGCGGGCGGATACGCCGTTGCGGCGGTGAATTATCGAGGAAGTGCCGGGCGCGGGCTCGCGTTCTGCCGGTCCATTTATGCCGATTGGGGAAACAAGGAGGTCGTCGACGTGCTCGGAGCGGTCGATCACCTGGTGGCCACGGGCGTCGCCGACCCGAAGCGTCTCGGCATCGGCGGCTGGAGCTACGGCGGCATCCTTACGAACGCTACGATCGCAAAGGATAGGCGGTTCGTTGCGGCCGTCAGCGACGCGGGGAGTGCGCTCCAATTTAGTATGTTTGGGGTCGACCAGTACATTGTTCAGTTCGAGAACGAGGTCGGATGGCCCTGGAAGAACCCGGAGAAGTACATGAAGCTCTCCGCCCCCTTCTTCGAGGTAGAACGGATCAAGACGCCAACGCTCTTTCTCGCCGGCGAAAAGGATTTCAATGTCCCGACCATCGGGAGCGAGCAGATGTACCAGGCATTCCGCGTGCTCGGGATTCCCACGCAGCTCATTGTATACCCCAGACAGTTCCACTCGATCAGTGCACCACACTTCCAACGCGATCGGTTCGAGCGGTACCTGGCGTGGTTCGGGAAATACCTAAAGATCTAGACAAAGTTGTAAGGCTAAGGGTGGTGATTTTGGGCAAATTTTGACGATTAGGAGTCGAGATGTGGGAAGCCAAGGGGGACCCGTCGTCGCCGAATCCCATGTTCCCGGGCCGCTGCTGTCGGCTGGGACATTCAATTCCACTTCCGGTTTCTTACCTTCGTAGGCAGTCCTGTGCAATTTCAATGACCCTGGTCTGACCAAGTTGTACAGGGTCGCTTGAACGCCCTTCCCGGAGAATCCACCATGGCCGCTCTCGCCGTTGTTCTTCTTGTGATGGCCGGATTGCTGCTGTTCGCCGTGCTCCGGTCCATCCTTCTCCAGCGCCGCGTGATCGACCTTGAATCGCGGCTCACAACTCTTGAGCGATCGATGCACGGTCTCTCCGTGCAGCAGACATCGCCGGCTCCTCCTCCCGCCATCACGCTTCTTGAGTCGCCTTCTCCTTCGCCGCCGACCGCGCAGCCGTTCGGGTTCCCTCCCGAACCCACCCAACCGCCAGCCCAACCGTCGCGAACCCGCGAGGAATGGGAAGCGTTCGTCGGTGGGCGACTGCTCAACCGCATCGGCGCGTTCGCCATCATCATCGGCATCGGATTCTTCCTCAAACACGCGTTCGACAACAACTGGATCTCCGAGCCCGTGCGCGTTCTGTTCGGTCTCCTCGTCGGCGGCGGTGCTCTCGTCGTCGCGCGGCGCACTCATGCGCGCGGGTTTGAGATATTTGCGCAAGGATTGGTTGGGGCGGGGATCGGCATTCTCTACCTTTCTGTCTACGCCTCATTTAACTACTATAGCCTGCTCCCTCAGATACCGGCGT
>CAYIHQ010000367.1:0-3204 GCA_964362905.1 uncultured Ignavibacteriaceae bacterium
GTGGCGGAGTTGGAGGATCACTTGCGTGAGCAGGTCGCAGTGCTGGCCGACGCGGGGCTCGCCACCGACGAAGCGTTCCTGGTGGCGGTGAAGCGCATGGGTGCTCTCGACGCCCTCACACGAGAGTTCGCGCGCGAGCATTCGGACCGCCTCTGGAAGCAGCTCGTCGTTCTCCCCTCGGATTCGAGGGAGCCGGGAGTGGGAGTGCGATCGGATGCATTCGTCGCCTTTTCTCTTGCAGTGGTCGCGGGAGTGCTCATCAAGCTGCCGGAGTTCTTCGGGATGCGGCTGGAGGAGGTCAACGGTTTCTACGCTCGCAACTTGAGCCTTTTCGTACTGCCCCCCCTGACCGGCTATTTCGTCTGGAAGCGGCGGCTCGGACACAACACGCTCCGCTGGCTGGCCGTCGCGTTTGCCGCGGCGGGTGTATTCGCCAACGTCTTTCCTTTTGGGCCTCGAGCCTCCACCGAGGTGCTGTCAGCGCTGCATCTGCCGATCGCGCTCTGGGTCGCGGTGGGGATCGCGTACGCCGGCGGCCGCTGGAATGAGGTCGCGGGCCGCATGGACTTCATTCGATTCTCAGGCGAGCTGTTCATCTACTACGTGCTGATCGCTCTTGGCGGTGGGGTCCTCACTGTATTCCTGATGATGCTGTTCGAAGCCATCGGGATAGACGCACAGTGGTTCATCGAGTCGTGGCTGCTGCCGTGCGGAGCCGCCGGAGCCGTCGTGGTCGCCTCCTGGCTGGTCGAGGCCAAGCAGAGCGTGATCGAGAACATGGCGCCGGTATTGACGCGCCTCTTCACCCCCTTCTTCGCCGCTCTGCTGGTCACGTTTCTAGCGACCCTGCTCTGGACCGGGCGCGGCGTGGACATCGAGCGTGACGTCCTCATCGCCTTCGACCTTCTCCTCGTGGTCGTCCTGGGCCTACTGCTCTATTCCGTCTCCGCCCGAGACCCTCGACTGCCTCCCGGCGCCTTCGATGTAATGCAGGTCGTGCTGGTGGTCAGTGCGTTGTTGGCCGACGCGGTAGCGCTGTGGGCCATCTCCGCGCGCATCACCGAGTTCGGCTTTACTCCCAACCGGGTGGCCGTTCTGGGTGTGAACATGATCCTCCTCGTCAATCTCGCGTGGTCTGCCGTTCTGTACATCCGCTTTCTGAGAGAACGCGGATCGTTCACGGACCTCGAACGATGGCAGACGGACTACCTGCCCGTTTACGCCGTGTGGGCAGCCATCGTCGTGATCGTCTTTCCGCCTCTGTTCGGGTACAGCTGACAGGGTCCGGTTCTACGCGTTCTCCGCACCCGCTTCGCGGATGTGGCGCTCCCACCACCGGCGTTCGCTTCTCGATGGCGGAATCTGGGATGACGGCGGGTGGGTTCACCCAGACGCGGAAGATGATTCTCATGTGATAAGAGGGTGAAAGCGCCCGACCCTACCACGATCGGGCACAGTGCTTACAGGACTTTTGTGTATGTATCGCAGTAGTCAGCGAGGCAAGGGCCTGCCCCCGCCTCTCGAACCCTGCATTCGCGTGGCCCGTCCTGACCGATGGGCCGTTTCTATTTCATCACCTTCGTCGCCCACGCGAGGCTGACGACTTGCTGTCGGGCGATTTCGGCCAAGGTCTTGGCGATCCCTGCCAGTATTCGTCGCTCTTCCCCCCAACTTCCCACATTCCAGATTAATTCTTTCGGCGCGATCCACCCATGGAAGCGCTTCTTCTTGGCATTTGGACACCATGACCACGGGGGACGCTGAAAACCACTGATTCGACCGTCCGCACGCCTTGACATGACCCTTCTGGGTGCCTAAATTCGAACCGGTTCGAATTGAAATCCAACCATTATCCAAAAGACAAATAATTGCGTTATTTATTCGACAGATTTCCCGATTTTGAATTAGAACGGTTCGATTCAAATGCCGTATAAGAGACCGACGATCAGGGATGTTGCGAAGAAGACCGGCCTTTCAGTGTCCACGATCTCCCTCGTCTTGAATGAGCATGAGAGCGTCAGCGACAAGACCCGGCGGAACGTGAAGCAGGCGATCACCGACCTTAAGTACCACCCGCGTCGGAGCGCACGCGGTCTCGCCTCGCGGACCAGCGGAAACATCGGGTTCATCCTGACAGAGGATCACTTCCTGCAGGCGGAACCGTTCTACAGCAAAGTGTTCCTTGGAACTGAGTTCGAAGCTCGACGGCACGAGTACTATGTCTTGCTGACGACGGTCAGCAAGGGGCGCGTGGACCTGCGGCAGACGCCCCGATTCCTCCTCGAGCACAACGTCGACGGCATCATCATTGCCGGGAAGATCAGCCACGGTTGGATCGACGAATGCCTCAGACGCGACCTCCCGGTTGTCCTGATCGATTTCGAAGAACCTGTCCGCCGGATCTCCACGGTCGTGATCGACAACCGCGGCGGCGCCCGGATGGCGGCAGAGCACCTCCTGAACCTGGGCCACACCCGAATCGGGTTCCTCGCAGGCGACCTCAAGCATCCGAGCATCGCCGAGCGCGCGGCAGGGTTCAAAGAAGCGCTGCGGACGCACGGGATCGATGCGCGGCCGGAGTGGATGATCACCGACCAGCGGGAAACGGGCATCGAAAATGGCGCGGCGGCAGCCCGCCAGTTGTTCGCACGTCCCGGAGACCGTCCAACCGCGATCTTCGCGGCGAATGATGCCATGGCCATCGGCTGTCTGCAGGCGTTGAAGGACTTGAAGATGGCCGTACCGAAGGACGTGGCCCTCGTGGGCTTCGACGACATTGAAACAGGTCTGCACGTGGAGCCGCGCCTGTCGACCGTCCACGTGAACAAGGAAGAACTGGGCGCCATCGCCGTACGCCGACTCGTCGAGTTGATGACCGCGGGGTCGCCGTCGCTGACACGCACAGCCGCCTCCGTGGACCTTGTGGTGCGGGAATCATCGGGCGGGCTGATGGGGAGCGTGGCATCCAAGAGTGCTTAGAAGTCTGTTGAACGTGACACAGCAACACAAACGATTCATCCGTTTTCATCTTTCACATCACATTTCAGGAGGTGTCCCATGAATTGGCGAACACGATCGTTGTGGGCGCTGACGCTGGCCGGTCTGATGACCGTCTGGGCAGTCGCGCAGACGACCAATCGGCTCCCCAACGGCGGATTTGAGAGCGGGAAGCCGTCGTTGTTCACGGCGGAAGCTGGGAGTGGA
>CAYIHQ010000368.1:0-3203 GCA_964362905.1 uncultured Ignavibacteriaceae bacterium
GGTGCCACCCAACTTGGCTTCTTCCTCTCTCTGAATCTCCAGGTCATCGAGGAATTTCAGGAACATGATCCACGTCAGGAGCGGAAGACGGTCCAGGTCGCCATTGAGTCCCTTGTCCTTGCGCATGATGTCGCGCGCGGACTTGAGCAGACTGCCGAGCTGCTGGGAGGTGGTCGCAGGAGTGACGGGCGCCGCTTTGGGTGGTGTCGCTTGCTTCTTTGGCTTGATTGAGGGATTTCGTTTGGGCATTCAGATTATTTCTTCTGTGAGCTTGAGCAACTTGTTAACGTGCGAAGACCCCGCGAAGCGGCGAGCCTGCCTGCGTGCCGTAGGCACTACGGCAGGCAGGCGCAGCTTGCCTGCCCCGACTCGCTTCTGGTCGGGGAGCAACTTGTTAGCCCGCCGCCCGTGTGTTGAAAGGAAGCTCGGAACTCAGCGAGTGTAAGGATTCTAGGGATCGGGGGAGTAGTCAACTGGCAATTGCTCCCCTAAGCGTTCCCATGCCCAGAATCCGTGTGTCACGAAAGGCATGAACTCATCGACTGATCCATCAGCATTGATGGTCACCGAGGTCGTGTTCAGCTCGAGCCATGAGACTTGATGCTTTGTACCACTCCTGCGTCTCAGATCGTAAGATTCAGGCAAATCAGCTCCCGCGTATTCCACCTCAAGGTACCGGTCCAACTTGAAGGATTTCTGATAGATTGAAGGTCCGGGAGTTAAGACGTTGGACTGTTGAAGTCCTCTGCGAATCGCCTCCGCGCGATCGAGCGATGACACGGCAAACATTGTGAATCCTTCGTCCTCCAATGTGTCATGCACCAGGCTTCGAAGAAAATGACGCAGTGAACCGAGGAAGGTCTGCCGGCGTTGCACCTTCCAAAGTCGGGACTGTGCCACGTTCGGAGGCACAAGCTCACTGAAAGACGTTCGAAGCCACATCATCAACCGGTTCCCATCTCGATCGAATCGCTCGATTGATACGTCAATCGCGTACCCGAGAGCCTGATTCTCAACGCGAATGGGCTGATCAGATGTGGCCTGAAGAGAGCCGGTTGAGGAAGAGTGGAGCGAAATCACCTCGGGATTCAGTATGGTGCATTTTGAAGCGTTTGGAGTGTTGCCGAGAAGAAGTTTGACGAATTCCGCATAGTTCGACTTCCACTCGGCAGCATTACCCGTAATCTCGGTGGCCGCAACTTCGATTGTCTTGGGTTCCAGTTGCAGATCAACATTGTGGGTTCGGTCATTGTCGACCAGCACATTGCGGCTTGACAACACATATCCAACTCGCGAGACGAACAGGGTTCTTGCTCCGACTGGCACGGAGTTAAGTTCGAACTTCCCAGCTTCATTCGTCACTGCGCCTAAGGAGGTGCCGTCCACGCGCACATTGACAAATCCAAGACCCTGGCCGGTCGTAGCATCGGTAATGCGTCCGACTATCCGGCCCAAATTCGAAGACTGGGCGATTAGCAGGACGCTGTTGGACAGAAGGAGCAGCAGGATTCTTGCGACGAGTGTGCGATACAAGTGACTAGCTCCAAGGTTGAGACAACTGCATGAGAGCGGACGGCGGGCTAACCTAGGCTTACGCGGCGTAGAGCAACGATTGGAGTTCAGAGACCGCGCTGCGCAACTTCTCGGGCCCTCCAAATACCGCACTGATCTCAGTCACTGAGCCATGACTGGATAGCGGAGGAATGCGTAGAATGTCGGGCAGCACAAACTGTGCATTCCCATGGTCGGCGTATTTTTCCAGAAGCTCATCCAGGATCTGCCTCGCCGCAGGACCGTACTGCGAGAAGAAGTCCTTCCGCTTCTCTCGAAGTTGCTGTGCCCTCTCACGCCTCGTCCGCAACGGCGCATTGAAGGCCAGGTGACACAGAAGGTCAAAGGGATCTGCCTCTGGTTGGCCTGTCTCTTCGGCTAGATGTTCGAAGCTCACTCCCCGCTCCTCCAGTTGCCGAATGACATCTTGTCGTTTTGTGGCATCGGCCCACAAGCGCCGAAGTTCGGGCGCCGACGGGAACAGAGTCCTCACGCTGTCAGCGGCGTAGTCCGTGTATCGAATCACACGCAACTGGCGTCCATTGGGATCCAGTTCGTAGACGAGATGAGTGGCGATCTCAACCTGTCCGCCATCATAGTAGTACTTGTGCCGTTCCTCGCCTGGGGGTTCCTGCGCTCCTGCAACCCTCGGATCGCCCTGATCCCGCTCGCTATTGTCTTGCACCACACGCGGCTCCGCCCCTTCGCGCAGGTCTTCCTCGGTCAAGCGCGCCGGGTCGCCGTCGAACGTCGGGTCGGCAAAGAGCCGAGTTGCCGAGCCTGTGTAATCGATGATATTGAACCAGAGCTTTCCGTAGTCGTCCCGTACCCGCGTCCCCCGTCCAATAATTTGCTTGAACTCGCTCATTGACCCTACGACGCGGGCCAGAACGATGTTCTTGCAGGTGGGGGCATCGACACCTGTGGTGAGCAGTTGGGAGGTCGTGAGGATGGTTGGGACATTCGTATCGACATCCTGGAAGCGACTCAGGTGTCCCCTGCCGATGTCCCCCTCGTCTGAGGTAACTCGGCACACGTAGTTGGAATACTGAGCGGAGAGATCGCTGTTCAGATTGTTGAGCGCTCCGCGCATCTCGCTGGCGTGTTCCTGGTCGACGCAGAAGACAATGGTCTTCGCAAACCTGTCTGACTTCTTCAGAAACTCGGTGAGGTGCTTCGCGATAGCTTCCGTGCGCGCTCGCAGGGCGACGGCTTTTTCGAAATCCTTCGTCTCGTATTCTTCGTCAGGGATTGGTCTGCCGTAGCGATCCAGCATGTCCTTGCTGGGGCGCCATCCTGCAGCGTCCCACTCCGTGATTACTCGGTGGACCCGATACGGCGCCAGGAATCCGTCGTCGATGCCCCTGCGGAGGCTGTATTCGTAGATGGGGTTGCCGAAGTAGAGATAGGTGTCGCGGTTGTCGTCACGGAGGGGCGTGGCCGTCATCCCAAGCTGGAACGCCGGCTTGAAGTGCTCGAGGATTTCCCGCCATGCGCTGTCGTCCCTCGCGCTCCCTCTGTGGCATTCGTCAACGATAACAAGGTCGAAGAAGTCCGGGGAGAACGATTCAAAGAGCGCATCACGCCGCTCGTCGCCGGCGAGGGCCTGATAAATTGCGAAATACATCTCCCGGCTCTGGACCACTTCGCCC
>CAYIHQ010000369.1:0-3186 GCA_964362905.1 uncultured Ignavibacteriaceae bacterium
CTGTTCGGGGGGGGGGGTTCTCTGGATTCCCTTTGCCCCTGCGGGACAGGAGGCAACAGCAGTCGGCGCTGAACACGGATTCACGCCGTTCGCCATGTTCTCGGACCCGCGCTACTCGTCGATGGAGATTGCCAGTCTGATCATCGTACTGGGCACCGCGTTCGGCGGGCTCCTCTACGCCGGTCTGTTGATGCGCCAGGTCCTTCGGGCCGACCAGGGAACACCGAAGATGCAGGAGGTTGCCGGCGCAGTGCGGGAAGGGGCGAACGCTTACCTGGCCGCACAGTTCCGCCGCATCGGACCGCTCATTGTTTTGTTGACCATTGTTCTCTGGTTTGCGTACACCGGTGTGGAGGATGCGTTCCGCTGGGGACGCGCGGGCGCCTTCCTCGTGGGAGCGCTGTTCAGCTGGACCGTCGGGTTCGTCGGCATGCGGCTTGCGACCACGGGCAATCTCCGGGTAGCCGCAGCCGCCACGCGGAGCTATGGCGAAGCGATGCAGATCGGCTACCGCACGGGAACGGTGACCGGCATGTTGACGGACGGTCTCGGGTTGCTCGGCGGCACGATCATCTTCATCATCTTCGGCGAATCGGCGTATGAAGCATTGCTTGGCTTTGGATTCGGCGGAACGTTGCTGGCGCTCTTCATGCGCGTCGGCGGCGGCATCTACACGAAAGCGGCGGACGTGGGCGCCGACCTCGTCGGAAAAGTGGAGAAGGATGTGCCGGAGGACGACCCGCGGAACGCGGCAACGATCGCAGACAACGTGGGCGACAACGTGGGAGATTGCGCCGGCATGGCGGCCGACGTGTTTGAGAGCTACGAGGTGACGATGGTCGCGGCGATGATCTTGGGGATGGCAACGTTCGGCCATAAGGGAGTCATCTTCCCCCTGCTGGTGCGGGGCATCGGCGTGCTCGGGTCGGTCATCAGCACGTACACGGTCAAGGCCGGTGCGGACGACACCTCAGATACGGCGTTGAAGAGCGTGCATCGCGGTTTCTGGATCGGCTCGGTCATCAGTGTGGTCGGATTCTTCGTTCTCGGGTTCTTCTACCTGAATTTCGACCTGTCCTATCTCCAGATGAACCCGATGGCGCAATCTGGATTCCCCAACGGCGACCCGTCGCAACTGGGCTTCTTCGCCAACATCGGCATTCCGGGGCTCGACCTGCGGCCGGCGCTGACGTGCCTTATTGGTGTCCTCCTGGCGATCGCCTTGAACAAGGTGACGAGTTATTTCACGCATACCAGTCATGAACCGGTGAAAAGCCTGGCCCGTGCCTGCCAGACCGGACACGCGACGAACATTATCCAGGGCTTTGCCGTCGGGTACGAAAGCACGGTCGCCGCATTGCTCGTGATCGCCACCGCGATCCTCCTGTCGGTGCTGACGTACGCGGGCGCGCCACCGCTGTTCGTGGCCTACGGCGTGGCGATGACCGGCATTGGCATGCTCACGCTGACGGGCAACACCATTTCGATGGATGTGTTCGGTCCCGTGGCGGACAATGCCAACGGAATCGGAGAAATGGGATACGACCCGGAGGAAATGGAGCGCGCGCAGCCGGGAAACTATCGCCGGGCGCGACAGATATTGGCGGACCTCGATGCGGTCGGCAACACGACCAAGGCGGAGACGAAAGGGATTGCGATCGGGTCGGCGGTCATCGCCGCCGTGTCGCTGTTCTCCAGCTTCATCGCCGTCATCGCGGTGGGTAGTGAGGACCGCATCAGCGAGATGACACTCCAGCAATATGCGGACGTCGCGGGCCGGCTGACAATAGCCGACCCGAAGGTGTTCATCGGATTTTTGCTGGGCGGTGCGGTACCGTTCTTGTTCAGCAGTATGCTCATCCGTGCGGTCGGCCGGGCAGCGTTCTACATCGTGCACGAGTGTCGCATGCAATTCCGCGACCCGGAGATCTGGGCCGGAACGAAGCGGCCGGACTATGGCCGGGTGGTCGACATCTGCACTCACACCGCGCAGAAGGAGCTGATCGGTCCGGGATTCCTGGCAATGATGACGCCGCTGCTGGTCGGATTCCTGCTTGGACCGTATGCCCTCGGAGGATTTCTCGCGGGTATGATCCTCGTGGGCCAGCTGCTGGCCGTGTTCATGTCGAATGCGGGAGGCGCATGGGACAACGCCAAGAAGATGATCGAGGACGGCATCTACGGCGGCAAAGGTTCGGATGCACACAAAGCGTCGGTCACCGGTGATACGGTCGGCGATCCGTTGAAGGACACGGCTGGACCGGCGATCAATCCGCTCATCAAAGTGATGAATATGGTGAGTCTCCTGTCGCTCGGGTTGGTGCTGCAGTACAACCTGAGCTCCCCATCGTCAAAGGACGCGGCTCCGTGGATCGTCGGATGGATCGTTGTGATCATAGCGGCCATTGCGATCGCCTGGGCTGTGTGGCAGAGCAAGAGAGAGTCCATGCCGCTGGGAGATATGGCCCCGAGCGATAGCAGAGGAGGATAGGCTGAGCACTGGAGCGGTTGCTCTGTGTAGAAGAGTTGCGTATCTTGGAATCGCCCGGGCCAACGTCCGGGTGATTTTTTCGGGACGTAGCGCAGTGCCGTTCCGTCCCAGAACGACGGGACGGAACGTGCATCCTCGTCCCCCGCAAAGAGCGGGACGGGACCCGGTGGCAAGCGCACCGCGTGCGCTACCGGTCATTGGAGTCAGTTGTAGATTCGGGACGTAGCGCAGCCCGGTAGCGCACCTGCTTGGGGTGCAGGGGGTCGCGGGTTCAAATCCCGCCGTCCCGACTAAGATTTCCCCAGTTTTCCCGCCTCAATCTCCAAATGCTAACGGCATTGCTAACAAGGAGTCCAGCAATGCCGCCCACCAATCTCACCCTCTTCAAGCGATCCAACGGAATCTACTACATCGTCGACAGACGATCGGAAATGGCCGTCTGGAAATCGACGGGCAAGACCGTCAAGGACGAAGCCAAGAAGGTATTACGGGAATACCACGAACTTCATCCTCTCGATCTATCCCCTAAGCCCGGTCAACGCATCCGACTATACGAGTTTCAACACGAGTTCGATGAGTTTGCCAAGCAGAACTATGCCACAGGTTCGCGTGAGATATTCGCTTCCGCTCTCATGCATTTGAGGCGACTGACGGGAGATGTCTATTTGGACACTATGACAATGAGGAACGTCGAC
>CAYIHQ010000370.1:0-3185 GCA_964362905.1 uncultured Ignavibacteriaceae bacterium
CCTTTCCGACCTAATCGGGAAGGACGGGGACGGGCGATATCATGCGACGCACACGATCCGGGAGGAGGATTGCCATCGGATCGTGGCGGAGACCTACAAGATCTGCGCGGCGATCGTTCCGCTCCACAAGAAACTCATGTATCATCCGTCGACCCACCACGGCCAACTGGAGGTCCTGACGACGCCCTACTATCACCCGATCCTGCCGTTGATCTACGACTCGGACCTGGCTCGTATCTGTCAGCCCAATGACCCGATGCCGTCGCGCTTCCATTACCCCAAGGATGCAGATGCTCAGGTGGCAAAAGCCGTCACGTTCTTTCGGGAAACATTCGGCCTCGCACCGTTCGGCATGTGGCCGGGTGAGGGATCGGTCGCTCAGGATGTCCTCTCGGTGTTTAGCCGCCGGGGTGTCACGTGGGTTGCCAGCGATGAGAAGATCCTGTACCGCTCCAAGCCGGCGAATCAGCCAGTCTACTATCCGTATGCCGTCCAGACGGAAGAGGGACGACCCCCGGTCGTGGCGGTTTTCCGGGAAACCGAACTTTCTGACAAGATCGGGTTCGTCTACCAGGACTGGCATGGAGAGGATGCGGCTGACGACTTTGTACGATCGATCCTCAAATACGCGCCCCAGGATGGAGAGCCGGACAGACTTCTGACCGTCATTCTTGATGGTGAGAATGCATGGGAGTGGTACCGCCAGGACAACGATGGAAAAGAGTTCCAGAATGCGCTTTATCGAAAGTTGTCCAAGCTCTATGAACATCAACAGGTTATCACCACCACAGTCACTGAGTACATTAAGGGTAACCCTCTCAGGGGGATCCCGACCCATGCAGTGGAAGGGTTGCCCAAGGTCGAATGGTTGTGGCCAGGATCCTGGATCAACGCGAACTATGACACCTGGATCGGAGAGGACGAGGAAAACCGGGCATGGGAGTACTTGCTGACTGCCCGAAAGGACCTCGGAGCCTCGGGGGTGCGCCAACCCGACCCCATGGCGAAAGTCCCCCGGAAAGGCACAAAAGCCTGGTTTTCCAACCGTGCCTGGGAGGCGATGTACGCGGCAGAAGGATCCGATTGGTTCTGGTGGTACGGAACGGACCAGAACGCCCCGGCAGGGGATAAGCCCTTTGACATTGCCTTCATCACGCATTTGAAGAACATTTATCGATTCGCCAAGCTGGCGGGTGGGAAGATGCCTCCTCGCACCTTCCAACCCATTATTGTCGCCCAAGAGCCCGTACCCGGTCGGACAGGCCAGGGCACAATGGCACAAAGCACGGATGACCTCGTGCGCGTCATTTTCCAGTGCTCCGCGGGGCAAATGTACGTCCGCAAGTTTGTCGCGATCGCCGGGAATCATGAGGCCTTGGGCAGCTGGACACCGAACAAGGTCTTGCTTCGCGACGACGGCACGCAGGGTGACGTGGTTGCCAGAGATGGTATTTGGACGATCGAGGTCCGACTACCGGAGGGATTCGCGCTCGAATACAAATACACGAACAGCGGAGCGGAGGGGAGCTGGTCGCCTGGTGAGGAGTTCTCCTCGGCCAACCGGCGCATCACGGTCCAACGCGACCCCACCGGCCGAATGGTCGTGAATGATACGTTTGGAAAACTCTAGTTCCTGCATGCTGCCTGCTGTCAACTGACCACTGACCTCTGTCCTCCGACCCCTGACCGCGGAAACCCATGCTCTCCATCCAAAAGCGTCTCACGAGTACGTTCTACGTCCTCACGAGCCTTCCTGCCACAGCCATGGGATTTGCTCTCTCGATCCAGATCTCTGCACTCAGCTGGCTGCTGACCACGAAGTACAACCTGCATATAGACGAAGTCGGATTCGTTTGGGCCGCCGGACCGCTGGCCGGCATCTTCGGCCAGGTGATCATCGGCTTGATCAGCGACAAAGCATGGTTCTGGGGAGGACGACGTCGGCCGTTCGTGTTGATCGGCGGTGTGCTTGCCGCCGGCATGCTCATGGCGCTCCCCAACATCGACGTGATTGACGCGCAACTGGGTATCGGCAGTCTGCTCGCCGTTGCGATCGGTGTGGCGCTGACGCTGGACCTTGCAATCAATATCAGTTTCAATCCGACGCGGTCGATCATTGCCGACGTGACTCCGGAGGGGAATCCGCGCACAAAGGGGTACACTTGGATGCAGACCATCTCGGGATTCTTTGGCGTGCTGGCATACGTCATCGGCGCCACCCTCGGCAACTATGTGCTCATCTCGGTGGGCGTGGCGCTTGTGTTTCTGTTCTCCGTCGTTCCGATGTTCTTCATCACGGAGAAAAAAGAACTTCACGCGGCGGCGGGCAATGAGGCGGAGAACAACGCTCGTTCGGCGACAGAGTGGGGGCAATTGTTCCGTATCTATTTTGCGCACGGCTTTTCGTGGATCGGGATTCAAACCATGTTCGTGTACATCATTGCCTACATTCAGCAGAAGTTCTTCACCGGCGTTGCCGATCAGGCCGTGATCAATGCCGAGTCTGGTCAGATCATTGCCATTGCATTTGCCGTCCTGAATACGGTCGGGTTCATCCTGCCGGCGTTGGTTCTTGAACCGATTGTGGAAAAGATCGGCCGCGTGAAGACTCACATGCTGTGCGTTGCGATCATGTCGCTAGGATATTTTGGCATCGTTCTTCTGGGGACGACGCCACTCGCCCTGTACGTCTTGATGGCCGTCGCAGGCATCGGATGGGCGGCGGTGGTCAGTTTGCCCTTCGCGATCATGACCGAAAAAGTCGACAAGGGCCGCACCGGATTCTTCATGGGGATCTTCAATCTGTCGGTTGTTGTGCCTCAATTGCTTGTGAGCCTAGTTGTGGGAACCGTCATTCTGAATGCCTCCGATAAGAACGTCATCTTCATCATCAGCGGCATTTCCCTCGCCCTCTCTGCGATGTTCTGGATCACGGTGAAGGAAAAACGCGCCTTCGGATCTGAAGGAGTGAGCGCTCCCACTGTGGTTCGCTCAGGTCACTAGAGCTGGTCTCAAAAACGCGCTCTCGACGCTCCGCTCACTGTCGTTCCCGCATGTCTTTGGCGGGAATGTCGCTCTTGTAGGAGCGAGGCCCCCGACAGGAACGTTCGGGCCTGCCTGCCGGTAGGCAGGGGCGACGGTCTGAATTCTTGAGACCAGTTCTGATGCGTTTAACGGCGAGAACG
>CAYIHQ010000371.1:0-3180 GCA_964362905.1 uncultured Ignavibacteriaceae bacterium
GCCTGCCTGCGTGCCGCTAATCGCGAAGAATGGTTTGCCGCTTCGCGTCAAAGTAATGGGCCTTCGGTCTGTCTGCCGTAGCGGCAGTGCAGGCAGGCTGGCAGGCAGGAGCGCCATGAACAGTTGAGAACGTCAAGCCTGCCTGCCGCAGGCAGGGACGCCAAGAAAAGTAACTACACTTCTCTGCTTTCAATCCAAAGGCCCGGACGGAACCGGGCCGTTGCTGTGCCGATTTCCTGAAAGTGGGAATTTGAGCCAATACCGTCAATTTTGCCCAATTTTCTCAGAAAAGACGGTACTGCAAAAGGAATGTCTCGCTATTAAGGCGGAAAGGGTCGATACTGATGTATACTCAGGTGAAGTCCCGTCTGCCGTCGGGGCTGCCGGGGTCCATGATATGACAGTGGCGAGAGGATTCGAGGCGAACGATCATGACCCAAGATGCACCCTTCAAAAGGCTCTTTACTTGCGGTACCCATGTCGCCGGCCACGGCAGACCGGTTGCCCGGGATGGAGCCCCAATTCCCATCTCCGCCCGTCGCGACATTTCCCAGGGTATCATCGTCATGATGCCATCGCGTCAAGGTGATGTGTACACCGTGCTCGACGAGCTCACCTTCATGGTGCTCGAGTCCCTGGAAGACGAGATCACGGCACTGCCATGAACGAGGACCGCACCATGAAACAAGCCGCCCAAGGCGTTGTGACGGTCACCCGCGAACACAGCGAACTCGGCAACTGGACTGTGCGACACTGGGGCAAGGGGCAGTTCTCGAACAGAATGCTCTCCTCCAACAGTTTCCTCGAGCGGGACGAGGCGATCGCTTTTGCGCGCCGCCTCCAGCGGGAACATGGCGCTGGCGACGTGCTCGTGAAATGAAGGAGAATGACATGATCCAGAGCCACGAACTTTCGTTGTGTCATCGCGGCAGTTCTCCCGCCGCGCCAATGCCGCATGGCATGGACGATTGGGTCCGGGGAATGCGATCTACGAACGCGACGGCAGAGGAATGGTTTGCCGGAGAAAGCGACGAACACGGCACCCTCCCTGACCGACAATCCCCGCCATCACTGGAGGGACCGTCGGACAAGCCCGTTGGTCCGGTTGCACCTGTCATCCTGGCCGCCTGAGCCGGTTGTCGTTGCACACGGGCGGCGCGTGCCCGGGTCCGGAGTTGCATCTGGTTTTTCCCCTCTTCTAATAAGCTGCATGGCACAGCCGGGCTTTGGAGCCCGGAATCCACCGCAAATCCCTCCTTCAGCCGCCGTTGACACGGCCCCCGATCGCCAATGAACCGACCACTCGTTGTCATCGCCTGCTCATTCCTCATTGTAGCGTCACCCGTCCTCGCGCAGTCCACCGGGGCTCCCGAGCCCATTGACATCCTCGTCCGATGTGACGATGCCGGCATGTCGCACGCCGTCAACAAAGGCTTCGAACGTCTGGCGGAGTCGGGTCTCTTGTTTTCCGCATCCCTCATGGTTCCGTGTCCGTGGTTCCCGGAGGCCGTGGAGATCCTGGGCAGATACCCACATGTCTCTGTGGGACTGCATCTCACGTTGAATGCGGAATGGAAGGGCATGCGATGGGGGCCCGTGCTCGGTCCGGCTGCGGTGCCGAGTCTGGTTGATAGTCTCGGTTACTTCTTTCCGTCCCGCGCTCTCCTGATGGCCAACGGGCCAAAACTCGACGAAGTGGAGGGCGAACTGCGCGCCCAGATCCAGAGAGCCCTGAGAGCGGGAGTGAAACCAGATTACGTGGACTATCACATGGGCGCGGCGGTCGGAACTCCGGAATTGCGAGCGATCGTCGAAAAGCTGGCGGCTGAATTTGGCCTGGGAATTTCACGCTACTTCGGCGAACAGGATGCCGACGGTGTCTATCGGGCCCTGCCGGAGCACAAAACCGATTCGCTGCTGACCGTCCTTGAACGGCTCAAGCCAGGGGTCAGGAATCTGCTCGTCTTTCATATCTCCGATCCGGCTGCGGAGATGGATGCGCTGATCGACTTGAATGTTTCCGGTCTGCCCGAGATGGGGCGACATCGTGCGGGTGAACTGAATGCGCTCCTTTCGCCGCGATTCTTGACCGACGTTGCACGCAAACGACTTCGACTCCTTACCTACAGGGACCTGATTCTCGTCGACGGTCTTTCCTCCATGAAGAGTCCTGTTCGATAGTCTCATGTGGAGCGGCCATGAAACACGATCGACGCCTCGACATCCGAAGTCAGACCATCTCCAGCGCGGTGCTGTTGACCATGATCGCCATAACTGCGGTCGCTCAAGAGCCAGATAGGGAATACGAGCATCTCCGGATGAAGGAATCGCGTCGGTATCAGCTTTGGTCTGAGGCCATGGCCGCCGAGCGCTTGACCGGAATGGGCATCGACGTGACCACCTATGAGCTCGATGTCCGCGTCACCGGAGCGCGCGGCACGCTGGCAGGAAGGGTCATGACGGAAGCCACCATCGTGGGGTCACCGGCGACGGCGATCACCGTGGACCTATCTAGATTCATCACCGTTGATTCCGTCCGACTCGCCGGATCTCCCGTTGCCCACACGCATTCGGGCGACATCCTCTCAGTGACGTTGCCGCGCACCTATGGGGTGGGGGAAAGGCTTTCCTGGACGGTCTTCTATCACGGTACTCCAGGGGCGACGGGTTTCGGGAGTTACACGGACAGCATTCGCACCAACGGCACGCGTTGGGTCTTCACGCTGAGCGAACCGTACGGCGCGCGGGACTGGTGGCCGTGCGTGGACCATCCGACGGACAAGGCGGATTCCGTGGAGGTGCGGATCACGTGTCCCACCGGATTGCGCGGGGTGTCCAACGGCCTGTTGCAGGACAGTACGCAGAACGGTGACGGCACGACCACCTTCCGGTGGAAACATCGATATCCCGTTGCTTCCTACCTCATCTCCCTCAATGCGGGTCCGTACGTGATGTTCTCCGACTGGTACCGGCATGCTCCGACTGATTCGATGCAGATCGTGAACTACGTCCAGCCCGACCTCACGACGCGGAATCCAAATGCGCGGGCATCCGCTGCGAAGGTGCCGCGGATGCTGGAGGTGTTCGAAGAGTTGTTCGGTCGGTAGGCGTTTCGTTCCGAAGGGTACGGCCACGTGGAGTTCGGCTGGAACGGGGGAATGGAACACCAGACGCTGACGC
>CAYIHQ010000372.1:0-3143 GCA_964362905.1 uncultured Ignavibacteriaceae bacterium
CCACTCCGGACAATGCATTTGCCGATTCGATCCAACAGGTCTTCAATGTGAACAGCTTGCTCCGCGTGCTTGCCGTCGACATCGCAACAGGGAGCTGGGACAACTACTGGTTCCTCAAGAACAACTTCTACCTCTACCACAATACCGCCACCGGGCTGTTCGAATACATCCCGTACGATTACGACAACACCTTCGGCATCTGGTGGGATGGCATCCTCAGCGGCGTGGATTGGAGCACGCGCAGCCTGTATGCGTGGGGGCACCCGGCCGAACAGCGTCCTCTCACCCGGCGGATCTTGGCAGTGCCGGAGTTTCGTGCGCGGCTGACATTCTACCTTCACCGACTGCTCACGATGGCCTACAACGAATCGCTCCTGTTCCCGCGCATCGATTCCCTGCACACATTCATCACCCCTGCCGCCGAAGCCGATTCGTTCAGGACGCTCGATTATGGATTCACTGTGGCGCAGTTCCACAATTCCTACACCCAGGCCCTGGGTGCCCATATCACATCGGGCCTGAAGCCCTTCATCACGGCGCGGCGGTCGAGTGCACTCGCCCAGCTCGACGCCACGAATGTCCCACCAATACTGTCTGGGCTGACGCACTCCCCCGCCGTTCTGAACCCAGGATCCCCGGTCACCATCCGGCTACTCGTGGAGGACGAAGACCTGCCGCAATCGGTAACGCTCCATGCGACGGCCGGAGATTCGTCGTTCACCATTTCCCTCGTCGACGACGGCGCTGTCGGCGACGGACCGAGCGAAGATGGCGTTTATGGCGCCGTGCTACGGGAACTCCCGCCGGGAGTGACGGTCCACTACTACGTGGAGGCCGTCGACATTCGCGGGAACATCTCCCGTGAGCCGGACGGGGCTCCCCTGCGGCTGCGCTCATGCTTCACGGGATCTCCAGCCCCGCGGTTGCTGCTGAACGAGTTCATGGCCAAGAATGAAACGACGCTGCTGGACCTGTTCGGAGGGAAGGATGATTGGGTGGAGGTCTTCAATGCGGAGCCCGAGAGCCTCGCGCTCGGCACATTTTTCCTGACGGACAATCTCGCAAATCCCGCGAAGTGGCGTTTTCCGGACACGACGTTGGCTCCGGGAGCTGTTCTTTTGATCTGGGCGGACGAAGAAGGCATACAGGGACCCCTGCACGCCAACTTCAAGCTGGACAAGGATGGTGAGCATCTGGGAGTGTTCTTTGACGCGGGGGCGGGAGTGACAGCGGTCGACACGATCACCTTCGGGCTGCAGTCCACGGACGTGTCGATGGGCCGGCTTCCGGACGGGGGCACGTGGCAGTTCCTCGCCCACGCATCGCCTGGTGCGCCGAATACGCCAACTCATGCGGCGGAACGAGAGGGCGAGGCACGCATGGGGTTCCGGTTGGAAACCCCGTATCCGAATCCCTTCAACCCCTCGACGACAGCGATATTTTCGATCGACCGAACGGCCAGGGCGACCGTGCGGGTGTTCGACTTGTTTGGCCGTCAACTCGAGACGCTGTACGACGACATTGCTCCGTCCGGAACTTCCATCGAAGTTCGGTTCAATGCCGCGCGCTATGCCAGCGGCACGTATCTGTTGGTCCTCACGTCAGACGGCCGGAGGACGGTGGAGAGGATCGTGCTACTGAAGTAGTTCCACAATCCGGTCGTGGACCGGGTTCTACTCACTCGGAGGATCGCCTATGTCACCAACCGTCAAGACGGGCCTCGTGCTCGGCCTCGCCGTCGAGCTCTGGACCATCATCGTGATCGCCCTTGGATGGCACAAGGACCCGATGATGCTGATGCTGTTCTATCTGGTCATCTTCATTCAAGCAGGGGTGATGATCTGGGGGCTGCGGATGACTGCCGCACAGGGAAAAGGCTACGGAGCGCAGGTCGGCGCCGGGACGGCCATGTCGGCGGTTGGAGCCGCGGTCATCTTCGTCGGATCGTATCTGGTCGTCACGGCCGTGTTCCCGAACTACTTCATGGAGGTTCAGGAAGCGGGACGCACCGTGCTCAGCGCGCAGGGCTTGTCTGAAGAGGCGGTCCGGGCGCAATTGGATGCGATGGCGCCGATGCAGACGCCGTTCGCCAATAGTCTGACGGGTGCGGTGGCGACCATCATCACGGGACTGATTGAGTCACTCATTATTGCCGCATTCGTCAAGGGGAAGGCGCCCGTGCCACCTTCGGCGGCCTGAGCGGACATCACCGTTCGGCTTGATGCGCGAGCCAAAGTTTCCGAAGGCATCCCGGCGCTTTGGCTCGTCGCCTTTTTCGCGATTCAACCCGCCGTCTTGCACCTCCGCACGTTCCGCGCAATCCCTGCTATGGTGTGCTACCCTGACCCTCAGTTGCCCTGTCGGATGTGCGCCCGCCCAGAACCTAGGGAACCAGCTTCAGGACCAACGAACACTCATTGTTTCGACCCCCCCTTTCCCGACTCCAACGATTCCCCGGACAGCCCATCGCGCCCGTTGTTCATTGAAGTGTAGGCCGGATATGGCGAGCGCGTCTTGCGAAGTTCGTGATCTTGTCGGATATTTCCTGATCCATCGCAGAGACTGCGGATCTTGTCACCACCATGCTGGAGACAGACAATGCCGGTGAAGCCCACGGAGAAGGAAGAAGAGTATTTCGCCAGGATCGAGATGGAGAAGCGGAAGAAGGCGGAAGGGGAACGCGCCAAACTGCTTGAGGCGTCGGAGAAGAAACGTCTGTCGAACCTCCACTATATGCATTGCCCCAAATGCGGCATGACCCTGCAAGAAATTGAGTACAAGGGTGTGAGGATCGACAAGTGTTTCCAGTGCGACGGCATCTGGCTGGATACCGGTGAGCTGCAAATGCTGTCGAAGCTCGAACAGCCCTCCATGAACAAGGTGTTCAAGCTGTTCGGAAAGTAGTCGTGCGGAGTGGGATCGTCGTCTGGCCCCAATGGACACCGTCGGGAGCTCAAGAATAAATGCGAGTGAGCGACCAGGGGCGCTTCGTGTCGATTCGCCACCACTAAGTGGCCACTTTCGCTAGGCGACCACTTTCACAAAGTGACCGCCTCGCGGCGTGGCGTGGCGAAGTGGCCGCCCGCCTGACCGAGATGAGAACAGATTCAGTCGGGCAGGCTTCGCGGAGAATCCCGCCTGCT
>CAYIHQ010000373.1:0-3107 GCA_964362905.1 uncultured Ignavibacteriaceae bacterium
TGAATCGTCAATCGTTCCCGCCAATAAGCGGCGGGATGCCCGCCTGCCTCATGGACCGTAGATGGTCGGGCAGGCAAACAACGCACAATCGTAAATCTCGCCCCGAGCCTGTCGAGGGGCGTAAATCTCCTCTCCCTTCATGCGCATCACTTACTTCGACACATTCTCCGGCATCAGCGGCGACATGACCCTCGGCGCGTTCGTCAGTGCCGGCATGCCCTTCGACACCCTGGCCGCCGAACTGGCGAAACTGAACCTACCGGGCTTTGAACTGCAGGCACGCCATCTCTCTCGCAACGGTATCCACGCCGTCAAAGTCGACGTCGTGATCACGGAGCAACCGAAATACCAACGCCACCTCAAGGACATCGAGACCATCATCGACGCCGGATCGTTCTCCGAACGGGTGAAATCGATGGCGAAACGGATCTTCCACGAGATCGCCGTGGCGGAGGCGAAGGTGCACAACTCGACGCTCGAGAAGGTGCATTTTCATGAGGTCGGTGCGATCGATTCCATCGTCGACATCGTCGGCACAGCGATCTGCCTGGAGCACTTGCATATCGACCGCGTTCACTCATCGCCCGTGCGAACCGGCAGCGGCGGAACTGTTCGAACGGAACACGGGATCATGCCTATTCCGACGCCCGCCACCGTGGAGATCTTGAAGGGGTATCCGACCGTGCTGACGGATATTCCTGTTGAGCTGACAACGCCGACGGGGGCCGCCATCATCAAAGCACTCTCGTCCGGGGTCATCACGCTGGAGCGTCTCCGCGTCGAATCGGTGGGATATGGAGCGGGAACGAAGGAGATCCCGCAATTGCCAAACCTCTTGCGCGTGATCATCGGCGAGTTGGAGCCCTCCCTCGACCAGGACGAAGTGGTGACGGTCGAGACGAATATCGACGACATGAATCCCGAGATCTTTCCGCACGTGATCGAACGGCTGCTTGCCGTCGGGGCGTACGATGCCTATGTGATCCCGATCCTGATGAAAAAAGGACGCCCCGGTATACTCCTGTCGGTGTTGACCGAGCGGCGCACGCTGGAACAGGTGCTCGAGGTCGTCTTCCGCGAAACGACGACGCTTGGGGTGCGCATTCAGCCGACTGAGCGCCGCAAAGTACGGCGCGAATCACGGACGGTCATGACCTCCTTTGGTCCGACCAAGGTCAAGGCCGTGATCTATGACGGCACTGAGCGCCTGCTCCCGGAGCATGAAGAATGCCGCCGGATCGCGCGCGAGCGCGGGATCCCTTTGAAAGACGTCTATCGGATCTTGGACCGGGAGCTTCAGGGATAATCCGGTGCCTGCGCTCTATGCCGACGTCGCCCTCCCGATCCCGTTGCACCGCACGTTCACATATGCGGTCCCGGAGGAATTCCGCCCTCGTCTGACCGTCGGTATGCGGGTCCTCGTGCCGTTCGGCCGGACCACGCAGACCGGCGTGGTGACGGGTTTCCTCGACCGGTCGAATGTCCCGGGCATCAAGCCCATCCGCGATGTTCTCGATGTCGTTCCCACCTTCGCCGCAGACCTTCTTCAGCTGACCCGTTGGATCGCAGATTACTACGCTGCCTCGTGGGGCGACGTCTTGAGAGCCGCGACGCCGCAGGGGCTTTCCATCGAGGGCAGTCGGACGGCAACCCTGGTTCACGTGAACGTGGGTTTATTGCTGGCAACCGAGCGGCTGGGCAAGACGCAGCGCGCCATCCTTCAATCGTTGCGCAACGGCGTTCCGATGCCATTCGAAACGCTGCGCAAGCGCGTCAACGCGCCGACGGTGGCATCGTCCGTTCTGACGCTCGAAGCGCGGGGGTGGGTCGCGGTGAACGACACGCTCAAGCGGCCCAAGGCGTCTGTGCGTCGTGTGCCCGTCGTACGCCTCTCGCCGGCCGGTCGCGAGGAGATGCAACATCTCCGGGGCGCCGCTTCTGTACCGCGCTCCCTCCGATCTCTTCTTTCGTTGGCGGATGCATTCACAGATGCCGCGACGTTCATTCCGCTCGGAGAAGCCGCAGATCTCTCGAGCGTCTCCGCCGCCACCATCCGGTCCCTCAGCCATCGCGGTCTCGTCGAATTGGAGCAGCGCGAAGAGCTCCGTGATCCGTACGCCGGCGCTGTCGAGCCCCCGCCGCAGTTGACCATGACGGAACGGCAACGCGCCGCCGTGGATTCTGTCACTGCGGCCCTGGATGAACGGACGTTCTGCGCGTTTTTGCTGCATGGCATCACCGGGAGCGGCAAGACGCAGGTGTATATCGAATCGCTTCGTCGGGCGTTAGAACACGGCCGGACGGCGATCGTGCTCGTCCCCGAGATCGCGCTGACGCCGCAGACCGTGCGACGATTCCGGTCGCACTTCGGCGATCTCGTGGCCGTGATGCACAGCCAGCTCTCAGTTGGGGAGCGCTATGACGCATGGCGCAGGGCGCGGGATGGAAGCGCCAAGATTGTGATTGGCCCGCGGTCCGCGGTGTTCGCGCCGCTCGAGAATCTGGGCCTCATCGTCGTCGACGAAGAGCACGACGGATCCTACAAGCAGTACGACGCGACTCCCCGCTACCAGGGACGCGATACGGCGATCATGAGGGCGAAGGCCAACGACGCCGTCGTCCTCCTGGGCTCCGCGACCCCTTCCGTCGAAAGTTACGCGAATGCCCTGTCGGGCAAGTACCGGCTTCTGGAATTGCCGGACCGGATCGACGATGCGCGTCTGCCGGAAGTGCGGTTGGTCGATATGGTGGCGGAACGAAAGCGGCGATTCGAGGAGACCAAGAAGAAAGTGAAGGAGACGGGCGTTCCCTTCCCGAAGCATTTTGGGCCGATGTCCATCTCGGGAACGCTACAGCAGGAGATCGCGCTGCGGTTGGAGCGGAAGGAGGGGATCATCCTTCTTCAAAACCGGCGGGGATTCGCGCACGTCCTCGAATGCCTTGAATGCGGCTATACGGAACGCTGCCGCAACTGCGACGTGACGATGACCTATCATCTCAAATCGCACGACCTGCGCTGCCACTATTGCGGCGCCCGTCGACCATCCGCCCAACTCTGCCCATCCTGCCTAAAAGGGGAACTCAAGCAGTTGTCGTTCGGGACGCAG
>CAYIHQ010000374.1:0-3105 GCA_964362905.1 uncultured Ignavibacteriaceae bacterium
AGGGTGACCGTGCCGCCAGCCGCTTCGATCTTCGTCCGCGCCGCCTTGCTGATGGCATGGGCCGTGACGTCGACCTTCGATTTCAGGGTTCCGTCGGCCAGGATCTTCACCGGTTCCTTCTTCCGCTTGATGGCGCCCGCCTTGAAGAGCGCTTCCGGTGTGATGGCGCCGGCAATTCTCTTTCGCTCGATGAGGTCCTCGATCTGGCCGAGGTTCACCACTTGGGCTTCTATCCGGCCGGGAGAGGTGAAGCCGCGCTTCGGGACTCGGCGCGTCAGCGGCATTTGGCCGCCTTCGAACCAAATCTTGAACTTGTGGCCAGACCGGGCCTTCGCGCCTTTGTGTCCCTTCGTGGCCGTGCCGCCGTGGCCGGAACCCTGGCCGCGGCCGATGCGCTTCACCTTCCTGCGGGAGTTCTTCGCCGGGCGCAGATTTGCGAGGATGGAACGTTCCATCACTTCACCTCTTCCACAGTCACGAGGTGGCGCACGACGTTGATCATGCCACGCACCTGGGGGGTGTCGGTCTTGACGACGGAATACCGGGGACGGCCGAGTCCCAGCGCTTTGATCGTGCGCTTGGTCCGTTCGAGCTCGTCGATGATGCTCCGCGTCTGGGTGATGAGGATCTTTTTTGTTTCCGCCATAACAGTCTCGTTCAATTCATCTGGAACATTTCTTGGACGCTCATGCCGCGCCGCGAGGCAGCCGATCGCGCGTCCACGAGGCTCAAGAGGGCCTTCAAGGTGGCTTTGACCACGTTGTGAGGGTTCGATGAGCCCAACTGCTTCGTGAGCACGTCCTTGATGCCCGCCGATTCCAGTACCGCACGCACGCCGCCGCCGGCGATGAGGCCAGTACCGGGCGATGCGGGCTTCAACAATACCCTACCGGCCCCAAACTTTCCGATCACCGCGTGCGGAATGGTTCCGTGGAAGAGGGGGACGGTGTAGACCACCTTCTTTGCGTCCTCGACGCCTTTGGCGATCGCGTCAGCCACTTCGTTGGCCTTGCCGAGGCCGATGCCGACGTGACCCTTCCCGTCTCCAACAACGACGAGGGCGCTGAAGCTGAAGCGGCGTCCGCCCTTGACCACCTTCGCCACACGGTTGACGTGGACGAGCCGGTCCTTGAGTTCGAGTTCACCTGCCTTGATCTTCGCCATGCGTAGGGTCCCTGCGTCAGAATTTCAATCCGCCTTCGCGTGCCCCTTCCGCCAGGGCCTTGACGCGCCCGTGGTAGAGGTAGCCGCTCCGGTCGAACACAACCGTGGTGATGTTCTTCTCGAGCGCCCGCTTGGCGGTGATGAGGCCCAGCTGCTTGAAGCGCTCGGTGGGATTCTTGATCGAAGCCAGGTCGGAACGGATGTCCTTCGACATCGTCGACGCCGACACGAGCGTCGTGCCCGACAAGTCGTCGATGATCTGTGCGTACCCGTGGCGGCCGCTGCGGAACACCGCCAACCGGGGCCGCGCCGTCGTGCCGACTACGCGCTTCCGGATACGGACCTGCTTTTTGGCGCGTCGCGCCTGTGGATTCTTGCGGATCATGATCGCCTCATTTACTTGGCCGCGGTCGCAGCAGCCTTACCGGCCTTGCGACGGATGACCTCACCTTCATACTTGATCCCCTTGCCCTTGTACGGCTCGGGGGGTCGGAACGACCGGATCTTCGCGGCCGTGAGTCCGACGAGCTGCTTGTCGATGCCGCTCACCAGGATGTTCGTTTGGCTGGGCGCTTCGACCTTGATCCCCTCGGGCGCGCCGAACAGGATCGGGTGGCTGTAGCCCACCTGGAGATTGAGCTTCTTGCCCTTGATCTCGGCGCGATAGCCGACGCCGACGATCTCGAGTTTGCGCTCATATCCCTTCGTGACGCCGGTGACCATATTCTGGATGTTGGCACGCCACAGGCCATGGAGGGCGCGGTGGAATTTCTCGTCGGTGGAGCGCTTCACATTCACCGTCTGGCCTTCCACGACGACCGAAATGGCCGGGTGGATGCGGGCTGTCAGTTCACCCTTGGGGCCCTTGACCGCGATGTTCACACCATTCACGGACACAGATACGCCCTTGGGGAGTTCGATCGGTTTTCTTCCAATACGCGACACGGGTTTCTCCTTGTCTCCGCGAAGAGGTTACCAAACGTAGGCGAGGATCTCGCCGCCCACGCTTTGTTTCTTTGCCTGGGCGCCAGTCATGACGCCGCGCGACGTTGACACAACGGCGATCCCGAGCCCACCGAGGACGCGGGGCATCTTGTCCGCGCCGCGATAGGTCCGAATGCCCGGTTTGCTCACCCGACGCAGCCCGGCGATGACCGGCTTGCCGTCGTTGTATTTCAGAGTGACGCGCAGGACGCCCTGCTTCTTGTCCTCCAACACGGTGTAGCTGGCGATGAACTTCTGGTCCAGCAGGAGCTGGGCGATCGCCTTCTTCAGGTTGGACGAGGGAATGTCCACGCGACGGTGCTTCGCCTTGTGGGCGTTGCGGATGCGTGTCAGAAAATCGCTGATGGGGTCGACGGTTGCCATGGTGACGTGTTCAGTTCTTCAGGTTACTACCACGATGCTTTGCGCACGCCGGGGATCTTCCCCTCGAGCGCCAGCTTGCGGAAACAGATCCGACACAGGCCGAACTTCCGGTAGAAGGCGCGCGGACGTCCGCAGATGCTGCAGCGGTTGTGCTGCTGGACCTTATGCTTCGGTGTCCGCTTCGCCTTGACGATCATTGCCAGACGAGCCACTCGCATTCCTTTCGATTATGCAGCGTTGGTCTGAACGACTTCTTGCCGCTTGACGAACGGCATGCCCAGCTCCTTGAGAAGCTCATACGCTTCAACATCCGTGGCGGCCGTGGTCACGATCGTCACGTCCATGCCGGTGATGCGGGTGACCTTGTCGACGTCGATCTCGGGAAATATGATCTGCTCCTTCACCCCGAACGTGTAGTTGCCGTGCCCGTCGAAAGACTTGTCGGGGACACCCCGGAAGTCGCGCACACGCGGCAGCGCGATGCTGATGAACCGGTCGAGAACCTCGTACATCTTGTTGCGACGCAGCGTCACGCGGCATCCGATTGAAAGTCCCTCCCGCAACTTGAAGTTG
>CAYIHQ010000375.1:0-3091 GCA_964362905.1 uncultured Ignavibacteriaceae bacterium
CACTGATTGCACGGAGGGTGTTGATGGACACAGATCATGAGCACTTTTGATGATGTGTCCGTTTCCGTGTCATCATGTGTTTCCTTCATTCGTGTAAATCGACCTCATTGAGCGATCCGAAGAAAAACATTCTCGTCGTCGACGACGAGCCGACGTGGATCAAAGTGCTCCGGTACTTCCTGGAGAGCCGCGGCTATGACGTGCAGAGCGTCGGAAGCGCGACGGAGGCGCTGTCCACACTCCGCACGTACCATCCCGACCTGATCCTTACGGACGTCCGGATGCCGGAGATGAACGGCTTCGACCTTCTGGCCCACATCCGCACGATGCCCGACATGTCGAAGACCCCCGTCGTCTTCTTCTCTGCCATCGACGACTACGATGCGCGCAAGACCGCACGCGACCTCGGCGCGGCGGACTACATCGTTAAGCCGTTCGACCAGGACGAAGTGGCGTCGGTGCTCCACAAACACCTCCGCATCCCTTGAGCGCGGCCGACCGTACCGAACCCTCCGACCGCTCACCCGTCCGCCTGACGGACACACGATGAGTCTCCGTTCCGTGCGCACCTTCCGATCCTCCCTCGGACCCCTCGAGCAAGCCCAGATCGTCATCTCGACCGCGGTCGTGGTGACGCTGGTGACCATCGTCGCGTTCCGCGTGGTGAGCGGCGAGAAGCTGGGATGGTACGACCTCATCAGTGTCGTCACCGTCGGCATCATCGGCTTCCTCATTGTCTGGTCGACGATCTCCTACGGACGCCAGAACGAACAGCAGAAGCAGGAGCTCCTCGCGCTCAAGACGATCGCCGAGGCCGTCAACCGCGCCGTCGATATTCCCTACCTGCTCCAGAACGCCCTTCAAGAAGTGAAGCGGCTGCTCGACGTCGAGTATGCGTGGGCCTATGCCGTGGAGAACGACCGACTGCAACTGGCCATCCGGCGCGGCACGGAAGAATTGCCGACGGCCGTGTTCCCCGAAGGCGCCCTCGATGAAGGCGCCCGTCGCGCATTGTTGGCGCCCCAGATCCGCAAGCGCCCCTCCGACGCACAACTCCGGCGCGGCGCAGCGTGGACGTACGGCGCCATCGCCTCCTGGTCGTCCGTGCCCATCATGATGAAGGACCAGTTCTTCGGGGTGATCGTGGTCGCGAGCGCCAACCGAGGCACGATCACGAACCGCCACATCGACCTGATGACCGCGTTCGCCAACCAGATCGGTGTGGCCATGGAGAATGCAGCCCTCTTCTCCCGTCTGCGGAAGTCCGAAGAGCAGTACATGGATCTCTTCGAGCATTCGCCCGACATGTACCCCATCGTCAATCGGGATGGGATCATCGTCTCCTGCAACCAGACGGAGGCGATGAGGCTGCAGTTCCGGAAGGAGGAACTCGTCGGCCAACCCGTGCTGAAGCTCTATCCGCCGTCGTCGCATGCCTCCGTCCGCCGCGCGTTTGCCACGCTCTTCGAGGAAGGGCGGGCCATCGAGGGTGTCGAAGAACAAATGGTGACGAGCGCCGGCGAACGGATCGACGTCAGCGTAAACACCTCCATCATCTACGACGAGAGCAAGAGGCCCATACTGGCGCGCGCCGTGGCGCGCGACATCACGGAAAAGAAACGGCTCGAGGCGCGCGTCTTCCATGCACAGCGCATCGACAGCATCGGCAACCTCGCGGGAGGCGTCGCGCACGACTTCAACAACATCCTCACGTCGATCCTCGGCTCCACGGCGATCATGAAGCGAAAGATGAAAAAGACGGACACCTGGTTCCGTTTCGTCGACATCATCGAGACGGCAGCACGGCGCGGCGCCGGACTGACGAGGCAATTGTTGACGTTCGCCCGCAAGACCAACGTCTCCTTCAAGCCCATCATCGTCAACGAGATCGTCGAGGAGACGCTGCGCCTCTTCGAACGCAGCATCGACAAGACCATCACCATTCGACCGCGGCTCACGGCCGGCGTCTGCATCATCAATGGCGACGACGGACAGATCCAGCAGGCGATTCTGAATCTTCTTATCAATGCCCGCGACGCGATGCCCGAGGGTGGCACGATCACCGTGACGACCAACCGCACCGATGCGACAGGACTGCGCGGATCGAACGGCAGCGAGCACCGTGCGGCGGAAATGGTGGCGATCACGGTGGCAGACAACGGCATGGGCATGGACGCCGCCACGCAACAGCATATCTTTGAGCCGTTCTTCACGACCAAGGACCAGGGCAAGGGGACCGGACTGGGGCTGTCCGTGGTGTACGGGGTGGTGAACGCCCACAATGGATTCGTTCAGCTCCAGAGCGAGGAGGGTCGGGGATCGCAGTTCCACCTCTTCTTCCCGCTCGTTCCCGCGGCGGAACCCTCGCGCCGGACGACGACCACCCGCCGACCCACGGCTGGACGGCGTGTCGCGCGCATCCTGATCGTGGACGACGAATCGGATGTCGGAGATGTGATCGCCGGGATGCTATCGTCGCTCGGGTACGCCACCACGTTCGTCGACAGCGGCCGCAAAGCGATGACGGCGTACCGCCGCGGACGCCGATACGCCGCCGTCATCCTGGACCTCAATATGCCGGTCATGGGTGGACGGGAGACGCTGCTGAAGTTGCGGGAGATCGACCCGAAGGTGCGCGTTCTCATCTCCCCGGGGTACAGCCACAAGAACACCGATTTCGCGGACCTCATCGAACTCGCCGACGGATTTCTGCAGAAGCCGTACCAAACGGAGGAACTGGGACGCGCACTCCGCGCCGTCCTTGAGTCCGTGCGCGCGTGACGGCGTTGCGCATCGCCTCAATTTGTGCTACTTTGACCGCGTTCGTGATTGCCGCGTTTTTCAGCCATCCCGCATGACCTTCGAAGAATTCGGACAGGACCTTCGCGCCCAACGGGTCGCGCGCAACGTGTCGTTGACGGAGATTTCCGCCGAAACGCGCATCAACCAGCGTTTTCTGGAGGCGATCGAACGCGGCCAGTTCTCCATGCTTCCCCAAGCGTACATCCGCGCATTCCTACGGGAGTATGCTTCGGCGGTTGGACTTCCGTTGGAACAGGTCCTCCAGCTGTATGCGGACATCGGGGAAAGA
>CAYIHQ010000376.1:0-1223 GCA_964362905.1 uncultured Ignavibacteriaceae bacterium
GAAGTTGGCGTGCGGAGAGTGGTCGTGCCGGGTACTCGGGAGGACAGCAGCCGGCAGGCGATCGATCTGGCCACTCGGATGCCGGGGGTCTTCGCGGCGGTGGGGATCCATCCACATGAGGCTGCGAAAGTGCAGACGGACGAAGTGGCGCGAGTGCGCGAGCTCGCTGCACAGCCCGGGATCGTCGCGGTGGGTGAAGTGGGACTCGATCATTTCTATGATTTCGCCCCCAAGGACGTCCAGGCCGAGCTGTTTCAGAATCAGCTGGGATGGGCCGTGGAACTCGACCTCCCCGTGATCGTCCACACGCGAGACTCAATGGAGGACGCCATTGGAATGGTGGAGCGCCATGCACGGTCGCATCCGCGGTGGTGCTTGCGCGAAGGTCAAGCCCATCGGGGGGTTTTCCATTGCTTTACGGGTAACGCGGAGCAGGCCCGACGCCTGTTCGACGCGGGATTCTATGTGTCGTATCCCGGTATCATCACGTTCAAGAACAGCCCGGTCGTCGCTACGCTCAAAGAGATCGGATTGGACCGGGTGATGGTGGAAACGGACTCACCGTACCTCACTCCGGTGCCGCACCGGGGTAAACGAAATGAACCTTCGTATGTCGTCCTGATCGCCAATGCCATCGCGGCAGTCCTGGATCTGCCGGTCGAAGAGGTCAGCAGGAAAACCACCCGGAATGCGGAGGCTCTTTTCCGACTATCGTCCGAAGCATGACAAGACACTTTCTTCCATCGATTTCTTCCACGGTCGTGGTATGAACCTGAGACGCGGATTTTGCACGCTTATTTTGCTTCTCCTTTCATCCACACCAGCCCTCTCGTCTCAAGACCCTGATTCTCTTGGGCGGGTCGTCTGGCATCTGCAGGATCAACGTCGAGATCCAGAAGGACAGCTTGCGGACCTTTCCCTGGACCGGTCCCCGATCGTGCGTCGGGCAGTGTTCCGTGCCGTAGCGCATATTCGGGACACCGCGTCGATCCCATTGATCCTGAAAGGCCTGCAAGACCCGGATCCGGGCGTGCGACACATGGCTGCATTCGCGGCGGGTCAATTGGGCGCCGCCAGCCTCGTACCGCGCCTGCTGACCGCGTCAGCGCGGGAAAGGGACGTTCGGGCCCGATCAAGCATGCTCGACGCTGTTGGCCGGACGGGCACGTTGTCGGATCTGGATAGTCTCGCTGGGTTGTTCCCGGCCGGGTCGCGTCGGGATC
>CAYIHQ010000376.1:1233-2754 GCA_964362905.1 uncultured Ignavibacteriaceae bacterium
GACACGCTTCGCCCTGCGTGGAATCCGTTCACCACGCGCAGTGTGGTATGCGGTAGCGTGCCTCGCTGACCGAAGCCCGGAGGTCCGGTGGAGGTCGCTGTATCTTCTCTGGCGTTCCGCCCCTCATCCGATCCTTGCAACCGAACTCTCCGGTAAGAGCGAGCAGTTCGCCAAGCTGGCGACCGACACCTCAGCGGACGTACGGCTGAACCTGGCAACTCTCCTCGGCCGGGTCGAGTCGGAAGAGGCGCGCAAGCTCCTCGTGAACCTTGCCACTGCGGAAGTGCGCCGGAAGGACCCGGATTGGCGCGTGCGAGTGCAGCTCGTCCGGGCTGCAGGAGTACACGTGCGACGTGACGGGTCGGTCGCAGCATTGTTGCTTGAGGGGTTGAACGATGCGAACGACCACGTGGTCATCGCTGCCTGCATGGCATTCCCCGGCGACGCGCCAACTTCGCGTTCGATGGATCTGCGCGATTCGGTCCGAAGTGTGCTCTGGGGTTTGGTGCGTTCGGCACGGTCAAGACCGCCAGACGTCGCTGGAGAGGCCGTTGTGGCCCTCCTCCGATTCCGTCCGGAAGAGGCTGATGACGTGCTCGCCTTCAGCATGACCGCAGACTTGCCTGTTCGGATGCGCTCGAAGATACTCGAAGCGCTCTCGCTCGCGCCGACCCCGGGAGGTTGGAGAGCGATGCGGTCTGCATGGGAAGACCCTACGATCGCGGTCGCCATGGCGGGGTGGGATCATTCGCGTCGCTTCTTCCGCGACGGCGCGCTGGAGGTCATCGCGCCGAGCGGTGAGGATCGTCGTGCGCTGAGTGACGCAGTATTCGGGGGTGTCGTGCGTGCGCTTCGCCAGAACGACATGGGATTGTCGACCGTGGTGAGTTCACTTCTGACGGATTCGAGTACGGTCGCCCTGTTGGATGCGGGCGGCCATCGCGCCACTCTGGTCGACAGTCTTGCGAGCTCGCTGGAACGCATGAAAATCCCCGATGATGTCGAGGCGATCCAGTCAGCCGTTCAAGCTCTGGGATATCTGGGCGGCCCGCGGGCGATCAACGCGCTCGAGGGAGCGTTGGAGAGTCCGGACCGCACGGTTGTGGAGGAGGCGGTGAAGGCGCTGACGAAGGCGACGGGCGTCGACCGACGGTCGTCCATCCAGCCGGCCGGCCCTCCGGCGCATGCTGATTACGACTGGCAGCTGTTGCGGTCGCTCGGACCGAGGCCCATGGCCGACATCGTGACGGATCGCGGAACCGTGACGTTGGATCTTTTGCCGAACGAGGCGCCGTTCACGGTGGTGAGTTTTGTGCGGTTGGCGCGCGCGGGATTCTTCGACGGCTTGACTTTTCACCGCGTCGTTCCGAACTTCGTGGTGCAAGGCGGCGACCCGCGGGGTGATGGGTGGGGAGGACCGGGGTACGCGTTACGGACGGAATCGTCGCCGATGTCCTATGAGAGGGGTTCAGTCGGCATGGCCAGTGCCGGCAATGATACCGAGGGTTCGCAGTTCTTCGT
>CAYIHQ010000376.1:2764-3087 GCA_964362905.1 uncultured Ignavibacteriaceae bacterium
TTCCCACGCCGCATCTGGATGCACGCTACACGATCTTCGCGCGCGTCGTGCGCGGCATGGACGTGGTGGACCGACTGCAGGTCGGCGACACGATCAAGTCGGTTCGGATCCGCGGTCAGCGGGGTGCGCGCTCGCGGTAGACGGCGAGATGCTCGGGATCGTATTCACCGAGCCGGTCGTAGACTCGTGGGTCGGGATAGCGTTGGAAGGAGTCTGCGATCTCCCGGTTCTTCGCGTTGAAGAACTGCTTGACGAGGACGCGGATGGGGATCTGCACCTGACGGACCTGGTCGATCGTGCCGATGTCCTTCAGCATGGCCTCG
>CAYIHQ010000377.1:0-3087 GCA_964362905.1 uncultured Ignavibacteriaceae bacterium
GGTTTGGGGGTCGGGGGGGGGGTGTGGGGCTATGGGGGGGCTCCGACCGACGGTCACGACGCCGGCACGCCCACAGAAGAAGGAAGCGGAAAAACGCCCGCTGGCCTACTACGAATCCACCTTCAGGCCGGCCATGTTCGATGCGGAGGTCGATTCGATCCGCAAGGTCCACGAGCAGGAACGTGAGCAGCAAGCCCTCCTGATCCCGCGAGACAGCCTGGTCCTGCAAGAGGAAACCATTCTCGGATTCCGGATCCAGGTTGCAGCGACCTCCAGCATTGATGATGCGGGAGCCGTCAAGGCCGCGGCCCAGGGCCTTTTCTCGACGGATACGGTATATGTCGTCTACGACCCGCCGGTGTACAAGGTCCGTGTAGGCGATTTCCCCACCCGGCTGGAAGCCAATCAGCGGCTTCCGATGGTACAGGAGGGGGGCTATCCTGACGCCTGGGTCGTCCCTGACCGGGTCATCCGCAGGAAATGGGTGGCGGTGGGTGTAGAAAGTAATAAGTGATAGGTAATTCGTGGCAGAAAAAGGTGCGGACCTCGACCCCTCGGCTCATAACTCCGTGACACGACAGGCGCAGCTTGGGGTTCTTGAACACGAAATCCGCAATCCGCAATTCGAAATCCGCATTCCCCAATCCCCTCACCCCGCTCCTTCATACATCTTCTCGATCAGCCCGCTGTACTTTTGCTCCACGATCCTCCGCCTCACCTTCATGGTCGGCGTGATCTCGCCACTTTCCACGGTCAGCGCAGTGGAGAGAAGTTCGAACTTCCGCACCCGCTCAAAATGGGGGAGGTCTTTCTGCATGCGGTCGATCTCGTCGTGAAAAAGCTTGCGGACATCAATGTTCGTCGCAAGCTCCGCTTCGGAGGAGAACGTGATTGCCCGGGAAGAGGCGAATTCCTTGAGGATCTCGAATTCCGGGACTACCAGCGCCGTGCAGAACATCCGACCATCTCCCACCAGCACGAATTGGTCGATGTACTTGCTTCGAAGGAACAGGTTCTCGATGGGCTGGGGGGCGATGTTTTTGCCGCCCGAGCTGACGAATAGATGTTTCTTTCGGTCGGTGATCATGAGATGTCCCTCGCTGTCGAACATCCCGATATCCCCGGTATGGAACCAGCCGTCCTTGTCAATGACCTCTTCGGTGGCCTTGGGGTTGTTGTAGTACCCCCGCATGATATTGGGCCCCTTCGCCAGGATCTCCCCGTCCTCGGCGATCTTGAGCTCAACTCCGGGAATGGCCTTACCGACGGTGCCGAACCGGTAATCGTCGAGGCGATTCGCGGTCAGGACGGGAGAGGTCTCGGTCAGTCCGTATCCTTCAAGGATGATGATCCCGACGGCCTCGAAGAATTCGCCCAATTCGCGCGGCAACGCCGCTCCGCCGGAAACGAAGAACCGGATGCGTCCGCCGGTCCGTTCCTGCAATTTGGAATAGGCCAGTTTGGCGGCGAGGGCATGCTTGAACCGTAAGCCTGTGGGCACCTTGCCGCGGCGCCGAGCCCGGGCGAAGTCTTTTCCCACCTGCACGGCCCAATGAAAGATGCGTTGCCGGGCCGGGGGTGACGCGTCGACCTGTTTCATGATGCGGCTGTGAATGCGTTCGAAGAGTCGCGGCACCGTGGTCACGATGGTCGGGTGCACCTCTAGGAGATTATCGCGGACGGTATCGATGCTCTCGGCATAGGCCACCGTGGCGCCGAGCGACATGGCGGTGTAGTAGCCGGCCATGCGTTCGAACGAATGGCACAGCGGCAGGAAGGAAAGGAAGGTATCTTTCGGACCGAACGGAATGACGCTTGCCGAAGCCAGGATGTTGCTCACCATGTTCCGGTGTGTCAACATGACGCCCTTGGGATTCCCCGTCGTCCCGGATGTGTAGATGATGGTGAAGAGGTCCTCCGGAGCGACCTTGGCGGACGATGCCTGGAAGAATCCCGGATGCTGTTGGCCATACGCGTCGCCTAACTCGTAAAGTCGCGAGACTCCGAGCACGGAGGTGTCCTCGTTCCCGCGGTCAGTCATGAGGATCACGTGCTTCAGGGACGGGATGTCGCTCCTGATCTTGAGGACCTTGTTCAGCTGGAATTGAGTGGAGACGATAACGGCGCGCACGCCGGCGTTATTGAAGATGAACTCGAGTTGTTTCGGCGTCAGGGTGGGGTAGACGGGCACATCGATGGCGCCGAGGCCGACGATGGCCATGTCGGCGACGACCCATTCGGGACGATTCTCGGCGATGATGCCGACGCGGTCGCCGCGGGAGATGCCGATGGAGGCGATGCCACCCGCAAACCGCTCGACGAGCCGTCGGTACTCAGAGAAGGTGATGCCCCGGTATTCCCCATCCACCTTGTGCAAAAGGAACGGGCGTGACTCACTCGCGAACCGCGAGGTCACGTCCTGGTACATTTCGATGATCGTCGTGAATGGTTGTTCAGCTGACATGGAGACTCCGGAGACCTGCGATGGTGTTCGGGTTCAAAAGTACGGCGGTGGAAGGCAAGGTGCAACGCATGGGATCGAGTCGCGGTGCGTTCGTCCTCCGATTAGTTCAAAGTTAAATTGTTGTTAGGGTTCATCAACGATCGATGATCGGTTGCCCGTCCGTGGCTCGTGAGCGGGGGGCGGGGTTCAAGTGCCGCTTGAGCCTTTTCGAACTTGAGAATTAACTTGACAAACGGTCTGCAACCGCCTATATTCTACGCGAGTTGTGAGGCTCAAAAACGACCGGGTGCGGGAGCCCCACCTTTGCTCAGTTCCTGAGGATGTGCGGCCGGTCGTTCTCCAGCAGCGAACGCGTCAACCACCTGTTCCCTTACTAGACATTCTCGAATCGTAAAGAGCGTTCCCTAAGCCGCCCGGCGACGGCAGCGGCACGGAGGTTTTTTCGCCCTTTTGCCACCGTGGGGAAGGTTTCGTCATCACTCATTCATTTTCACGCAACACAGATCGTTACCAGGGAGGAAGCATGCTCGAGACACAGGTCGCGTCCCAGGCGGGCACCGAGCAGACACCATCGCAGTCGGACAAGCGCGGACTCACGTTCCAGCGCTATTTCTCCAAGCCGG
>CAYIHQ010000378.1:0-2126 GCA_964362905.1 uncultured Ignavibacteriaceae bacterium
ATTTCGGATCTTGTCTTCTCGGTTCTTGCTGCTCCCCCCTACCTCAAGCTCTTGAGTCCGTTCTCCACCTCGAACGAGAGCCGTTCGAACACCTCTTCGAACGAACCCTGCCCGTCGATCTTGGTCACACCGTGGAGTTGATTGTACTTCTCGATGACTGGCACGGTCTTCGTCTCATGTTCCTGGAGGCGCTTGACGATCCTCGCGGTGCTGGTGTCATACGGCATGCACCGGTCGGTCTTGCTCCTCGCATCCAGACGATCGATCAATTCCAGCGTCGGGACCTCGATCTCGATGATCTTCGTCGTGGACGAACCGTGTTTCTTGAGCAGGCCGTCGAGAATGTATGATTGAACGAGCGTCCGGGGAAATCCTTTGAAGATGAAGCCCTTCACGTCCTTTGAATCGGCCAGCTTCTTTTCGATCAATTGCACCACGATCTCGTCCGGCACGAGCTGGCCGTTCTCGTACAGGTCCTTGATACGGCGGCCGAGGGTCGACCCCGATTGGATCTCGCGCTCCAGCATCTCCCCCGTCGCCACGTATTCCAGGCCGAATCGCTTCGCCAGTGCCTTGCCCTGAGACCCTCGCCCCGACCCGGGGTAGCCGAACAGGACGATGTTCAGCCGATGCTTGCTCAGCTCCTGCCGGACGATCGCTTCGATACTCCTGGTGACCTCTTCGATCGTCGCACTTCCGTCGACCTCGTGCGTGATGCCCCGCTCCCGGTAGAAGCTCAACACCGGAAGGGTCTTCTCGTGGTACTCCCGAAGCCGGTTGCGGATGACGGTCTCGTTATCATCTGATCGTCCCGATGTGACTCCCCGCTTCAGGAGGCGGTCGACCGCCACTTCTTCCTGAACGACGAGGCTGATCAGGCACGTCAAGGAAGTGTGCAGTTTGAGCATCAAGCCTTCGAGGATATAGGCCTGGATCGCAGTGCGGGGAAATCCGTCGAACAGGAAGCCGTTCGACTCGGGATTTTCTGTGATCGTCTTTTCGATGATCTGGACGATGATCTCGTCCGAGACCAGCCCGCCCGTCGCAATGATGTTCTGGGCTTCCATCCCGAGCCTGCTTCTCTGAGCGATCTCCTTTCTCAGCAGGTCGCCGGTGGAGATATAAAAGAGATTGTACCGGGTGATGAGGAACTCCGATTGGGTTCCTTTGCCGGCGCCGGGAGGTCCAAAAAGTGCGATGTTCAACATGACGGGTTGGGGCTCGCGGATTGGGTAGGAGGCCAGAATGCTCTGTTATGGTAGCGCTTTTTCATGCGCCGTGCCGCAGAAGAGAGCGTACGGATGTATCCACTTCCTATATGTGATTACGGTGCGTGAGCATCAGGACTCTGTTGAACTGGGAGGGCTGACGGCCGCACGAGAGGTGCTTCCTCAGCCGTTTGGAGGGGATCACTCATGTTAGGTGATGAACGAAAAAGTATGAGCCCGGCACTTGCCGAGCTCATTCTCCGTTCTCCAATCTGTTCGTCTGCGCGTTTGTACCTCCACATGGATGAAGGGGCCGAATTATCTTGCCGAGTACCTCTTCATCGTCGTCTCCAGGTCCAACCGCGCCGTCGAAAGTCCGCTGCCCGTGATGTTGATATCATCGGCCTCACGGTCATCTCATTTCATTGTCCACAGGTCTCAAGGGTCCGGAAGGCTCTGAAGCGGTACAGATCTTCATCTCCTGAAGACCTGCGAGCTGTCGACCCTCAAGCCCAAGCTCAGCGCGCTCACCTGGCGATTCCCGTGAAAAGAGCGTATCGTTCAGGACGGGGACATAGTCTCCGTCCGCCACAGCCATCTTTGGCACGTCGCATGCTCCGTTGGACCATTTCCGCTCTCATCGCTGCCGGCACGTTCCTTCCTCTCAGTGCACAGACCGGCTTCGCCGACTTCCGCTCAACCCCGAGCGGAGCCCAAGTCGCCATCGACGATTCTCTCCGCGGTGTCACGCCGCTGCTCGTCACCCTCCGCGTTGGGAATCACCGGGCCATCGTCCGCTTGGCACACAGCGCACCGGTGAACCTGCTTTTCGAGATCGTAGAAAACGAGGTCACGCGCCACGAGCTGACGCTCCCGCCGCGCCCGGCGGACGCGATCGATGCGATCTGGCGCCTCGCC
>CAYIHQ010000378.1:2136-3087 GCA_964362905.1 uncultured Ignavibacteriaceae bacterium
CTGCGGACGGATCCGACGGTAAAGTGACTGTCTGGCTGCACGGGATCCCTCGCTTCACTCGGGATGTTCGCCCGCAGCTGGATACGCAAATTCTTCGATTGAGCTTTAGGTCCACTTGCTGCCAGACAAATTGTGGCTCAATTCTTTCTTGCGGAGAGCGGCCCGCGAGATGGAGCTTTCTGAGAGGCAACAGTCAGCCGGCCTGCGGATATGCCGGCAAGTTCCTGCTTCAGGAATTCCCCCGTGTATGAACCCTGAGTCGACGCCACCATCTCCGGCGTACCTTCCGCAACGATCCTGCCACCCCCCTCGCCTCCCTCCGGCCCCAGATCGATGACCCAGTCGGCCGTCTTGATCACATCCAGATTGTGTTCGATGACGATGACCGTGTTTCCCTTGTCGACCAGCTTATTGAGCACGTCGAGCAACATCCGGATGTCGTCAAAGTGCAGTCCTGTCGTCGGTTCATCCAGGATGTAAAGCGTGCGGCCCGTTCCAAGCTTGGTTAGCTCCGTGGCCAGCTTCACCCGCTGGGCTTCACCACCAGAGAGTGTCGTGGCTTGTTGCCCCAGGCGGATGTACCCCAGCCCGACGTCATGCAGCGTTCGGAGATGTCGATTAATACGCGGCAAGTCTGCAAAGATGGCCATCGCATCCTCGACCGTCATGTCGAGCACCTCGGCGATCGACTTTCCTTTGTAATGAACCTCGAGCGTCTCCCGGTTGTACCGCTTCCCGTTGCACATGTCGCAGTGGACGTACACGTCGGGCAGGAAGTTCATTTCGATCCTCTTGACGCCGTCCCCCTCGCAGTTCTCACACCGCCCACCTTTCACGTTGAACGAGAATCGCCCTGCCTTGTACCCCCGGATCTGCGCCTCGGGAAGCTGCGTGAACAGGTCCCGGATCAGCGGGAACACGCCCGTGTACGTTGCGGGATTCGATCGTGGC
>CAYIHQ010000379.1:0-3085 GCA_964362905.1 uncultured Ignavibacteriaceae bacterium
GTTGATGCGACGCACGTGCAGTTCCACCTTGGATCGACGACGCTGACCTCCCGGTTGATCGAGGAAAAGTATCCGAACTACGAGTCTGTCATTCCACTGGACAACGACAAAAACCTCAAAGTGGCGCGCGACCTGTTGCTGGCTGGAGTGAAGCGCGTGGCGCTGTATTCCAGCTCCACCACACATCAGGTGCGGTTTGCCGTCAAGAAGAGCGAATTGCGGATCGCAGCGGAGGATGTAGACTTCGGCGGCGAGGCCAAAGAGAAGATACCGTGTTCGTACGATGCGGAGGACCTGGAGATCGGGTTCAACGCGCAGTATGTCGCGGATATCCTTTCGCACATCGAGTCCGACGATGTGGTCTTCCGGTTCAGTAGTCCCGTGCGTGCCGCGATCATCACCCCGGCGAAGAACAAGGACGGGCAGGACGTGCTCATGCTCGTCATGCCGATGCGGTTGAACGCGTGACCGCAGCCGGCCCGAACGCAGGACGAACCCCGTCGGCCACGGTCGGCGGGGTTCAGCCATGATATCCCCCCGATGCAACTCACCCGCCTTCTGTTGCGCCAGTTCCGGAATCACGCGGAGACCACGCTCGAGGTATCCCCGCGTCTGAATCTTCTTCTCGGAGACAACGGCGAAGGGAAGACGAATGTGCTGGAAGGCATCTCGTACCTCTGCCTCGGCCGTTCGTTCTACGGAGCATCGGACGCAACGGTGGTGCAGATCGGGACGAACGGATTTATCGTGCGGGGATCTGTCGCATCCGACGGGGGTGTCGAGTATCGCGTGGAGTCGACCTATAACTCGGCAGCGGGGACGAAGCGAATGTCGGTGGGTGGGGCGGAAATCGCGCGTCGCACAGACCTGATCGGACAGTTTCCGGTGGTGGTCCTCTCGCCGGAGAACGCGGCCATCACGCTGGGCGGGCCCGCCGACAGAAGGAAATTCCTCGACCTGACGCTTTCGCAGGCCGGGCGCCTGTATCTCGAGGACCTGCTGGAATACCGCAAAGCACTGCGTCAGAGAAACAAGGTGTTGTTGGACGCGAAACTTGCGCGCCGCGCGCCAGGGGAAGCCCTAGATGCGTGGAGCGAGATCCTGGTGCAGCGGGGGGCCCGGATCGCATTGCGACGACGGGAATTCGTGGAGGAATTTCGACCGTACGTGGAACACGCCTTCGAGACGATCACTGGCGCCCAGGAGCAGCCCACCCTGAGCTATGATTCGGAGCTCCTGCAGGACGCACCTACAGCGGCACCCGCAGCAGAAGAGGCGTTTTGGAGGGTTCTGCAGGACTCGGCGCGCGACGAGGCAAAGGCGGGCACAACCCTTGTCGGCCCCCATCGCGACGAACTGGAACTAAAGATCAACGGCCTTGCCGTTCGGGATTTCGCCTCCCAAGGCCAACACAAGACGTTTCTCGTTGGGCTGAAGCTGGCAGAATTCTCCTACTTGAAGGACCGATGCAACGAGACGCCGCTGCTGCTGTTGGACGACGTGTTCAGCGAATTGGACGAACATCGTTGCCGACATCTCCTGGACCTCGTGTCGGAAGCGGGACAAGTGTTTGTGACAGCCACGGACGAGCGCCTGGTTCCGGAGGGTATTCCCGACGGACCGGCAAAGGCTCGGTTCCATGTTCACGGAGGTCGCGTTGAGCGCATCGCGCACGCCGCAATCTAAGTCGCTCGGAGAAGCCATCGAGGGGCTTATCCGCGAACTGGGCCTTGGCGGAAAACTGAAGGAGTACGACGCCGTTCTCCGGTGGGAAGAAGCGGCGGGCCCGCACATCGCCAAGGTCGCGGCGGCGGAAAAGATCCAGCGTGGCGTTCTCACAGTTCGCGTCAACAATGCGACTTGGCGGTACGAGCTGACGATGCGGAAGCAGGACCTCATTACGAAGATCAACACACTGCTTGGTGAAGAAGTTGTGAAGGATATTCGGTTTCAGTAGGATGGCGGGTCTTGGTTCTTGGGCATCAGGCACCGGGTAGAGCACAGAAAGCAGGGAACATGGCAACAAAAAAACCGACGGCGCCGAAGAACGGAAGCGCACACGGGTATACCGCGGACGATATCACCGTCCTCAAAGGACTCGAAGCCGTCCGTCGCCGGCCGGCGATGTACATCGGCGACGTCAGCGCGCGCGGATTGCATCACCTCGTGTATGAGGTGGTGGACAATTCGATCGATGAGGCGCTTGCGGGATATTGCCGGAACATCGATGTCACGCTGAATGCGAACGGATCAGTAACGGTCGAGGACGACGGGCGCGGCATTCCGACCGACATTCATCCCCAGGAAAAACGTTCCGCGCTGGAGGTGGTCATGACCGTCCTCCACGCCGGCGGCAAGTTCGATAAGAACACCTATAAGGTCTCGGGCGGACTGCACGGCGTGGGCGTCTCCGTGGTCAACGCACTGAGCGAGTGGTTGGAAGTGGAGGTCCGTCGCGATGGAAAGGTCTCTTTCCAGCGATACAAGAAAGGCGACCCGGCCGGCGCGGTGAAGATGACGGGGAAGGCAGAGCGCGGGAAAACGGGAACACGTGTCACGTTCCAACCCGACGGCACCATCTTCAAGAACCGCGTCTTCAAGTTTGAAACGCTGGCCGAACGGCTGCGCGAGCTGGCGTTCCTGAACTCGGAAGTGACGCTGAAAATCCGGGACGAGCGCACCACGGCAACAGAAGAAGAGATCTTCCGCTTCAAGGGCGGCCTTGTGGAGTTTGTGCGGTACATCGATTCCACGCGCCCGTCGATCATGCGAAAAGGGTTCTACGCGAAAGGCGAGGACAAGGACGAAAACGGCGGGGCGGTCGAGGTCGAGGTGGCGGTGACGTACAACGATCAGTATAACGAGAACGTCTACACGTACGTCAACAACATCAACACGCACGAGGGGGGCACGCACCTCGTCGGATTTCGGACAGCGCTGACGCGCACGCTCAACTCATACGCCTCAAAGAACGGCCTCGTGAAGAACGACAAGATCCAACTCACGGGCGACGACTTTCGCGAAGGGCTCACGGCGGTCCTGAGCGTGAAGGTGCCGGAGCCGCAGTTCGAGGGTCAGACGAAGA
>CAYIHQ010000380.1:0-3074 GCA_964362905.1 uncultured Ignavibacteriaceae bacterium
TGGAGCACGTTGTTCGAGTGTGAGTGGTCGTGTGAGCCACTTATTAGCGGTCGCAAAATCTTCAGTAAGCTGCTTTGTAAGTAATATCGAATTGAACTTTCGTCACACTGTCTGCGAATACACGAGAGGGCATGATGTGACCCTCGGAATCGGATCCGTTGGCGTAATAAAGCGTGTCTTCCTTTACGAATATGGAGTACTTGCCGGGCGGAAGTGATACCTCAAAGAAACCAGTAGCATTCGATCGCGATTGAGCGATGCAAGTCGTCAAGATTCGACTGTAAAACGTCCCCCAAATGGGTGAAGTACCTACGGAATCGTAAGTGGTCGCCGCATGAACAAAAACCTCACGTATCACTGGGGTAATGCGACCACCGCTGCCACCTGGGTCCGTGCTTGGCATGAAGTCGCCCTCCCAGAACCAGACATTGCCCCAGATCCCCTGGGTGATCGTTACCTGGTCTCTCGTGTCCGGCGGAAATCCTGGACCAGAGCCCATGTCCTCGCATGAAAATAGAAGGGCGAGGAGCGCGAAGATTGTCGTCGATTGGATTGTCTTCATGATGCTTGAGCGACTTGTTAGGCGCCGATAATTTGGTTGAAGCTCACATTCGGAGAGCGAGCCCAACTTTATATGCTCGCCTGCCTTTCTGAGTTTGGTTGGTGCTTTCGATGCCCAAAGGAAAGAGCTGATGGATCTCACCTCTGATGTTGATCGGGCCAATGATGGATACATCTACGCTTATACCAAGTTCAAAACTGTTCAAGCTCTGTGTGAAATCATGGCCTGGCTTGCCGTCAAAGCCGAATCCTCCAACATATTGCACTGAGGTGAAATGGTGCGCAAAACCACCAAAGATTCCCACTGGCAAAGGAAATTCAGGGGCAACTTTCGCTGGAAGGAAGGTAAGACGAGCACCGATGATGTGAGTCTGCCCTGAATAGGTTACCATGTCCGCAACTCTCAGAGGTTCCGTGATACCATCGCTCCAGTATCCCCAATAGGTAGTCCATTTGAAATGAGGAAGAAAAAGGCTCCCACCGATCTGCACCTCGGGGTAGAACGCATATTGGTAGTGAGAATAAACGGAATGGTCCGAATGAGTCGACCGTATGGTTCCAACATTTGCCGAAAACCTGTCCAAGCTAAGTTGGGCGAGCGACGAATAGATGATAAGGGCATTCACAATTGTCAGTAGAAGAATTCTTCTGGTGTTCATGAAGTCGGACCCTCCAGGCAACCTGCGGTGCACAGCACGAGTACGAACGGCGCGATGATGGGCTTCATGGGGATATCAGCCCCCCGGACCCCCCTCGGGGATGTGGGTTCCGCGACTTCCTACATACACGACGGTTCCATCGCTGCCGACCCGAAAATCCCAGAAGCGGGAGGAAATGCACCCGGCAGGACAATCACCCCACGCGAGACGGAAGGTGATCAGCCAGGATTCTCCCTCCGCCACAGCTCGGATATCGTTGCCGTCGCAACAAACTCCGTTCGGTTCCGCTCCGGTGATGCACGGGACACCCGCGAATCGCTTTGCCAGCTCGCGGATATTCAACGGCGGTGATGAACGCAGAACGATGAACTGACTGCCTCCGGGGATCCCGTGCGAACTCTCGTACGAAAGCCCATACGCCAGCATCAGAGAGTCGACCACCGGTTCACCGGTCGGGACGTGCCCATCCGTCAGTCGTGACACCCACGCACACGATCGGTTCACGCCCAGCAGGATGACCTCATGCAGTTGCGGGCTTGGGAACGAGTGAATGGAATACAGGTCGACCACCGTATCCCGGGCCGGCAGATGTCGGGCATTGTAGATGCGCCCGAGGCAGTTGAGAAGGGAAGCAGACAGTTCGTCCGGAATGCGCACGTCCATCATGCCCATCTCCTCCATCTGGCGAACGGCGAGCCGGTTCGCGTCCAGGCGGTACTGGTGGAGGAGCGAATCCGGTAGCACGGCTCCAACGGGGTCCGGAACGAGCGGAAAATTCCGGACACCTGCGTCGTTGACGGTTTCGTTGCATGATGCGATGGTCAGGATCGCCGCACCGATTGCCACGGCGCGCCGATAATCCACATGATGATCGCGATAGGTCTTCATAGGACAGCTCCGAGAGGACCGGGCCATGGTTCCCTCCCGTCCTCAGAATGTCATGCGAAGTGTCAACGACGGGTACATCGGGAACAGTGGAGGCGCGTCGAACGATACGCGCCATCGGAGGCGCGGGTCAGCGTCTCCGGACAGGTCCCAGCCGAACGGGTCGAGCAGTCCGTACCCGTTGAGCAGGCGGACGGTACCCTCCCAGGCCACTCCCATCATATTGAAGGCATACGAAACGCGAAGTTCGATGCGCTGGAATCCCGGCAGGCGTCCGCCGTCCAGGTCGAACGACTCTGCGTAACTTCCGCGCGTCACCAGACCCGCGTCGGTGGTCGGGACAACCGCTTTTTCGCCGACGCCGCGCGTGCCGAACAGCGGGAACTGGCTCGACGAGACCAGGCACAAGCCTCCCACGACCCAGTTGTCGGCGAGTGCGTGCGAGAAGGTGGCGTAGAGTTCGTGCCTCCGGTCGAATCTCGGCCGGAACGGTTCGCCGTTGTTCAACTCGGCAAAGCGGTTGAACGACCAGGAAAGCGTGTAGCGGATCGAACCCATGAGCGGCCCCGTGCGCTTGTCGAGCGTCACCTCGGCGCCGTACGACGTTCCCTCGCCAACGAGGAGGGCGTCGGACAGCTCCGACCGGACGGGCCGACCGGTGTCGGCGGCGAATTCGTGCAGGTTTCGGGTGACGCGGTAGTACGACTCGACGGCGATCCGGTAGCGATCCTCGCGAAGAAGATTCTCGAACCCGACCGCCGCGAGCAACGACGTTGACGGCGGTACGTTAGCGTCCGACGGGTAGAAGAAGATCGATGGAACGAAGAGAAAGATGCCGCTGTGTCGGTATGGATGGATGTATTGATTGACCGCCGACAGCGAAGCGAAGATCCGCCGGTCGTCGTCGAGCATGACGAGCAGGGAGAACCGTGGATCGACCGACGACGACGCCCCCCCGGCGGCGACAAA
>CAYIHQ010000381.1:0-3073 GCA_964362905.1 uncultured Ignavibacteriaceae bacterium
ATGTTTCAAGATTTGTGGTTTCCTTGCCAGTGGTGGGATCGGTTTTGGTTTCGAGTAGGTAACAAGAAGGTAAGGAAAATAACACTACAATGATTAAAGGGAGTAATACTTTAAATTTAACGGTTTTTCTCATATTAGGTTCCTGATAAAGTTTTATTTGATTCTCTAGAAAATTCACCGAAATATTTTACTTCCGCTTTGCGATATGCACTATCTGCATCACCAAGAACATTAAAAGAACCACATTGTTTTACTTTACCATTGACCTTTATTCTTGCTACAAATTTCCTACGACTCTCACGCCAATAAACACCCTTTATTCCATACTGATTATCCTTGTGTGAATGGTCTTGGTTTTGCATGTTTTGTTTGTGAGTTGCTAATCTTAGATTAATTTTTTGATTATCCAAGCCATTTCCATTTCTATGGTCAACTAACTCCCCATCAGATATATTCACAATCTCTCTGTGCATTAAGAAAGACTTAAACTTTCCCTTGTTTCTAACACCTCTCTGTGCATAGAAAATATTATTTGATTTAGAAGCACACCATTTGAATTTATTTAATCCTTCAAAATCTTCATCATCAACTAAAGCAATTTTACCTTGCGTTAACGGTATTTCTTTCATGGTTTAGTCTCCAGTGGGGGTTTTGTTTCCATTGCCTTTTGCCCAACCTTAATGCCGAAAGAGCCTAGCAATAAAGTAATTTCCTCAACAGTAAAAGTGGAATTACCAACTGCAACCGTTTGCCAAATATATTTAAAAATAATTGCAAATGTAATAATAACAGGTATCAATCTTGCTGTACTAAGATTGCCATTATTTTCTTGCAAGAACTCAAACATTTTATTCATAAATCATTCCTTTCTGTTCGTACAATAAATAAGCGCCGCTAATCCAACTGCTGCAAGAATTAATAACACGCTAAAATATTGCTGAATAAATAACATATAGGTTACAATATTAATAGCATTTTTTCTTAATCTGTCAACCTTATTTCATTAAATTTATAGCAATTATTCTTGATTGTTCTCCGGCTTCCCAGATCACCGTTTCGGATACGCTGGCGATGGTATAGCTCATCACCATGTCTTTATCATCAAACGTTAAACTTCCCACGGTTACTAGCCCTTCCTGCAATTCAAGGAAGCCTTTATACGATGATGAACATAGCAAATCGCCAGCAATCAATTTTTTTCCCGTATTAATCACCTTCCCCAAGCAAGTCCCGTTTCCTGCAATAATATCAACGCCATTAGATTTCGTTCCGGTATAGACCCCCCATGCTGATTTACTCTTATATGTAGAGCAAATCTTACTCAAAGGAATCTGATTCTTAGGGGATTGCCCCTCTATTTTTATATCAGACCTTACCAATTTTGTAACCTTCTTAAACCTTTGTATTAGCGTAGTGCCCGTGCCAGACTCTGTTATAGTATCGTAGATAGGATTACCCGATATATCCAAGTTCGGCTCATCCACTTCACTCCAGGCAAGCTTGTAAAGCTGATTCCATTTTCCAACTACACCACCCTCCCTCTCAAGCACATCCAAAGAGGAAAGCCCTGTTTTGTCGACAACATACGTATAGTGAGTATCGAGGCTTGTATTGTAAGCCACAACATTTGCCACACCAGAGCAAGCAATGCTGCCTTGCTCTGAATTGGTATTATCACGGAAAGACACAAACACATCGCCTGTTGAATCTATTGCTCCGTCAATTTGAATAATAGAAGCGATAGAATTATTATACCCTTTGACCAGTAATGGTACAGAGCGATTAGTAGTCGTGCCGATTATTAACCCCCCCGTAACACAGGCAGAACCCACTACCTCCAAAGGAAATTGGTTGTCGGTTATGGACGTGGTTGACCCAAGAATTAATTGCGCTCCTTTATAATTATACAGAGATACCCTTCTTTGATTTTCTAAAAATACTACTTCCCAAATACCTAGTTCTGAATTGCCGTTATTTTCTGTAATATTCAGACGATACATCTGATACGGACTTGTATTTAGGAATGTATATCGAGTTCCACCCCCTCCACCTGGGGTTTGAGTTCCCCTCGTATCCAAAACAGTCCAGCTTGTCAAATTGTTACTGCCTTCAAAAGTCCAAGCTTTTGGCCCGACAGAAGCGCTAGCTGGAGGGACAGAAATTATATATGCTCCGATAATTTTTGTCGTGCCTGTCCCATAATCATATCTCAGAACTCCAGTATTAACACCAGCAGCACATTGCCAATAAGTTCCAGCCGTATTATTATCCATGCATTTCCAAGCTGCATAATCAGCGCTAAATTCAGATGAGGCATAAGCTATACCAGATGGGACAGTATTGCTGGTCATAATAGGAATTGTATCTGTCCCAATTCCAAGCTCGTAGCCATCCAAATATAAAGATATTGGCTGGCTGGATGTCCCAACAACAGTGAGAATGGTATTGGGATTTGCCGTTGTGGTTCCCAGGCTAACCGATTCGGTTATTGAACCAGGATGGACATTTGTACCAGTGTGAGTAAATGTGTTCACCCAACTGTTTAGATCTGTCGAAGTCCCAGTATAGGGGCTTTTGTTAGCTGCTGGCGTAGTGCTAAAATACGAATTATCCGTTGGTGTGCCTGTAATTGTAGAAAATGTAACTCCTGTTGTTTGTGTAGCAATAGACAATAATCCTTGCATGTCTGCTAGTTGCCGTGTGCCTATTTGTGTAATATTTGTAAGCGTAATAACATCAGGTATCCAAGCGTCTGTTAATCCTGATATACCGTAGGCAGGATCAAGCGTAACGGTGCCATGCGGGAGAATTTCCGAACCTGTGATACCTACTGTTTGTGTTCCTGTGTGTGTCCAACCACCAGCAGAAGAAGTACCAGAAGCGGTAACGGTTATCGTACCATTCCCATTACCATACGTAGGACTAAGTGTAATACCCAGTCCTGCGGCAAAATTAAGACTGCCAGTGCCTACAGTAGACCCAACACGCCAATGTTTCAAATAGTCAAATCCTGTGGCCGATGCCATTTGAACATTCCCTGTGAATGTGCCAGCACCCCCGGAAATATTTGTAT
>CAYIHQ010000382.1:0-3073 GCA_964362905.1 uncultured Ignavibacteriaceae bacterium
AACGCATCAAATGCCGCGAGTCCGTCCACGGTCGCGGCAGTGAGACCGCGTCCATGGTCCCCGATCTCGATCGTGGCCGTCCCATCGTTCACCGTAACGCCAATATCAACCGGCTCCTTGTTCGGAGAGAACAGGACCGCATTCTCCAGGATCTCACGAAACAGGTTCGCCGCCAGTCGTTCCGACATGCGAACAGCGACATCGGGAATCGATGTGCTTACCACGACATCTCGGTGAAGCTTGCCACAGACTTCATGAGTCACTGTCCGGATCAACCCCTCCAGGGAACAGGAATCGTCGGATTCCGATCCGCGCTTGTTCATCTCTTCAACGGCCATTTCATCGACTTCCAGCAGCAGCCAGAGCTTCTGGAGGGTGCCGTGAAGACGTTGTGCGGCATCCTGTATCTTGCCGGAATAATTGCGGAGGTCGGTCTGGTCGTCTGAAAGACGTGACGCCAGCAGTGACGTATAACCATTGATGATATGAAGCGATGTATTAAGCCCATGGGGGAGCGCCAGCGTGAGCGCCGTGCGCAGGCCTTCGGAGTCTTTGGTGGATTCTTTCTTCAGTGACCGATACCGCTCCAGTTGGGCCCGTACGGTCGCGACCAGCTCGGTCCGATGGATGGGCTTGGTCATCACGCCGTCCACCCCGGCACGCAGGGCTTCGCTGTAGGTCGACGTATCCACGTGTCCGGTGAGAAACAGGAACGGAGTGAATCGGGTCAACGGAAGGGAGCGAAGTTCCTGGACGAGACTCCATCCGTCCATTTCAGGCATGGCGATGTCACTGATGATGAGGTCTGGCGGGTCGTCGAAGACCTGCAGCCGGGCTTCGTGGCCGTCGGCGCAATCCACGACGCGAAAGTGCTCCTGTTCGAGGATCGCTCGCAGGGCTTCGCGCAGATCAGGTTCATCGTCGACGATCAGGATGGTATCCATGGGTGGATCTTTCTCTTAGACATCTGTGGGGTCGCACACAACCCAAATGGGTTCCGACGCACAAGCGCTGTCACGAGTGCTGCAACCGATGAAAACACTCGACTGAGAGAGCAATCGAGACCATTGCCGTTCATCCTCTGTCGAGCGCTTTCCGGATCGACCGAAGCACTTCTCCGGAATCGTAGGGCTTCTGAAGGAGGTCTCGTACACCTTCTTTGAGCATATTCTCAAAGAATTCCGGTTCAATGAATCCACTCGCAAGGATGAAGGAGATACGGTCATTCATCTGCTTGACCTTCCGAAACAGCGCGTCACCGGCCATTTTCGGCAGATCCAGATCGGAGACGATCAACTGAATCACACCCAAGTTCTGGCGAAAGAGGGCGAAAGCCTCCTCCCCATCGCCTGCCATGAGCACCGTGTAACCCTTCGACGTCAGGAGATCTTTGATCGGCTCCCGCAACGACTCTTCGTCCTCAACGAAGAGAATCGTTTCGCTGCCACCGTACGGTTCTCCCAGAGGCAGGTTGGTGCTCTGAGACGCATCCAACGTCTTCGACGGCACGGGGAAGTAGCATTGAAACGTCGACCCCGCTCCGAGCGTGCTTCGAACGGTCACAAAACCCTTGTGACTCTCCATGATCCCGAAGACCAGAGAGAGGCCCAACCCCGTCCCCTTTCCCCGCTCCTTGGTGGTGAAGAACGGCTCAAAGATGCGGAGTCGCGTGTCTTCGTCCATCCCCGTCCCGGTATCCGCAACGCTCAGCACGACGTATTCCAGCGCTGGGGGGTTTGGCCCAACCGTCTCCAGCGTCTCGCCCCGTTCCCGCCTCGTGCTCATGGTGAGCGCTCCGCCACCCGGCATGGCATCGCGCGCATTCAGGCACAGATTGATCAGGACCTGATGAAGCTGTGTGCCATCGGCCTCGATGAGCGGAAGATTGTTCTCCAATTGGAGGTCGACGGTGATGGACTTGGACAGTGTTTCGCCCAAGAGCTTCATCACTTCCTGGATGGTATCGTTGATCGCAATCGTTTCAACAAGGACTTCGGACTTTCGAGCAAATGTCAGCATCTGCTTCACAAGATTCGAACCCCTGGTCACTGCCTTGGAAATGGCGGCAGTATTCTTCTTGATGAGCCCCGGATCGGGCGTTACACTCTCCAGAAGAGAGGAATGGGCGAGGATGATGCCAAGAATGTTGTTGAAATCGTGGGCGATGCCGCTGGCGAGCGTGCCGAGGCTTTCAAGTTTCTGGGCTTGCTGAAGCTGCGCCTCTAAGCTCTTCTTTGCATCTTCGGCGAGCTTGCGTTCGGTGACGTCCCTAAGAACACTCAATGACAGTGTTGGCTGATGTGGATTCTCGAGAAATGTGTTCGACAACGAAAGAGACATTCTTTTCCCATTCCAAAGGACAAGTTCCCGTTCTAGATGAGCGGGGATGTTTCGGGAACGGAACCGCTCCTGATGTTTCCGTAGGACTTCCGCTTGCTTAGCCTCTTCATAGACTATACTCATCGGTTTCCCTTCAATTTCTTCACGTGGTTTCTCCACCATTTTGGCGTACGCATCATTCACCAAGACTATGATGCCTTCTTCATTTGTTATCCGCATTCCATCCGTGGCTTTTTCCCAGACTGACCGGAATCTCAACTCGCTTCCCCACAACGCTACTTCCGCTCGCTTGCGGTCGGTGATGTCGCGAATAATGCCTGTGAAGAACCGACCATCATTTGTTTCCCACGAGGCCAGCGAAAGTTCCAAGGGAAATTCCCTGCCATCCTTCCGCCTTCCCACCAACTCGACCGTCTTGCCGACGAAATGCTGCTCGCCTCCTTGTAACGGCCTCCTTACCCCATTCGAGTGACGAGACCTGAATCCCTCCGGCATTAGAGCATCCAACGTTTGCCCCAGCATCTCCGACTCATCATATCCGAAGGATACCGTCGCTCCAGGGTTCCAACTGACGATGATTCCGGCCTCATCGATCGTGATGATGGCGTCGACCGCTGAGTCGGCTACTGCCCTGAAACGCATTTCTCGCTGTTGGCTCTCTTCTTCCGCCCGGACGATGTCGGAGATATCCTGAAAGCCCAATCGATAGTTGAGAGTTCGTCCATCTTCATCC
>CAYIHQ010000383.1:0-3064 GCA_964362905.1 uncultured Ignavibacteriaceae bacterium
GGCGCCGGGGGTTCGGGCGAATTGCACGACGGGCAGGAGTTCGTGTTCACCACGGAGCAGATCATCGGGACAGCCGAACGCGTCTCGACGACCTACCAGGCGCTGCCGCGGGATGTCCATGCGGGCGACACGATCCTCGTGGACGACGGGAAGATGAGATGTCGCGTCAAGGCCGTGGAGGGGACCGACGTTCGGTGTGTGGTGGAACACGGTGGATTGCTGAAAGACAAGAAGGGCATGAACCTGCCCGGTGTGCGGGTCAGCGCTGCCTCCATGACGGAGAAGGATCGGGAAGACCTGCTCTTCGGCCTCGAGCACGGCGTCGACTACGTGGCGCTGTCATTCGTTCGTAGGGCGGAAGACGTGCAGGAGCTGCAGAAGGTCATAGCACAGACGGTCTCGCGCACGGTCCCCGTTGTGGCGAAGATCGAGCGGCAAGAAGCGGTGGAACGATTCGACGAGATCCTCGCCGTCTCGGATGCCGTCATGGTGGCCCGGGGAGATCTGGGGGTTGAGTTGCCTCCCGAAGAGGTGCCACTGATCCAGAAGCACATTGTGCGCCGCTGCAACGATGCCGGCGTTCCGGTCATCATCGCCACACAAATGTTGGAATCGATGATCGAACAGCCCCGGCCCACGCGCGCCGAGGCGAATGACGTCGCCAACGCCGTCCTGGCCGGTGCGGATGCGGTGATGCTCAGCGGAGAGACGTCGGTTGGCCGCTTTCCGGTGGAGGCGGTGCAGGTCATGGACCAGATCATCCGGCGCTCCGAAGCCGAACCCCGTACATGGAAGGCCCCGAAGGCGACGCCGCTTTCAACAGAGAAGAAAGTGTTCGACGCCATCGCCCGTGCTGCGTGCGTCCTGGCGGAAGAGGTCGGAGCGCGAGCCATTATCGTGATGACCCATACCGGCGGGACCGCGCTCGCCATGAGCAAGTACCGACCCACGTCGAGGATCGTTGCGGTCACGGACCAGGATTCGGTCCTGCGCAAACTCAACCTTGTGTGGGGAATCCGGGGGATGGTCATACCGGATTTCGTGAAGGATTCGGACTCCGCTTTCAAGCGGGTGCAGGATGAATTGAAAGGATTGAACTATGTGGAGTCCGGTGACATGGTCGTGTTTACGGCCGGACTGCCGTTCTGGACACGAGGCGTGACGAACAGTCTGAAGGTGGAGAAGGTGGAATGAGAAGAGCAGAATGCAGGAGAAAGGACTAAGGAGACAGGTCGCGGAAAATCTATAGAGTCGCAGGACGATCGTGGAGAAGATGTGCCGCGTCTCCAACAGAGGTTCGATGATCGCGCTTCCGTGACAGCGGCAGGCTGAAACTCGCGGAAAAAGAGAAAGGCGGACATGCGATATGCCCGCCTTTCGTATGTACGCCCCCGTTGAGCCGGAGACTTCGTCCTACTATTTCTTTGCGCCCTGTTCGATCCAGGCGACGACCACCTTCAGTTCGTCCTCGGTCAATCGCTTTCGATTGCGGGCCATTTGTTTCCCGAACGGAGGATTGGGCAGCAACTTCAGGTAGAGGTTGCTCTCCTTGGGCTTGCCGGGCACCACCGTCTTTCCATGTTCGCCCCCCTTCATGAGGAGGTCATAGTTGTCCATGGACAACTGACTGGGATTCTCATTTTCGGCCAGGTGGCACGGCAGGCAGTATTTCTTGATGAGGGGCGCGATGTCATCCGTGTGGGTCAATGCTTTGGCCTGGCCCATCGCGGCAACGATGGCACAGGTGGTCAGTGCGAATATCTTGAAGATCCGGGTCATGCGGAGCGGGCTCCTGTGCGAGTGTGAGAATCGAATGCGTGATTCTTCAAATTCGGGGGTGGCTGTTGTTGAATGAAAGTGTAACCGCCGATCCTTCTACAGAAACAAGTGCAGCATCATCTGGAACTCGTTGTTTGAGACATCCGTCGGGTCTTCGAGGTTGATGCGATACATCGGCCGAAGTTCCACGCCGCTGAGGACGAAGAATTCCGCCCCCACGACGGCACGACTGAAGCTGCCATTCTTCAGGTCGACGTCAGGGTCGTAGAACTCATACCCCAGTTTGAGGTCGATGCCCTGTGTCACCAACACGTTGAGCTCATTCCAGACCATCAGTCCGGAAATGTTCGGGCCGGGACGGTCGACCTCGATCATGTCCACTTCGCTGTGGAGCGTGTATCGCTCGGCCACGGTAACGGAACCGAACGCTCCCCGGTAGAGATGCGTCGCGCCCGCGACAGGCCCTTGATAGACCGACCCGCCAACGGTGACGTTCGTCATGGGGAGCTTGAAGGTGGCATCACCCCGGACCGCGAAGGCCTTTTCCTTGCTTCCCGTGATCCCGTTCAGACCGGCGCCGGGAGTGCCGTTGAACACACCGACGTTGAACGTGAACATGGCCGGAGCAAAGCCGAGTTCTAACCCCGTGTCCTCGGAACGCTCGCCGAAGCGCAACCCTGTGGGATATCCGACCGCGCTCAGAGGCCCGAACTGGGCGGAGAAGGGCCCTCCTCCGTACGGACCGCCACGAATGAAGGCATTGTGGTCGTCTGTCCGCGTGCCGTACGCCGGCATGAATTTGCCAGCTTTGACGTAGCCGTCCCAGGGGAGGACCTTGGCCAGTGCGAATGCCTCAAATCCGTTATAGAGCCCCTTGTCGAGGTAGATCCGTACCCACTTGTTGAGCCGAATGTCGAAATACAGGTCTCCCTGCATCTGCAACGTGCTGGAGGTCCGGTTTTGCTGGTCGAAGAAGAAGAGCGTCCGGACATCGAGGCCGACATCGATGTTGGGGGAGAGGGAGACTGAGATCTCCTCGAGGTCAGAGCGCACTTTCCAGGTCGGGATCGTGACGTCGTCCATGCCGTAGTTGCGGCCGAACTCGCTTCGCATTCCTTTGCCAGTGGGGTTAACGTGGCATGACTGGCACTTGGCGCCTGTGCGGCTGGCGAATTTGGGGAGCGCATGTGTCGAGCTGACAACGATGCTGATGATGACGATCGCGCGAAGGATCCTGAGCCAGGTCATCCTATCCTCATGGGAAAATGATAGCCGCAAAACGAGC
>CAYIHQ010000384.1:0-3061 GCA_964362905.1 uncultured Ignavibacteriaceae bacterium
GCCTTCATTTTCTCTCCCACATTCAGGAATCCCTCACTCCGCCGAGGTCACCCCTTGACTCGACCCCGGTCCCGTGCGTACCATGCTACATAGTGAAAAAGGTTCTCGCAGTCCCGACCGACTTCGTCGGGACAGCGTCGCGACGGTTTTCCGGGTTCATCACACATCGTTCGTTCCGCTGCCGTCGTCGCCGTCACTGCGTGAAATTCTCTTCCTGAAAGAACGCCTCACAGAATTCATCGAGCATCGACCAACGCACGGACAGAGGAGGAGCCCTATCGAGCGTTGAGACTGCCCTTCATCCTCCACGCGTGACCCGCGTGGATCCATCCAGACCAATCTGTTCAGATCCAGCCGCCTGTCGGGGGGAGCTGGGCTGTGGTGGTCCATGCTCTCGTACGGCATGTCGTACGCACTGACGGAACGGTTGTCGTCCCGCGGCGGAACCGCACATCCACCGCCGTCGGCGACGCACAGTCTCTCCGAAACAGGGGCCTCCTTCCCCTGTCCCCTTTTGACTGACGCGGCACATCCGCACGGGTGTCCGCCGCCATCCGGAGGCTGCGCTTATGCGTAGAATTCCTCTGTTGCTTCCTCTCTTCCTTGTCGCCCCGTTGGCGTCCCAGGAGATCTCTGAACAACCCACCGATTCACTGAGACCGTCCCGATCGCTTCCGTGGTCTGCCACGATCTTCGACCGTCGCGATCTGCGAAGCCATCCTTCCCGCACGCTCGAAGGCATCATGACCCTGTCACCGGGCGTAACCCGCGTGAACTCGAACATCCATGTCCGCGGAAGCCGGGCGGGTGAGATCGAGTATCGCTTTGGGGGAATCTCAGCGCTGGATCGTTGGACCAACACGAACAGCGTGCCGTTCATTCCGGAGATGTTGGAGGAAGTGACGGTTCACACGGGAGCGTACGGGCCGGAGCTTGGTTCGTTCGGTGGGGGCGTGGTGGACATGCGTCTGCGCGAAGCGGGAGATGCCTTCTCCGTTGAAGCGACCTATCTCACCGACGACTTTGCAAAACCAGGGGAGCAGTTCCTGAACACGTTGTCGTACGGTTGGACCACAGCCGTGGTCACGCTGGGCACTCCGTTGCCGTTCGAGACGCGCCTTTTTGTTGCCGGCGAGATCTCGCGCCAGGCGAATCGCCAGCCGATGTATCTCGAGTCGATCGATATGACGTTGGTGAAGGACGCATGGTACTATCCGACCTATCTGCCTCCTCCTGTGCCATTCAGTATCTCTCGCAATCACGTCCCGTCGCAATCGGCGGAACAAAGCGTCTTTCAGTGGAACCTTTCTTCGAAAGCCTTCGGGCCCGAACTGACGTTCTTCGGAAGTGTCTCCGCAGGCCGGAAGCGTGACGTCACATGGCCGACCGCCGTGACCAACTATTATCGCCAACGTCGTATCCCGTGGCTGGAGGAAAACGCGACGCTGGCCGCCGTGAGGGTCACAGAGAATCTGAGTAAGTGGCTTCGCTTGAGCGGCTCGATCTCCTACGCGCGTCGTCGCACGTTCACCAGCGATCCGGACTTCGGCGAATCATGGCGATCGTATGCAGACAGTGCGGCAAACGCCAGCAAAGGGTACAGCGAGTTCAGGACGCGGTACTATGGACCGAACCAGTATTCGGCGATCGCCATGTTCCTGTTCGAGCATGCATCCGCCCCTAGCAATAATTACCGGCGTGAAGCATCGGATGTGTGGAAAGTGAACCTCCGTTCGGAAGTCAGCGTCGTCGATTCCTGGAAGGTTACACTTGCCGGCGATGCGGAATGGTGGACCCTGCGGTCGTTTGCCGTCGCAAGAATCTCAGGCCTGGAGTGGCTCGACTACAATCAGGACGGCGTCGCCGATCGGACGTTTAGCTCACCAGAACAAGAGCGGGTCCTCACGAAACGGAACCTCAGCATCACGAATTTTGGATACTCGTTCATGGGTGAGGAGACCGACGAAGGGATTGATGCACCACGTCGACCGTTCATTGCCTCTGCGAGCGTGAACAACGAATGGCACGATGGACCGTTCACGATCTCTGCCGGGCTTCGGGCCCAGTGGTTCGAATTGGACATGCCGTCCATACCGAATGTGCTCAACCCGGATGGATCTGGATACTCCATAGATCCGATCTACGACTTCAATCTCGATGTCCTGCAGGAAGACAAGCTCACCCGCACGGTGGTTGAATCTTACGCTCTCCCGAGGATCGCGATCCACTATGCGGCCGCCGGAGGCCGGCTTTTTGCATCCCATGGGAGTTTCGTCGAGGTCCTTCCGCACCAACAGCTTCAATTGGACAACATGACGCTTTCGCGCCTCGTCTCTCCGTACAGCGCCGTGGGCTACCATCTCGGCGGTCCGGTGCCGACATTCACCGTTCATGCGTCGCGGTCGACACAGACGGAGGTGGGGGCAGAACAGCAGTTGGCTCGGGGATTGCAGTCGAAGCTTTTGTTGTACCACAAGACGTTGTCGCAACAGGTTCAGTTCGGACGCATCCCATGGTCGACCGAATACCAATATAGCTCGACCAGTCAGTTGATCGCGTTCATCAACCCGGGCGAGAGCAGTGTCACGGGCGTCGATGTCGGCCTCACTGCCCAGCCGGTGTCCAACGTCGAAATCTCTCTCCTCTACGCTTGGAGTGTGGCGGAAGGATCAGGATCCTCTCCGCGTTCGAACTGGATCTATGTGACCGATGAGTATTTCTGGCGGACGTCTCGTCCTCCGCTCATTTTGCGACCCCTCACGTACCAACGCTCCCACCGGGTCATCGGAACGTTCAGCATGAAACCGGAGGAGGGGAGCATTCTGCACGGATGGGACGTCCGCGTGAACGCCGTGGTCGAATCCGGGTCCCCATACACCCGGGAGAATCCCCTCGGGATATTAGGATGCGCAACGGTGTGGAATATGGGAGTGCGGTCGCTCGTGGATCCGCGAGTGTCAGATCCCATCGAACCGCTGAACGCATCCCGAACGCCGTGGATCTCAACCATAGACCTCTCAATGTCGTACTCTGCGACGCTCGGCCCCGTTACCATCACGGT
>CAYIHQ010000385.1:0-3059 GCA_964362905.1 uncultured Ignavibacteriaceae bacterium
TATTTACCCCTATTCAGTTTTCAAAGAACCCAAACTCACCGTTGTATTTTTCGACCTGATTTTATTGATCTGGGTATAATGTATCATATCGACAGACTTTGTAAACTATAGACTGTTCATAACTTTCATTTATTTTCATTTCGTGTTTTTTATTCTAGTTCTGTCATTAGATACAAAGGTCTTCTAGTTATGAACAATAAACGTTTTACTTTTCAGACGTTTTATGATACAGTCATTTCAATGGTAATAACGATAAGATTAACAAAATATTGTTACGCACAGGGTGTTGATCGGCAGTTGGCTCTTATCGGCCATTACCATCGATCAGCACCCTTTGCGTTGGAATAAATGAAATGGCTTCACCCCAACTTGAACATGGATATGTCAAAATCGCAAATGAAATACTCGATGCGCTATGTCATATTCGAATTTCGGGAGAAGCTAGACAGGTTCTCGACACAATTATTAGAAAAACCTATGGTTATCATAAGAAACAGGATCGGATTTCTTTATCACAGTTTTGTATATCAACCGGTCTTAGAAAGGTAACGATTTGTAAAGCTATCAGCAAATTAAAAAAAATGAACCTAATTCTCATTACCAATAAAGATAACGATAAGGCCAATGTATTCATATTTAATAAAGATTTTGATACGTGGAAAGCATTACCAAAAAAGGTAACGTTACCAAAAAAGGTAATAGACGTTACCAAAAAAGGTAATAAAACGTTACCAAAAAAGGGCACCACAAAAGATATATATACAAAAGATAATATTACAAAAGATATAGCAGAGACAAGCTCTGCACTCATAGTTGAAATAATTCACCTCTTTGAAGGAATAAATCCTGCCTGTAAGAGGCTGTATGGCAATAAGACTCAGAGAAAAGCAAGTCAAGACCTGATAGATACTTATGGTTTTGAGGAAATTTCTAGGGTTATTACTTGGCTCCCGAAAACTAATAAGATGACATGGTTTCCTACGATCAACACACCTCTTCAATTATGGGATAGGTACCAGGATCTAAAAGATAAAGTGGCTAAAGAAAAATCAAAATTAAAAGCTAACCAGAGAGAAGTAATACTATGAGAAACATAGAAGATTTGCCATTCAAAGTGTATATTGATTTTACCAACTACATCCCAATTCACGGTGATGAATTAGAGAAAGCTCTCTATGCCTTCTTAACAGGGCAGCCCGTAGTATTTGAGATGGGGGCGGCTAACAAAGTGATCAATATTGTACCTGATTACAATAAGAGGGCTGGATATTATACTGATGGTAAATTATCTCCTGATGATATAGCTGATCGTGAAAGATACAAACACCACTTTGCTGGGGTAATTGGAGAGGTTAAAGAAAAAGTTCAATATCTAATGGAAAATAATCAGAAACACTTAATAGGTAAAAATGTAGAAATATCAGAATTGGGTCAATCCAAAAATCCACAATTATCAGAAATGTCGGAAGAATTAGCAGATAAAATGAGAATAAAATAATGAACATCTTCTATAAAAGCAAAAGAATCGGCAGACACGGAAAGCCGTTCGAGATGTATAAATTTCGAACTATGAAGCTGGGAAATAATGGCTCATTTGCTAAAGAAGACAGATACATTTGGTGCGGAAAATTTCTAAGAAAAACAAGAATAGATGAGCTTCCTCAACTTTGGAACATCCTGAAAGGCGATATGAGTTTCGTAGGATCTAGACCAGAAGAAGAATCTACAATCAATCTTTATCCTTCTCATATTAGAGAGAAACTTCTTTCTGTCAAACCTGGCTGGTTCGGAATTGGTGGTATATTTTTCATCAATGAAGAGAAGTATCTGGCTGAATCTCAGAACCCCCATGAAGACTACTGGATGAAAATAAAACCCATGAAACTTACTTTAGATTTTTTCTACATTGACAACAAATGCTTATCGTTTGATTTGTGGTTAATCTATCAAGGTCTAAAAACAGGAATAAAAAACCTATGGAAAAAATAGCTGAAATAGCAAGACAAAGCAGGATTAAAGTTTTAGAACTTGTTTACCGGGCAGGCACCAGTCATATTGGCAGTCTTTTTTCCTCTGCAGACATCATGGCTGTGCTTTTTGAAAAGCTAGACTTCGAAAATGATAGATTTATCGCTTCTAAGAGTTGGATTGCCGCCCTGTTATACTACCACCTATGGAGACGAAATAGAATTAACAGTGACGAACTGAATTCATTCTGTGCGTATGGTAGTAGGTACATCGGGTTGGTAGAACCAATTAGCAAAGAAAAAGATTGTCCACATTGTAAAGGTACAGGCTATGAGAAATGATATAAAAACAAGATTTCAAAAAGGACATACAGTGGGCTTTAAGAAGGGTCAGTCTGCTTGGAATAAAAATAAATCTTGGTCAGAGAAAATAAGAAAGAAACTATCTGAAAAATCAAAACTACTCTGGAAAGACCCTGAATACAGAAATAAAGTGGAAAAGAATTTTTTTAAAAAAGGACATAAACCGTGGAATCTTGGTTCTAATCCTTTATCGGTACCTGCAAAACATAGAAAAGAAGAAGTTGCTGGTAGAAAAAAACCAGAACAGTGTGAAATATGTGGAGCATTTGGGAAAATAGAGTACGATCACTGTCATGAGACTGGAAAATTTAGAGGATGGATATGTCATAGATGTAATTTAATTCTTGGTCTTGTTAGAGATGATGGTGAATTATTGTTTAAATTGTCAAATTATTTAAAAAAAAATTATGAGTAAAGTTTGTAAAAATTGTAATGGGACTGGTAAGATTTTAGATCGAATTATCCCTTTCGGCATCGGGAGTATGGGAACAGGTCTTCCTGCTTCTCTGGGTCTTGCTCTTTCTAAGAAAATGAAAGAAGAGAAAGGTAAAATCTACTGTCTAATGAGTGATGGTGAAATGAATTGTGGGACAACATGGGAATCAGCTTTAATTGCTGCACATCATCGACTTAGAAGTTTGACAGTAATTGTAGATTGTAATGGCTTGCAGGCAATGGGAAAAATCAAGGATATTCTGAATATAGAATCTTTAGCTAATAAATGGAGAT
>CAYIHQ010000386.1:0-3054 GCA_964362905.1 uncultured Ignavibacteriaceae bacterium
TTCCGTCCGCTGCGCGACCTGCCAACCGGTGGCATAGATCAGTCGCGTGATGGCCGCCATGCGGTCATACAGCAGCTTGTCCGCGGTATCGGTCGGCTGGTGATAGTCGGCGTGCGTGCCGGTGAAGAAAAAGACGACGGGGATCCCATTCTTGGCGAAGTTGTAGTGGTCACTGCGCCGGTAGAACTGGTTCGGGTCGTTCTCGTCGTTGTAGGTATAATCGAGCTGCAGCCGGACGGTCTGGTCGTTGGAGGCCTTGAGCAGGCTGTCAAGTTCGGTGCTGATCTTGTCGGACCCGATGACATACACGTAGTGCGAATCGTTTTTCGGCTCATACTTCGTGTCCATCCGCCCGATCATGTCGGTGTTCAGGTTGGCCACGGTCCGATCCAATGGAATGATGGGATGGCCCACGTAGTAGGACGAACCCAGCAGTCCTTTTTCTTCACCTGCGACGGTCATGAAGAGCGCGCTGCGCTTCGGCTTGACAGGATTGTAAGCGAAGGCTTCCGCGATCTCCATCACCGCGGCTGTGCCTGACGCGTCGTCGTCGGCACCGTGATAAACAACCCCCGATTTCATGATGCCCATGTGGTCATAGTGTCCCGTGAACACAACCACCTGATCCTTGAGAGCGGGGTCACTGCCCTCGAGGAGGCCGACTACATTTTCAGAGGAGCGGGTCTCTTTGACGACCGCGTTGTTGAGCGTGAGCGTGACCTGGTCGAGGAAGAGAGGCTGGAACGCGCTGTCCTGTTGTACGCGCGCGCGCAATTCGAGGAGGGTCATCCCGGCTGCGCGGACCAGACGATCGGCGGTGGCGGCGGAGACGATGGCGCGCACTTGTTGCTGTCCCATCCGGGGGCCAGCGGCGGCTGCGTCTTTCAACCGCATCTGGCCTTTGTCGAGGCCAAAGCCCGCCACCTGCTCGTACAGACGGGAGAATGACGTCCGGCCAGTATCGTCCGCGATGGTCATCACGACGGCGACGCCCGAATCGCGCCGCGAGGCGAACATGCGCATCATCGGCGCGCTCGCGCTCGTGTCAAGGGCTTGCTGTCTGGTCCCGAGGAGAGCAATGACGATCTTGCCAGCCATGCGAGCGCGCACCTCCGGAGCCACACGCGTGTCCACATATCCAACGAATACGGCGGATGCCGTGACCGACGTGTCCTTGAGGGAGAGGGTCATGAACTCCTTGCCCCAGGGGAGGGAAAAGGGGTCCTTGCTGGAAACGCTCAATGAGGATTCGGAGGGTTCGATACGAGTGACCTCGACGTCGAATTTCTGAAGGTAGGTCCCGCCGTCTCCCACCGGCTTGAGGCCAAGCTGCTTGAAGTGGCCGGCGATGTACTGGGCGGCCTTCTTTTGGCCCGGGGCCGCGGTCTCGCGGCCTTCGAGGCTGTCCGATGCCAGCACGAACACATGCGACCGGAGGTTGGCCCCGGTGATGGATTCAAAGCCTGTCTTCGCTGCTGAATCGAATTGTTGCGCCGAGAGAGGCATGGAGAGAAGCGCGACGGCGAGGATTGCTTTCAAAGGTGACTCCTGCATGATGGGGGGAAACGAATGTTGAAAATAGTGAAATGCCTGGATGGATTCAATTGACGGTGCTCCTGCTATTTTTTCATGACACACTGCCAAAACGTTATGTCGTATCGACTTGAACATGACACATTGTCTGCCACATTGACATAATGGAAAAAATTGAATCGAAGAATACCTCGAAATTGTTGAAAAAAGTGGTGATGGGCACGTGGCACAGTGATTGACATAATACAGGGATAGAAAACTAAAACCCAATTCAAGGAGACTTTAAATGCTGATTCGTGTTGCTATTCCTTCGCTTCTCGACGAACTGATCGGTGCGTCGGAAACCCCTATCCAGGCTGCGCCCGCTGTGGACGTCATGGAAAGCGAGAGTGAATGCGTGATTGTTGCAGAACTTCCGGGCGTTGCCAAGGAGGACATTGCCGTTACATTTGAGCGCAACATCTTGACGCTGAGCGGTGAGCGCAAGGCTGTCCAGATCCCCGAGAACGCGCGTGTCCTGCTCCATGAACAAAAGATTCGTTCCTTCCGCCGGTCGATGCGCATTCCACACGAGGTGGACCGGTCTTCGATCAGTGCCTCCCTCGAGAATGGACTTCTGCGCATCGTCCTTCCGAAGGCGCAGGAAGCCCGTCCGAAGCAGATCGAGATCACAGTGAAGTAACGTCCGCCTCGGCGGACAGCAGACGCAGGCCGGGACACGGGTGGGTGGCCCCGGCCTCGTCCTGCCATTCATGATTGTTGCATCCACCCATCCACCCCCGCGGTGAGCCCTCGGGCCGCGCGGTCACAAAGGAGACTGTCACCATCATGTCCACCAAATCCGGCAAGATCATCGGGATCGACCTTGGTACCACAAACTCAGTCGTGGCTGTCATGGAAGGCAATGACCCCGTCGTAATTGCGAACGCTGAAGGCGCCCGCACCACACCCTCGGTCGTCGGCTTTGCCAAGTCGGGGGAACGGCTCGTAGGAGCGGCAGCCAAACGCCAGGCCGTCACGAACGCCCAAAACACCGTGTTTTCCATCAAGCGCTTCATGGGCCGCTTTTTCAATGAGGTCAATGAAGAGATGAAGCTCGTCCCGTACAAAGTAATTCAGGGAGAGAACAACACGGCGCGCGTCCAGGCGGGCGACCGGGTCTATTCGCCCCCGGAGATCTCTGCCATGGTGCTCCAAAAGATGAAGCAGACGGCGGAGGACTACCTCGGCGGCCCGGTGACGGATGCTGTGATCACTGTTCCGGCATACTTCAACGACGCGCAGCGCCAAGCGACGAAAGAAGCGGGCGAGATCGCGGGTCTCAACGTGCGGCGCATCGTGAACGAGCCCACAGCCGCCGCGCTTGCATACGGTCTCGACAAGAAGCACATGAACAGCAAGATCGCCGTGTTCGACCTTGGCGGCGGAACATTCGACATCTCCATTCTGGACTTGGGTGAGGGCGTCTTCGAAGTGAAGTCGACCAACGGCGACACGCATCTGGGCGGCGACAATTATGAC
>CAYIHQ010000387.1:0-3053 GCA_964362905.1 uncultured Ignavibacteriaceae bacterium
GTCGACGCCGCGGTCGGCGAGCCGATAGGCTTCCTGCGGATCGTTCACGGTGTAGACGGATACGCCAAGGCCTGCGACCTTCGCATCTCGCAGGAACGCAGGACTTAGCTGGGAGGCGGAGCAGATGAACACCGATGCGCCGCATCGGGAGGCGATGACGGACGGGGGGCGGAACAGGTTCGAATGCCAATGGTACAGGATTCCTGTCACGGCCGACGGCTCGACTTCACGGATCCCCCGCACCAAACGGTGGTCGAAGGAAGTGAAGATTGTCCGGTCCAGCATTCCGCCGTTCCGGACTGCGTCCAGGACTCTCCGTTCGAAGATGCCCGGCCGTTCCTGATGGAAGGCGTGGGACTTGAGTTCGACATTGAGCCAACACCGGTCGCGCGCCACGGCGAGCACGTCTTCGAGCATCGGGACCCGCTCCGTCGTGAACTCCGGGTCAAACCACGACCCGGCATCGAACTCGGAGATCTCCCCACTTGTGTACGACCGCACCCCTCCGTTGCCGGTGGTCGTCCGTTGGAGGGTGCGGTCGTGAATGACCGCGACACGATCGTCCGCAGTCAGGTGCACGTCGAGTTCCAGCATGTCGGCCCCCGCCTCGACCGCACGGCGGAACGCCGCCAGCGTATTCTCCGGTGCCTGGCTCGACAATCCCCGATGCGCCGTCACGAACGGAGGTGCGCCGGAGTCCCTGTGAATGCGAAGCGGCGCGGTCACGATGGGGTGGCGCTTTGGCTCCGCGAGCGATAGACCCAATCCAGGATCATCTTATGCACGTAGCCGATCTCTTGCATGCCGTCGATCTGGATGAACCGGCCCGTTTGGCGGTAGTAGTCTTTCAATGGCTTGGTCGACTTCAGATAGACCTCAAGCCGGTGTTTGACGGTCTCGGGTTTGTCGTCGTCGCGGTGGTGCAGGTCCCCGCCGCAGGACCGGCAATGGCTGGCGTCGAGGCCGTGGAGTTTTTCGGAGTTATAGATGCGTCCGCAGGTTTTGCACATGCGCCGATTATTGAGGCGCCGGACAACCTCCTCGTGGTCCACCCGAAGACTCATGACGCCGTCAATTGCGATACCCATCCGTTCGAACATCAGGTCGAGCGCCCGTGCCTGCGCAACGGTGCGCGGAAATCCGTCCAGGATGAAGCTGTTGCGGGCTCTCTCCGAGTCCAACATTTCTTGAATGAGACCGATCATGACCTCGTCGGGGACGAGATTGCCGTCGTCCATGAAGGATTGGGCCTTGACGCCGAGGGGTGTCTGGTTCTTGACGGCCTCTCGCAAGAGGTCGCCGGTGGAGATATGGACGCCGTCAAATTCCTCCATGAGGAGTTTGGCTTGAGTGCCTTTGCCAACGCCGGGAGGTCCAAAGAGGATGATACGCATGGTTCGTAGGGTCAATGGGTCGTGGAAAATCAGGGAGCAACAGATCGTTGTGGTTGCCGTGCTGTCCGACGGGCCGGAGAAGGGCTGTCAGCCACGGCGAGCTGGCCGCACGCCGCCTCGATGTCCTCTCCCGCGCTGCTCCGGACCATGACGGTCAGGTTCGCGGCGCGAAGCCGGTTGGCAAACTCTTCGATGCGATCCGGGGACGAAGGCCGAAGGGTTGCGGCAAACCCCGTCGGGGCCGTGAAGGCGATCGAATGGAACGGGATCAGGTTCACTTTGCACGGCACGCGACGCGAGAACCGGATCAGGAGGTCCGCGTCGGCATTGGTGTCGTTGAATCCGGCAAAAGGTATGTATTCGAGCGTGGGGCGCATCCGCGTACGGCGGTAATAGTAGTCGAGTGCGTCGGTGAGGGCGGCGATGCCGTGTTTTCTGGTGATGGGTATGAGCGCGGTGCGTTTCGACTCGTCGAGCGCGTGGAGCGAGAGCGCCAGTTTGACACGGCGGTGCTCGTCTGCCATTCGGCGGATCTGGTCGGCATAGCCGGCGGTGGAGATCGTGATGTGGCGCGCGCCGATATTCGGCCCACGGTCGTCCGTCAACAGATCCACGGACCGCATGACGTTCTCATAGTTCAGCATCGGCTCGCCCATGCCCATGTAGACCAGGTTTGAGATGCGTCGCGAGGTTTGCCGTTGTGCATGGAGGAATTGTTCGACGATCTCGCCTGCCGTCAGATTGCGGGTGAAGCCCATCGTCCCGGTGGCGCAGAACGCACAATCGAGGGGGCATCCCACCTGCGTGGACATGCAGAGGGTGAGGCGTCGGTCGACGTCGGGCGATGAGGGCTCCGGCGGGATGAGGACGCTTTCGATGGCGCGGCCGTCGGCGAGACGAAGGAGGAATTTGGTGGTTCCGTCCTGAGACGACGTGCGGGCGGTCACCAGCTGGAGGGATCCCGGCGCGGCAACCTGTGCAAGGAGTTCCCGGAACGGCCCCGAGAGGTCGGACATATCTTCGAACGACGCAGCGCCGCGGGCATAGAGCCAGGAGAAGAGCTGTGCGGCACGGTACGGCTTCTCGCCGAGCGACGTGACGAAGGCGCGGAGTTCGTCGAGGGAGAGGCCTGTGAGAGTTGTGCGCATCATGGAGGAACAAAGGTACGGAAAACAGCCAGGTCGGGCAAGGAATGCGGTCGCGGAGGAAGCAACAAAAAGCCCCGATCCTGAAGGGACCGGGGCTAGAATAACTCTGGCATCGACCTACTCTCCCATACAGTTACCCATATAGTACCATCGGCTCTGAGGGGCTTAACTGCTCTGTTCGGAATGGGAAGAGGTGTAACACCCTCGACATTGACACCAGAATATGTTCAACAATCCGGAGACGTATGCGATCGCGTGTTGCTTCGTAGCACTGCTGTATCGATGACCTCCGCGCTGTGGCGCGGGGTGGTGTGACAATAAAAATTTAGAAGAAATCTCTCGACCTATTAGTACCGCTCGACACGCGCATTACTGCGCTTACATCTGCGGCCTATCAACCAAGTCATCTCCTTGGGGTCTTAGGGACTTGCGTCCCGGGAAACCTCATCTTGGGGCGGGTTTCGCACTTAGATGCTTTCAGTGCTTATCCCATCCGGACATGGCTACTGAG
>CAYIHQ010000388.1:0-629 GCA_964362905.1 uncultured Ignavibacteriaceae bacterium
AATCGTGCATTCCTAAGTTTCCAGCAGATCTGGAAGGCAACGGCCGTCTTACCGCTGCCGGTAGCCATTGTTAGGAGCAAACGACGCTGACCCTTGAGCAGTGCTTCTACGGTTCTGTTGATCGCAATTTGCTGGTAGTAGCGCTCCCCTTGGTTGACCGTGTAGTTGTACGGCGTCAGCAATTGCTCGGCAATCTTCGGGTCCTTGATCTTTCCGCCGTTTCGGTAACGCTGCCAGAGCTGATCTGGAGTGGGATAGTCCTTCCTGATCGTCTCGCGTCCCGTGAAGTAGTCGTACTCGACGATCTCCTTGCCGTTGGTCGCGTAGGCGAACTTGAGGTCCAGCATTTCTGCGTATTCCTTGGCTTGCTGGAGTCCCTGTGAGGCGTGTCGGTATGCAGCTTTGGCCTCGACGATGGCAAGCGGGAAATCGCGCGTGTAGCGAAGCAGGTAGTCGACCCGTCGGGGCGGCTTTCTGATAAAGCCCTTCCCTACTGGAACGATCCTGCCATCCGTGATCGTCCGCTGTTCCGCAATAGAATGCGGTTCATCGTCCCAGCCCGCCTTTTGGAGCAAGGGGACGCCGTATTTACGGCAGGTATCGACTTCGGTGGGGATTGGGGGGAGGAT
>CAYIHQ010000388.1:639-3053 GCA_964362905.1 uncultured Ignavibacteriaceae bacterium
GCTAAGAGACGCGAAGCTTAGAAGCCGGTCTCAAGATTGTTTCACGCAGCGACCCGTCTCGCCGAAGGCTCGCCGAGGCGGACGCAGCGATAGCAGCGAACGCGGTTTGAATTGGAGAAGTACGGTATTCCTTCATTTACCGCACTGGTGGCGACAAAGGCCTGTCTATTGTTGGTGTTGAGAAGGGTTGGCGCAGACTAAAATAAGGAAATCCTTGTTTTAGTCAACGAAAGCCCGGGTATGCTGATCGGTTCTGAACATAAGAACGGCATGAAAAAGACTGAATGGACCTCTCGGGCGAGAGTGATTACGGGATCGCTTCAATTGATTAATTTTCCGCCTTGCGCGGACCGCCCAGTGCCTCAAGTGGAAGAACTACATCACTGAGCAGTCGTAGGCCCGTCGCCCTCAACATCTCAACTGTGGGAGGACGAGATGCGAGAAGTCCATATACACAGGTGTGATGTGCTTCCTCGAGATCATTGGGACTCTCCAACAGACTTCGTAATCCAGCCCCAACATGGCTTGCCAGATCTCCCCAATCTTCAGGGAAGCAGGAGGACAGGGTCTCCTTCCATTCTGTCGCCATCGTCTCGAGAGCGTTTTCATCTTCCCCCAGAGTCAGCCACGAAATCGCGAGGACCCTGCCCAGGTCCTTGTTACTTCTTTTGATGACTCTCCCTCCAATCTTACCACTCATATCCGCTGTGCCGATCTCTGGATGCTCCAACAAGTTCGCCAGCGCCATCAGGCTTGGTCTGCCGATCCGGATGCCAATATCCAACTCAATCGGCGTGTGATTCGCCAAAGCAAGGAACCCGAAACTGGGCAGCCCAAAATGGCCCCTCGTCGTCTCCAGCCGACTCCGCGTTGTTCCCTCCTTAGCGGGCGATTCTGGAACTGCCAGCAGTTCAATGAACCAGTCTGTGTTACCTGGCGGATGAAGTCGCAAAGCTGGGAGGTCTCGAGTTGGGGTTGATGCTGTGCCGGGTTCCGACCACCTCTCATCCTCGCGGATTTGCCAACCCGCAGAGAAAAGGCGCTCAGCTATCTGCCTACCTTTCGAGATTGCCTCGATTCTTGGTGACAGCATGCAGTCCGCATCTTTTGTCCGTACAACAAGTTTGTCATTCCCGCGAAAGAAGTAGTACCCTGCCGCGAGGCTACCAACTACGATGATGTTCGCACGGCAATCCTCAGGTATTGCATTCGCAATCTCTGAAAGGACTGCTCTTGGAGAAACACGTCGCAGATCATCTTCTTCTCCGATCATTCTTTAGGCCCTTGTTTGTGGTATGCCCTCACAAAATCAGCGGCCTGAGACTCAAGTCTTGCTTCTTGAAGGTCTAGCAAGCATTCGACAGGATCTGCCCAGACTGTCTGGTTGGCTTCGGTTCTGAAGAGGGGCTCAGATCGATGGAGTTGGTGCACTACCAGCACTGCTTGTTCGTCATCTTTTTCAGTTCGCATGAGGGCGGGATCAAGGTCTTGGACAAAACTCAAATCGACATTGCCATGAGGAGCATGTACGGTAAGGTCGAACCGAGGACTTCCAGTGATGTCGAGCGCTGGATAGTAGTGTTTTGCGCCCATGACACCTCCGACCGCTATGTCTGACCTTCCAAGGCGCTGGACGCGACGAGAGATGTGTTGCGGCGAACGCGGCTGACCAGAACTGTCGGCAAAGCGGACTGTCGAACGGAAGTTCTCTGCTACCGCCAAGAGCCGCGCCCATTCCACCTGAGGGAATCGCAACAGTCCGAATCCACGGTTGGAATGACGTACGATGTAGGGAGCAAGTTTCTGGAGTGCCCTAGAAATCGTTGGGTAGCTAGTCCCGATGTCATTCCTTATTTGGGCTATTGTAATTCGCTGATTTCCCTCCAACCACTGGTAGATAACATAACGGAGGATCTCGTAATAGGCTTCTCGTTTTCTGGGAGAACGACTTGACGGAATGATGTTCTCATGTTTGAGCATCTGTTCGATCAGACCTCTATCCTTCGTGCTTGGTGCTATGGGATATCCGGTGTATTCTCCGCCACTACGAATTGCCAGGGAGAGTTTCTTGCGAAGCTGAGGGCGCACTACTTGCTCTAGGAGCTTCCATTCCTCGTGGATTCTGTCCTTGGATATGAGTGGATCCACGATCACCAGTACGCTTCTAGCTCTTGTTCCCGTTTGTGCAACCATCGAAAGTTCCAGAAGAGTACCCCTGAGACGGCGTGCGTCTCTAAGCCCGACAAGGAGTTGGTACGCGGCATTTTCCGAAAAGGCGTCTATTTCTAACTTCAGGCGCTCTGAGAGGTGAATGGTAGGTTTGTAAGAGATCATGGCGGTTGTTTTTACTTGCGACTTTCATTCAAAAGTCGCAAGTATATTTCAAAGTCGCAAGTAGAAAATCATCAATACTA
>CAYIHQ010000389.1:0-3052 GCA_964362905.1 uncultured Ignavibacteriaceae bacterium
AGGCCGTCGTACTGAAGAGCGACGCCGAAATTTTCGATCAGGCCGCCATCTCCGCCGCGGAGCAATGGGTGTTCACGCCAGCGGTCATGCAGAAGGGACCCGTCTCCGTGTGGGTCTCGATTCCCTTCCGCTTCCGTCTGTCGAACAAGTAGTCCGCGTCCGTCCGGGTGCTTGTCGCATGTCGACCTGGACTGCGGCACCGCCTGTGACGATCGGACGGTGGTCCGGGGCTAACCGTCGGAGGGGCACCGCAACGCCGGGAGTGCCCGACAGCCCGACCCAGTTTCTCTCCAGGCGAGCCAGCCATGACCACCCTCGACCACGACCATGAGCAGCGCGAGGACGCGCCGTTTAGCCCTCTGCGGCGGGCACGGCGGGCGAACAGAAGTCCGCGCCGCTGGCCGGACATCGGCGTCATTCTGGGCTACACGGTCTCGGCGGTCATGGCCGTCGTTGGCGTCGCCGTCGCGGCGGGATTTCTTGTTCACGGGGGTGTGCCCGACCGGTTCCGATGGACATTTGGCGTGGTTCTCATTCTGATGGGGATCTATCGGTTCTTCCTGACGCGCACTCGTGTGCAACAGAAGGCGATGGAGCGGGAGGAAGAGGGATGATCGCGCGCGTCCTCATCGTGATGTCGATCGTCTTGCTCGCGTGCAGGTCGAACCGCGCGCCGCAGGAGACGGTCACGACCACGAATGGGCCGTTGTCGATGATCGTCTCGGAGGAACTCTTCACGACGATCGACACTGTCGCAAAGGAATTCGCCCGCATCTATCCGGGGATCCGTCCAACTGTGGGAGCTGCCCCCACCCGGGAGGTGATCGCGCATTTGTTGAACGACAGCGTGCGCACGATCGTTGTCGACCGACCGTTCAACGATGAAGAACGGCGCGTCGTGGAGGGATCCGGCCTGGTGGTGGTGGGGACGCAGCTGGCGTGGGACGCACTCGTGATCGTTGTGCACGCCGAGAATCGCTTCGCGAGTATCACACCAGCGGCCGTCGGAGCGATCGTCTCTGGCTCCGTGTCGCGGTGGTCGCAGGTGCCGGGGTCGTCGCGCAGCGATGCGATCGAGTTCGTCAGCACCGGTCGGAACTCGGGCCTGCACGAGCAGATCATGCGTCGCGTCAGTGGAGGGCGCCCGCTGAAGACGTTTGCCGCCGGGTCGACCCAGGCCGAGTTGGTCCAGTATGTGGGCCGTTCTCCGCGCGCCATGGCGCTCGTTTCGCTCGCCGCTGTTCGCGAACGTCCGGCGACCGCGCGCATCCTGCCTGTGGAAACCGTCGTGGACAGCGTCTCCGGCCGCAGGGAGCTTGTGTCCCCGTCGCAATTGTCGGTGTACGAAGGGCGGTATCCATTCCGCACAGAGATCGTGGCGTACAATGCTGAGCGCCGGATAGGGCCCGGCGCAGGATTTGCTGCGTTTGCGTTGACGACGCCCGGCCAGAAGATCGTCCAGAACAGCGGACTCGTACCGGCGGTCATTCCAAATCGAGTCATACAGCTTACAGCGGAGTAACAGCATGAGACGAAGCCTGATGGGTGGAGCACTCCTCGTCCTGGCGGCCGGCCTCGCATCGGCCCAGCCGCAATTGAAGGTCGGTGTCGACCTGCTCAGCCAGCGCAAATTCAAGGATGCTGCGGCATTCTTCCGCCAGACGGTGACCCTGTCTCCGCGGGAGGTCGCCGCATGGGTGTATCTTGCCAAGGCGTATCTGGGCAACGAACAGCTGGATTCCGCCGAGATCGCCGGACGCAAAGCGGTGACACTGGACGACGAGAACGTTGATGCGTATGTCGTGTTGAGCGAAGCCCTCATTGGACAAAAGAAGTTGGCAGATGCGAACGTGATCCTGCGGCGGGGCCTCAAGGAGCGCAAGGACCATCCCGGCCTGCTGCTCCAACTCGGGTTTCTGCAACTGGCGTCGGACTCGGCCGATGCAGCCCTCGTGACCTTTACCCGCGCACGGGAGATGTCTCCCAACTCGACGAAGGCCTATGAAGGAATGGGAGACGCCTACGCGAAGCAAGGCGTGTCCCCCATGGCAGTCGTGCAGTACAACCGCTCGATCGAATTGGATTCGCTGCAGCCGGCCTTACTCTACAAGCTTGCCGACCTGCATCTGAAGGACCGTCGCTACAACGAAGCCGCGGATGTCCTGCGCCGGGTCATTGCGCTGGACCCTTCGAACCAGGAGGCCCGGTTCAAGCTCTTCCGTCTCTACTATCGTGCGAATCAATTCGTGAACGCGTCGCGAGTTGGGAAGGAGTACGTCACCAAAAATCCGGCGGACATGGAGGCGGCCAAGATGTACCTGGAATCGCTGTATCGCAGCCGCCAATACAAGGAAGTGCCGACCATCGCCGACAAGATCCTGAAGACTGAACCGACATTCGCGGCCGCCAACCGATTCAAGGCGCACTCGTACTTCGAGCTCAAGGAATATCAGAAGTCGGTCGACCTCTATGCGGCGATCGCGTCCGACAGCCTTCTGGAGGCGGGCGATTTCCGGCGTGTGGGTCGCGCGTACCTGGAACTCAAGAAGGATTCGTTGGCCGTGGCGGCATACGAGCGGTCCGTGCAACTCGATACGGCACAGTCGGACGTCCTCAACGAAGCCGGCGTCCTGTATATGAGGATGAAGAAATGGGATGATGCCGCGCGGATGTTCGAACGGCGATGGCATGTCGATACGTCCGCCGTCGGCGCGTATATCAACTACGCCCAGTGTATGATCGTCCTCGAGAAGTTCGACCAGGCTGCGGCGGCGTTGGTGCAAGCCATCAGCCGAAATCCCGAGTATGTGCCCGCGTACACCAACCTCGGCATCGCCTACCTGCAGATGAAGGACTATCCGAAGGCCCGGTCGACCTTCGAGCAGGTGGTGAAGGTGGTCGATACGAACGTCGTGAAGTTCAAGAAAGACCTCGCCCAGGCCCACCGCTACATCGGTTTGGCGTTGATGTTGGACAAGAAGTGGCCCGAAGCGATCGAGAGCCTGAAGAAATCGCTCGAACTCGAGCCGAAGGATGAGAGCACACTCCTATG
>CAYIHQ010000390.1:0-3049 GCA_964362905.1 uncultured Ignavibacteriaceae bacterium
AACCCGCTTGTTGACCGTGATGACGTACTGCCGAGACCTCTTCGGAATGAGTGCACAGGAAAAGGGGGTGCCGTCGTTGAGCGTGCAGACGATCCGGCGGGATACTGTTGTCAGCACACGCTCGGCAACGGGCGAGGGGACCGTCACGTGCGCACCCCAGAGACGATTTGTGGAACGCTCCAGAGGTGCGGTAAAATCAAACTTCGCGGTGTTCGTCTTCATGGAACCAACGTCGCGTGGGCTGCAGACAGACGGCATATCTTGATCCGCTTCAGAACCATATGCTTTCGCCCCTATTCAGGATCAACGAGAGCGATGGGGAGGGCGTTGTGCCAGCTTCCCCTTGGTGGACAGGTTGCGCCGTGCGTCGATTTCCTTCATGAGCGCCGGAGGGATTGGTCGACAGGCACAGTGCTTTGCATGAGCCGTGTGCCATCTGATGCGTTGATCGATGGACGGTCGTTTTGGCATGACGTGGTTCAGATGCCATGTGGCGTTCATATCGATCACATTGCGATATGCTGGTTGCACATCATCGGAAGAACGAATAAGAACGTCAGAAGGATAGTCCGTATTTATCACGAAGAACGTTGAGATGGTGCCGGACATGGCCGACCATGATATACACAAGGGCTCGCACCGACACCGTGGAAGAGCTGGCTGTCCCCACGTTCTTCCATTGAGAATCCGAGAGCCGGCGCAGAAATGCAAGGTTGGCGTTGCGGAGGACCGCAAATTCTTCCAACAGATCCGACAGCGGCCGTTGATCGTAGAGAGACTGTGCGACGTATGAGTTCTCGTCAAACGAAGGCAACGGTGCTCCTTCCTTCCGGCTGATACAGAACGCCCGGTAGCCGAACACACGCTCAGCGTCGATCATGTGGCCCACTACTTCCCGAATGCTCCATTTTCCGTCGGCGTACCGATACGTCTCTTTCTCGAGCGTTACAACGGCCGCAACACGGCGCACGTGAAGAACTTGTTCCCTCATTGCCGCCGCGATGTCAGGTTCGGGGACCAGGGAAACATACCGGCCATAATACGGGGCGAATTCGGCTTCTGCTGGCCTCGATATCATAGGATCCTTTTCGTATCTGCCCAAGAGTCACACCACAACTTCATCAATGCCCCGACGCGGACTCAGCAGGGTTTCCGTCACGGGATATCCCATGCGAAACGGCATCAAGGCGTTCCAGGAAGGGTCTCCGATGAGTTCCTGCAAGGCAGGGCCAAACTTCGGATTGATCCCGAGGCTTGTCTGCCGATCGGCCAGCTCGGGCATTTGGTTCAGAGGATGCATCCCCAGTCCATTGCGTGAGCCCCACAAGCGCATTCTCTGCCAGAACCGGCCGCCGTGCACGCGCAGACGGTTGTCGCTGCGGTCGCGACGTGTGTGTCCCTTTAGGCAGCTTTGCCCTTGCGTTTCTTGGCATTGAATAGTTCGCGCACTTTCTCGGCGAGTAAGATCTTCAACATGGACTGATACGGTACGTCCTGGCGGTTGGCCAGCACCTTGATGCTCTCGAGCAAAGACTCTGGCAACCTGATCGAAATGGTTCGAGAGGAGGGCTTGAGGTTCGGAAAGAAGGTGATCTGAGCCTTCGACCAGTCGAGATGCTCGGTGGAATCGGCACGCGACCAAAAATCCCCCACCTCCGCCTCCGACTCAAGCTTTGGCATCTTCTTGGGCTTCTTCATAGTAGGCCTTCCTTTCTTTCTTGCTCACGTCGCGGGCCGAAATGGCACGAATCTTGTGTTTCCGTCGTGTGAACACGAGGAACAGCAACCGGCCGATGTTGGTGACACCAAGGGCGTAGAACCTTTGCTCGCCCGTTGAGTGCTTAGGATCTGGCAGGACGTAGAGGGGTTGTTGGAAGAACGCCTCTTCGCATTCCCACCAAGCCACATTGTGTGTTTTCCAGTTCTTCTGCCGGTTGCCGTTGCAGATGAGGGAGATCCCTCGGGAGACTGTTGGCCATGGACCGCTTCATGTTTCTCCAGACGAGTTCATCAGGATTGAGCTCCGGCGCATACGGTGGCAGTAAGTGAACGTGAAGTCGGCGGTGTCTTATCAGGAACTGAGCGACAACTTTGGCCCGGTGTGTTGGGCTGCGATCCCAGAGAAGCACCACATGGCCTCGCAGGTGTCGGAGGAGATGCTCCAAGAACTGAACCACCTGCGGGGCACGAATGTTTTTGTTTGGATGAAACCGACAATACAGTCCAAGTCGCCTCTTCTTCGGAGAGACGGTGAGAGCGGAAATGGCTGAGATCTTCGTCCAATTGCCCGCTGTCTGAAGGACCGGTGTAATCCCTTTGGGAGCCCATGTGCGGGAGATCGTCGGCACAAGCAGGAATCCACTCTCATCGAGGAAGCCCAAATGGGCTCCAAGTGCTGCGGTTTTTTTTTATGCGAGGCCATACGTGACGTTTCCAGTACCGGATCGCCTGTTCGTTGCGCTCCCGAGCCCGTTTGTCGGGTATTTGGCAACTCCAGCCCATTGCCCGCATCAGCTTCCAGACATTCGGTATGGTATAGCTGATGCCGAACTCCCGACGAATGACTTCGCTGATACGACGAAGGGTCCAGAGGTTGGTCGAATATCCAGCCTCCAGCGGCCCCTGCAAAAGCAGTCGGACCAAGCGTTCCTTCTGTCGTTGGTTCAACAGAGGCGTTCGGCCCGGAGAAGGCTTCACACGCAGTCCCCGCTTGCCCTCGCTTCGGAATGCTTGCTGCCATCGTACGACCGAGCTCAGCGACGCACTGACAGCCATTGCCACGTCGCGATACGGCTTGCCCGCCTTCAACAGGCGAACCGCCTGGAGTCGACGTTTCTCCAGGCTCTGGGGTGTACCTTGCGGTCTCATAAGCTCGAAGATACAACAATCCCAAATGAGTATCCATTCAATAATTAAACGTCAATAGTTGTTCGCTTACCTCTACACATCCCGCCTGGATCTAGTACACACGTTCCACAGAAGGCCAGAGAAGCGGCGAGCGCAGCTTGAATACTATGACAGAGTCAAGCTGTTTTCAGAAAGAGCGGCT
>CAYIHQ010000391.1:0-3039 GCA_964362905.1 uncultured Ignavibacteriaceae bacterium
GTGGGTTTTCTCCTCCCGAAAGATAGGGAAAACTCTGCACCGCCGCTTTTACATAACGTTCACGGTAAGCACGCAGCCCCGTTGCGAGCTCAGAAATGAATAAGTACGCCGTTCCTCAGAAACCAAGTCGCGAGCAACGGGGTGGAGCGACCACAACTCGTCTTTGAACTTCGCTTTCACCAAGCCTTATCAAATGAGGGAGCGCCGTTGTTGAGCGTGTTATACGCCGGCACGCAACAGTATCATTGATAAAGCCAAGCTTTGGCACTGGTAGCCATTCGTTGATCATAACCGCCCGTGATAAGAACGCAACCGTTTCGCAAGAGAGCTGCCGCCGAGAACAATCGATCACTTCCCATACTTCCATCGACTTTGACAAATATTCTGTCTGCAGGATCATACAGCTCGGCAGTGTTCGATCCTCCGGCAATGAGAGTCTGTCCGCTCGGGAGAAGTACAGTTGTACCCCGATGCTTGTATCTTTTGACATTCATGTTGACAGTGGGTGTGAACCGCCCGGTCCGGTGGTCGTATATCTCCGCGCTCGCGTAGGCACCTTCACGATCTCGTTCAGCCGATCCACCAACGACAAGAACTTTGCCATCTGGAAGTAGCGCTGCATCGTGTTTATGGCGACGGACGGACATGTTGGCTGTGGGCGAGAATGTCCCAGTCGAAGGGTTGTACAGTTCTGCGTTGGAGTAGATTGTGATGGCGGCTCTACGGCCTTTGTGACCTCCTGTGATCAGCACGCTTCCATCATTCAGGAGCGTTGCCGTATGGGATTCACGGGCGGTGGTCATATTTCCGGTGGGAGTGAAGGTTCCAGTTTCAGGGTCAAAAACCTCCGCGTTCGATAAGAAGGTCCATCCTGTTCCAACCCCACCGGCAAGCAAGACTTTCCCGTTGCGCAAAAGAATAGCCTCATGTCCACTTCGGGCGAGCGTCATCTGAGATGTAGGGGTGAACTTGCCTGTACGTGGGTCGTAGATCTCTGCAGTCGAAAGGTAGTCACCGTTGTATCCGCCCGCGATGAGTACCCTGCCGCTTGGAAGCAGAGTCGCGGTGTGGCTTGAACGAGCCACTCCCATCCTGCCAATGCTCACAAAACTGTTGGAGGCCGGCTCGAATACTTCTGCAGACGCGAGTGCCTCGGCGTTTTGACCGCCCGCGATGAGAACTCGCCCATCCGGAAGTAACGTCGACGTGTGGGCAAATCTCTGAGAATTCAGGCTACTGATAGCAACGATCAGCTTTTTCCCTGCCTTTGCTGAGTGAGTTTGTTCCGATTGGGGGAGAGAAGACCCGCCGAGCAAAAGCAAAGCTGTCATGATCATTCCGGTGATTGTCTTCATCTCCACTCCTCAACAAGTTTGAAAACCGTTTGTTGCGTGCTGGCGTATAACGTTTCGGGGCACAACGCCGTGGCCCGACGCCACATCATCAACGCTTCATGGCCTTGTGTGGCGGCGGGCCATGGAGCGAGCCCCTTCGTTCCTTCCGTTGGTCTTAATCCCGCCTATCAAATGATGCGAGCGTCGGTGTTACGCGTGTTATGTGAAGTGCGCCGCATACCAATACTTGATTATATCAAAATTGTGAGCTAATTTGTATTTACAACTTAGAGGAGAGTCCATGCCGATCATTAAGTCCATCTCGAGCTTGAGGAACCGAACTCGAGAAATCGCTACAATTTGTCACAAACAGGACGAGCCGGTGTATCTGACGACGAATGGCGAGGGTGATTTGGTTGTTATGAGCATCAGCCATTATGAGCGCCTGAAAGCCCAAGTTGATCTCTTCGAGAGACTTGGAGTTGCACAAGCTCAGTCGGCAGCAGGGAAGAAAGGCATCACCCACAGACAGATGATGAGCAGACTCCGCCAAAGAGCCAATGGCGGGTAAGTTCACACTACGCTATCTGCTGGTTGCGCAAGACGATCTGATCTTCATCTTTGATTTCATAGCTCAAGATAGCCCGAGCCGAGCTTTGTCGTTTGTAGAGAAGCTGGACGAAAGAATCGGCCTACTTGAGCAGCATCCCTTGCTTGGACGAACACCACGGCATCCGAAGCTGCGAGAGTATGGTTATCGCGTCCTGATCATTGAAGCCTACCTCGTTTTCTACATCGTCCGTGGCCAGGATATCGAAATACATCGCGTGGTACACGGATCCCGCAACCTTAATCACCTCATATAGCCAGCCTGCCATTTCCAAGTGCGGCGCATTTTCACATGACGTTTCGCGCAAGCACGCCGTGGCCTGGCGCCACTTCCTCAACGCTCGATAGCCTGGTGGCGACAGGCCATGGAGCGGCAGCTGATCTCATTGGTTGAGCGTCGTGCTTGCGCGTGTTATGCGCAGCGGGCGCCATAGATGCGGTTGCGCGGTGAATCGAAAGTAGCTAACTTTAGGTGTGCCCGAAATCAGCCGGTTCCTTGGTATCGTCATTGCAATGTTCTATCGCGACCACACTCCGCCACATTTTCACGCGCGATACGGGGAGTTCGAGGTCACTGTCGAAATCGAGACCGGCATCGTCAACGGCAAGTTCCCCTCGCGAGCTTTGGCACTGACTTTGGAATGGCACCGATTGCATAAGGATGAATTGCGCATGAATTGGGAACTGGCAAAAGCGCGCAAAGCTCTGGACAGTATCGCTCCTCTGGAATAAGGAAATGACCCCAACACTCACCGACGCAAAGTATGTGTCAGACTTTATCGTATGGCTCCGTTTCAACGACGGAGTTGAAGGTGAGGTCGACCTGCGCGAAGAGCTCTGGGGCCCAATCTTCGAACCACTCCTGGATCCTGCTTACTTTCGCCGCCTCACCATCCATCCCGAACTCCACACGATTGTCTGGGAGAATGGCGCCGATTTCTCTCCTGAATTCCTCTACCAGCAAGTCCGCGCAACCGCTTAACCCGCTGTTCCCGCAAGGCGCCCGTTGTGACGCGCTTATGAGCGAAGCGATTGCGTCACAACGTTCCGCGCAACACCGCCGTGGCCCGGCGGCATCTCATCAACTCTTCATGGC
>CAYIHQ010000392.1:0-3034 GCA_964362905.1 uncultured Ignavibacteriaceae bacterium
AGAAAGTTTGAAAAAAGTAAAAGATATTTTAAACAAAATCAAAGAAGAAAAAATATCCAACGCCTAAATTTAAGGTTTCTTTAAGGCCTCGGAAGCGCCTGACAGCTTCGCGGCTTCTTTCGGGAGAACTACTCCCGTGTAAGTAAACATAATGCCGGCCGCTATTAAAAGAATATGATGAATAATATCTTTCGTGTCGGCGCTCAAACCGACAACTCCGCCGAGTATTTCCAAAACAAATCCCGAACCGAAAAATATCGCCGCAACAGTCATTAAGCGATAATACTGCTTGAAAAAAGAGCCGATAAGCGAACGGCTGGAAACGATTGTCACATAAATAAAACCGACACTGATTAAAACCCCTAAAATATCAAATAAGAGCGTGAGTAAATTCATATATTTTATTATAACATATTAACAAGTCAAAATCCGCCAAGCGCAATTCAAAAGTCCGTTCTCCTGAAACAAACTTTTCAAAAAACTCCGGCCAGCAATTTCTATGCTTAGATGACCTGGAAGTGTTTTGGGGGCCTTTCCGATTCATACAATGTTGCTGTGTGCCTCGGTCTAGAACCACCCACATCAAGACAGTTAGTAGGTTATTTGAATTAATTCGCTACAACAAATTGACGGGTCTCGGTCTGCTGTTAATAAAGGTTTATGTTCCCATGTTCTGTAACTCCACTAATTTTTTTTGATCTATATTTATATGAAAATTTAAAATCTTAATATTTGAGAAATGCTTAATTATTTCAATGCTATACCAGATAGTTAAATGTATATTAGGTTCTAAAAATTCAAACTGTTGATCATCAGTTCTATTCAAAGATAATCTAAAACTTTCATAATTTGGATGGACAAACCTAGATAATAAGGCATATCTCTTCTGATGACTTTCCTTAAAATCTTGAGGCAAAAATCGATCGTTAATTTTATTTTGTATTATGTCAAATCGCCATTTTTTGTTATTAAAAAAATCATCAATTCTGGTCAAAATTTCTTTTTCTGATGAACCTGAAAATATATAAAAAACTTTTATATATAATTCATAAACATATCTAAAAAGATATATAGATAAAAAAACGTCATTAGTAAGAATAGAATTTTCTATAGATATACCCAAGGAATGTATTTTAAAAAATACGCAAGCAGCAAAGTATTCCTTTGGGTTGTTTTCCCTTGTAATTTCTCCAAAACCAAACCCAGATATAATAGTCTGATTAAACCCACTTACTTTATCAGATAGAGATTTTTTTGTTTGCTGATGCTCATTTTTAAGTTGCATTTTTGATTTATAGAACTACACAGAGTTTATATTGAATAAATGGCTAGTTTAATAATCCAGCAAATTTCAGTATTAATTATTTGAATAATCTCAAACTCTCCTTTAATTATTTTTCAGTCCGATAATTATAAGGAATTTTTTCCATGTTTTCTAATATATATTCTTTATCTTCCTGTGGATCAAAATAATAACTGAGTAAGGCAATTATCATTTTATACCGTATGTTAAGTGCTTTTTCGCAGACTTCATCAAAGTAACCTGCTTTTTCAGGTAACTCCATTTTTAATCGTGCTGTTTTAATAGGAATACGATATATTTGCCTCCAAATTATTCTAATACGAGCTTTAGGGGAATATAATATCTTATATATTATTAGCCATATCAATAACAGTATAATTATTTCCATGTTTTTTTATATTACTATCTTAATATTCTTCGCTTAGCTACGATGTCTGGTTTAGCACCACTCACATCAAGACCGTTAGTGGGTTCTTTAAGTTAATTTACTATAACAAACTGACCCTTCTCGGTCAGAAAACTATGAAATATTATTTAAAAATAAAAACTGAAAAATACAATTCTATTCTTCAATAATTGAATGTACTATATCACCTTCGCTAAAAAAAGTCCCCATTTTAACTGATTCAGCGCAATCACTTAATTTTTCAAAATCACTTGTTCTAGGCATATTGTCTTGAGTGTATACATTTGATAATTCTAGAAAAAAACTTCTTTTTCTAGAAAAAAATCTATCAGTACTCCCGTCATTATATGAAACATAAAATGTAAATACTTTTAAATCTTTACCCGAAACAACACTAGAATTAAAAAATTTCTCTTTTTTTTCTCCGGGTTTTAATTCATTAATGCGTTCTAGTGGTTGTTCTGTCCACCCAATTATCATACTATTTTCTTCCTTTAAACATTTCTCCTTTTCTAATGAAGATTCCTGAGAAATTACTTCAATGTTTTTGATTGTAGATAACCCTACATTTTTTATACCAAATATGATTTTATCTTCTTGAGTTCCTTCTCTTAATTTTCCATCATTCCGCAAATATATATCTAGCTGTGGTTTTGTAGCAAGAGAAATAGCGTCGTAACTTAATTTAATCTGAGTTTGTGCTGACTCTAATTGTTTTTGAGTGATATTCATTGTTATTATAGAAACACCCAAAGCACTTATTCCAAGAAATATTGCAAAATATCCACCCCGATTCGCTGTATCCAATTCTTGTTGGTGTGCTACAGCAGACATTCCTTTATCAGTTAACGAATAAATTGTGGTCATCCAATCTTCTTTCTTTTCAACAACATCAAATAAACCACGATCATTATCTGAACCACGGAAAAGTACTTGCTGTGCCCACTGTTCATTTAGATCGGTAAATTGTTTATATAACTCACCTTTACTAAAACCGTTTTGCCCCTTTTTATATGCCCAAATTAGTATCTTGGTGTATAATTTTTTCTTGCTTCTTTTAAATAAATGCATGCTGCCGGACTTGGATTCGAACCAAGATAAATGGATTCAGAGTCCATTATCCTACCATTAGATGATCCGGCAATAAACAAATTTTGCCTCAACTTCAACAATTTTGCAAATTTACCAATTCCCATTTACTATAAAACTTATGCAAAACGGATTTTGGTCAAAACTGGAAAAGCCGATTTTAGCCGTGGCGCCGATGTATGACGTTACTGACACGGCTTTCAGACAAATTATCGTTGCTTGCGGAAAACCAAGCG
>CAYIHQ010000393.1:0-3025 GCA_964362905.1 uncultured Ignavibacteriaceae bacterium
AGCCCGCGCCACGTTGTGACGCGCTTATGAGCGAAGCGATTGCGTCACAACTCGCCGCAAAACGCACTGAAGAAATGCCGCAACGGCCTAACAGCGCCAGCTTGTTCAACCCGACGCTGTCGGTCGGGGCCTGCCCCGCCGCCTTATGGCGGGGAGCGACGTGTCAGGCAGCCTTGCCCTTACGCCTCTTTGCGTTGAACAGCTCCCGGACCTTTTCTGCTAGCAGAATTTTCAACATCGATTGGTATGGCACATCCTGGCGGTTGGCCAAGACTTTGATGCTCTCAAGGAGGGATTCAGGAAGACGAATCGAGATGGTTCGGGAAGAGGGTTTCAAGTTCGGGAAGAATGAGATCTTGGCCTTTGACCAATCGAGATATTCGCTTGCATCAGCACGAGCCCAGAAGTCCTGGATTTCGGCATCCGAATCAAGCTTGGGGGTCTTCTTGAGCTTTTTCATAGTACATATTCCTTTCGCGTTTGCTCATGTTGCGTGCTGAGATGATACGGATCTTGTGCTTTCGCTGAGTGAACACGACGAATAACAGACGACCGGCATTTGTGACGCCAAGAGCGTAGAAGCGTTGCTCCCGACTGGAGTGCATGGAATCGGGGAGCACGTAGAGAGGTTGGTTGAACAACGTCTCTTCACACTCCCCCCAAGCAACCTGGTGTCTGGTCCAATTCTTCTGCCGGTTGCCGTCGTCCCAGTCGAATCCTGTGAACTGAGGGAGCACCTGCACGGGGACAACCTCCGTTGATGTATATGTCTAATATATACGACCACACGCCAAAGTCAAGAGGGCCAGCCGCCAGTGGATATGGCGTTGACCCGGGGCAAGGCTGCCTACTGGATAATGAGATGGACCAACGGCGGGGATCAACCCGCACTCTGGAACAGCACGATCCGATTCGTATTCGTGCCGCGGGAATTGTTCTCGATCCCCCAGATATTGGAGGTTTTGGTGAAGCGTTGCAGGTTGATGATGATCGCTTTACAGACAAAACCGTTCCGGACGCCGATGGGCACGACGGACTCGTCGAGGCGGAGGTTGCCCCGCCGCACTTCTCCCACTTCGAATGCCACCCATCCGCCTGGGCGCGTGATGCGGTGAAGTTCGGCGAAGACGCCGTCCATGGCCCGTTCCCAGACGGGGAGGGAGCTGGTGACAGTGATCTCTTTCGAGACGGCCTCCGCATCGATCCCGTTGAACCAGCATCGCAGCCAGTTGTCCGAGGCGTAATCCACCATATTAAGGAAGGGAGGCGAGGTGACCGTGAGACCTACAGTTGCGGAACGGATGGACCGGAGCTTGCGTGCGTCGCCCGTCAGGAACCGGGCCTTGCGCCCCGCTTCGCGCAGCGTCCGCATCTGCTCCGGGGTCACGCTGCGAACCAACTGAGCAGACTTCCGCAGGATGATTGCCCGCACATCGCGTTCCGGCGGGCGTTGTCGCAAGCGTCGGTTGATGAGCCGTTGGCGATCGGCCGTGACGGCCTGATTCGGCGGGAGAGTGTACACGGAAAAGAATCCCACAGAATGGCCGGTAAGGCGGTTCGTTGCCACCATCCGGATCCACGCGTCGATCGCGTCCTCGGTGCCGGCGGCACGGCGCCGGTCGAGGTACGATCGAAGCCCGACGAGCTCCGATTCCGTCCGGCGGTGGTAGAACATCGAAAGATCGATGTCGGCGCGGCGGCCGCTCCGGAAGCGCAGCGAGGAGAGCCGTTGGTGCAGCGCTTCCAGGTCCGGCACAAAGAAGCGCGGACGCGCGAGCAATGCGCTCAATGGATTGATATCATTGGCCACGACGCGGCGACCGGACATTCCCGCTTCCAACGCCGTCGTACCGCGTCCACTGAATGGGTCGAAGACGGTGTCGCCGGGTTGCGTCAGCAGTTGAATGAAGAACGCTGGGAGTTGGGGCTTGAAACATGCCCGATATGAAACCTCGTGGAGCGAAGAGGCTTGTCGTTGGCGTGCGGTCCAGAACTCCGCTGTGAACCGTGGCACGGAAATGCCGGCGGCTTCAACCGTGTCCGTCGCAGCACGAAACTGCCTCATGCGGTTGGCGATGTCGTCGGAACGTCGCTGGCGTATGGAGAGCACAAAGGCCATGTGGGTGGGACGAATGTGTGCACTTTCGTCCCGGATGTCAAGGGAGGGGATGCAAAAAAATGAACGGGCGGGACCTGGTAATACGGCCCGCCCGTTCCGCATATCAGGGCTTCAATGGCACTTCTCGCTGACCACCGTCCCATTGATCACGACACCGCAGACGTGCGTGGTGTATTCGAAGGGGTCGCCGTCAAACACGACCACATCGCCGTCCTTGCCGGGCTCCAGAGATCCGACGCGATTGTCCACGCCGATGATGCGGGCTGCGTTGATGGTGATAGCTGCCAGCGCATCGTCGAAGGAAAGTCCGTTCGCGGCTGCCAGCGCGGCCTCGAAGAGTACCACGCGGGTCTTCGGGACGTATCCCTCAAAGCCGCTCTGGAGCGCGAAGGGGATACCGGCGGCCTTCAGCATTGCCGCTGTCTCCATGGAGACGTTCCTTGTATCGCCATTTGGACGCACCATTGTCGGATGGAGGATCACCGGCACGCCGGCTTTCTTGATCTCGTCCAGCACCAGGTACGCTTCCGCTGCGCCGTCGAGAACGAGCTTGAAGCCGAATTCCTTCTGCAGTCTGAGCACTGTCATGATTTCCGTGGCCCGCTGAGCCGTATACAGGATCCGCACCTCGCCGGCGAGGATGCGGCTGAGGAGTTCCATCTTCAGGTCGCGCGACGGGCGTTTCTCGGGGTCTTTCGCGAACAGTTTTTTCGTGTAGTCCTGCGCCTTGATGAACTCACCGCGGAGCGTTGCCACCGCCTTGCCGCTGGTGCCCGGATTCTTGTAGGTGCTCTGGACGTTCGACCCCAGCGTGAACGCGACCATGCCCGGGTCAATCATCGCTTCCTGAACAGTGCCCCCGATCGGCTTCACGACGATCGTGGTGCCGCTCGCCAGGGCGCCCGG
>CAYIHQ010000394.1:0-3016 GCA_964362905.1 uncultured Ignavibacteriaceae bacterium
TTGTGTGCCTGCCCGACAAATTTCGGTCTATGAGGCAGGCGGGCATCCCGCCGTCTATTGGCGGGAGCGACCGGCGATTTCCGAATCTCAATGGGGTCAGGAGTTGGTTCGCTGCGCCCGTTCACCGTTCGTGTTCCTGTTCCTGTTCACCGTTCCGAAGGGAACCGTTGCGCCGGGGAATGTGTGGCCGTGACCGGCGGTTCCGATGAACGGATCGACGAGGTCGGAGGGAGACGCGGTCTGCGCGGCGAGGGGAAACACCGCTAGGATGGTCAGTGCGAAATGGCGGAGGAGCATATTGATTGCCTCACCAATAGATGTGGGGGATGAGATGACGACCGTGGACGGCCCTCCTTGTCATTCCGAGCAAACCTACGAAATCCCGGCTCCAGATGCCGTGCAGCTGAATCCTTTTGCAGACCTTTGCATCCAACTGACTAAGCAACCGACACTACACCCCCACCCACTCATTAGAACAGGGATTCGATCATGAAACAGAACATGGGTTCCGCAGACCGCGCCATTCGCGTCGTGCTCGCCGTCGTTGTGGCGATCCTGTATTTCACGGACCAGATCACCGGCACGGCCGCGCTCATCCTCGGGCTGTTCGCGATCATGTTTGTGGCAACGAGCATGATGGGCTTCTGCCCGCTCTACTGGCCGTTCAAACTGTCAACGAAGAAGGCGGAGAAGACGACATAGGAACAACGGGACACAGAGGGCACAGAGACCCACAGAGGAAAGTAGGTAACTAGAGGTGGTCTCAGAATTCAGGTAAGTCGCCCCCGAGCTTGTCCCCGCACGCCTGCCCCGGCACGCTTCCAGCCGGGGTTGTCGGCGGGGATGCTTCCGCGTTTTGTGCGTCCCGCCGCCTTCTGGCGGGATGGCGCCTGCCTGCCGGAGTGTGCTCCGTCACGCAGGCAGGGGAACCGCTCAGTCTCAACGGCGAGACCCCCGACTGAATCGTTCGGGGGCGACGATGTTCGATTATTAAGACCGCTTCTACTCTCTGTGGGGCTCTGTGTAATGCTTTTGTATCTTGGTCACACGTGAACATCACATCGATCAACCATGGCACTCAAAAAAGAGATCACACTCAAGCACGTCCAAGGCATCACCTTTGTCGGCAAAGGAGCCTCCAACCACTGGGTGGTGATGGACGGCAATCCGGAGTTCGGCGGCAGTGCTTCCGGGTCCACCCCGAAGGAGCTGGTCCTGATCGCCCTCGCGGGCTGCACGGCCAGCGACGACGTACCCATTCTGAAGAAGAAACGCGTGCCGCTCGCGGGGTATGAGATGAACGTGGTCGGACACGAGCGCGAGGAACATCCCCGGATCTTCACCGAGATCCACGTCGAGTATGTGTTCTACGGAGACGGGCTGAAGTCGGAGGACATCGAGCGAGCGATCGAGCTCTCGACGACCAAGTACTGTTCGGTGAGCGCCATCCTGAAGGCCAGCGCAAAGCTCACCCATTCGTATCGGATCGAGCCGGCGGAGAAGGCGCCGAGATGAGAAAAGAATAGACAGTAACCAGTCGTCAGTAATCAGTATTCAGACTAAAGCACGCACGCGAGGCACCGATCGGCGCTCCGCTTCAGTCTGGCTACTTAGTACTGACATCTTCCTACTTCTTCCGTTCTTCGCTTTTTCTCCCATCCAATTCTTCACTATCTTGCCCGGGTTCTTCATAGGACTCGAACGTGAATCCCTCCCTCGATCAGACCTGCATCAACACGATCCGCACGCTGTCCATGGACGCAGTGCAGAAGGCGAAATCCGGCCATCCTGGCATGCCGATGGGCGCTGCCCCAATGGCGTACGTGCTCTGGACACGCCATCTGCGTCACCATCCGGGAAATCCTCGCTGGGCCAACCGCGACCGTTTCGTCCTTTCCGCCGGCCACGGCTCCATGCTGCTCTACTCCCTTCTCTATCTTACGGGCTACGGACTGGAGTTGGAGGAGCTGAAGGAATTCCGTCAATGGGGCAGCCGCACACCCGGACATCCGGAGTACGGCCTCACACCCGGCGTGGAATCAACCACCGGCCCGCTCGGCCAGGGATTCGCCAACGGCGTCGGTATGGCCATGGCGGAGCGATGGATGGCGGCCCGGTATAACCGTCCCGGCCACACGATCATCGACCATCACATCTATGCCATCGTGAGCGACGGCGACCTCATGGAGGGTGTCTCCTCGGAGGCCGCGTCCCTCGCCGGCCATCAGAAGCTCGGCAAGCTCATCTATCTCTACGACGACAACAAGATCAGCATCGACGGAACCACGAGTCTCGCCTTCACCGAGGACGTCGGACGCCGATTCACGGCATACGGATGGCAGGTGCGGACGGTCGAGGACGGCAACGACCTCGACGCCATTCATCGCGCCATCGGGGAAGCGAAGGCCCAGTCCGACCGGCCGTCGCTCATCATGGTCCGGACGCACATTGGCTACGGGAGTCCGAACAAACAGGACAGCCACGACGCGCATGGCTCGCCGTTGGGCGAGGACGAGATCAAACTGACGAAAAAGGCGTACGGATGGGATCCGGAGAAGTCATTCTACGTACCCAACGAAGCGCTCGCCCATTTCCGAAAGGCGCAGGAACGCGGAGCTGAGCTCGAGACCGCTTGGAGCAAAGCATTCGACGCCTATCGGGCTGACCATGCCGACCTCGCCGGAGAGTTTGAACGCGTGCGCGCGGGAGATTACGGCAACGCATGGAAGGCCGCCGTTCCAACGTTCACAGAATCGATGGCCACGCGAGAAGCGTCCGGCAAAGTGCTCAATGCGATCGCTCCGCATCTGCCCACGCTCATCGGCGGTTCGGCGGACCTGACGCCCTCCAACAACACGCACATCAAGGGCACGGAGAACTTCCAGCCGGCGACTCCCGATGGCCGGTATTTCCGGTTCGGTGTGCGTGAACATGCGATGGGCTCCATTCTGAACGGCCTCGCGTTGACGGAAGGCCTCATTCCATATGGCGGAACGTTTCTGATCTTCTCGGAGTA
>CAYIHQ010000395.1:0-3009 GCA_964362905.1 uncultured Ignavibacteriaceae bacterium
CTGCACATGACGGATCCATCGGCAACGATCATTATCCTCAGCAAACCGTCTGACCATGAACGGGCTTGCGAGATTGCTTCCGGGTTCGCGGAGGCGATCGTCCTGCCGCCACAAGTCGACTTCGATGGGTTCGCGTCTTCGGTGGAACATGTGGATGCCCTCGTCACCCCGGACACCTCCATCGTGCATCTCGCATCCGCATTCCGGATCCCGTCCGTCGTCCTCTATATCCAATCCAATCCGGAACTGAGGATCTGGGAACCGTACGGTTCTCTCCACGTTCCCGTTGTGACGACGATGGACGATCTTCGCACGATCACGCTCGACCAAGTGACGCATGCGTGGCAGCAACTGCGGGGGATGATCTCCTCCATTCGGACCATCCGCTCGAAGGAGCTGGCGAAAGCCCGATGAGCACCCTTCTCAGGTCACTCGAGCACACATTCCGCCATCGCGTGGTCTATCCGACGCTACGCATGGCTCTACACAATCCATCCGTGGCGCTTCCCATCGAGCTCGGGTCTGTTCGCCGCATCCTCCTGCTCCGCTATGATCGGCTGGGTGACGTGGTGGTGACGTCTTCCTTTGTCCAGAGATTGCGGCAACTGGCACCGTCGCTGTTCATCGGGATGCTGACGAGCACGACGAACCAGCCTGCCGCCGCCCTGCTGGAAGGCATCGACGTGTTCCATGTGATCGGCGGCTCTCTCGCCGAGACAGGGCGTGCCATCCGGAGCGCGCGGGCACACCAGTACGATGTCGTCCTGAACCTCGTCTTTAACCGAACAACCTCCGGTGGTGTGCTGGCAAACCTGATCGCTCCGCGTGGGATCAAGGTCGGACAGGGTGCGGAGAAGTATCGATTCTACTTCAACGCCCTCCTGACGCTGGAGCGCGAAACACGCCACATGGCCGAGATCATCTCTTCGATCGGCGAGCAGGTCTTTGGGCCTGGATTCGACACCACCCACCGGCCCTACTCGTTGGTCGACGACCCTGCATCCGTCCAGCGGGTGGAGCTCTTTCTGGCATTGTGCGCACCAGGCCCGATCATCGTCAATGCTTCCGCGGGGAGCCGGTCCAGACAGCCAACATTTGCGCAGCTCCGCGGCCTGATCTCTGCTGTTCGAATGCGCACGCAGAAGACCATCATCGTGACCTCGGCTCCTGGTCAAGAGTCCTTGCGGGAATCATTAGTGCGGTCGGAGTCAGACCCGGGAGTGATCGGTTTTCCGTTGGAAGGAGCGGCGACGTTTGCCGATATGGTCGCTTTGATCCGTCGTTGCCGGGCTCTGATCACGCCGGACACATCGCTCGTCCACGTCGCGGGAGCGACATTGACCCCGCTGCTGGGCATTTACACCACAGCATTTTCACTGGCCGAATGGGCCCCACGGAACACGATCTCGGAGATCGTCCTCGGGGAGAACGACAGGCCGTTGTCCGAAATGCCGGTTGCCTCGATGATGGAAGGCTTTGAACGCCTGATGCGGAGGATGCCGAAATGAGTTCTAAACGCCGGCTCGACGAGGCCGAACGCTGGAGGAAAGTAGTCGTGTGGTCCATCGCAGCGTTCGCGGGGACTCTGCCATTTTCGCACGTTCCAGCCCAGATCGCCCTCGGCATCGGTGCCATCGGCTGGGTGGTGTGGTCGGTCCGGTCGGGGCGCGCCAACATCGTCGGAGAAGCGTTCTTCATTCCGGCGCTTATCTACTGGACGTGGAACATCCTTGCGTCAGCTGTCTCTGAGCGTCCCTCTCACAGTCTGCTGGCGCTCGTGGACAATGAATGGCCTGCTCTTGTCGGCGTGCTCACGCTGTGGTCGCTCCGATCAGAAGGCGAACTGAGGAGCATTCTCCGTGTGTTTTTTGTCTCGTCCGGCATTGCGATGCTCTACGGCATTGTCCAGACGTTTACAGGCGTCGAATGGATCAAGGGGGCGCACCTGAGCCCTATCGGCGGAGGCTTCTATCGGGCAGTTGGGTTTTCCGGGTTTTACCTGACATTCGCAGGTTTTGCCATGACGGTCTTCTTCCTGGCATCCGCGTATGCGCTCGAACGTCCCTCCTCGACCGCACGCTGGATGGTACCTGGGTTGACGATTCTTGCGATCCTGGGAACGTTTGCCCGCAGCGTGTGGCTGGCAATGGCATTGCTCTTGCCGTTCGCCGCATGGGCGGTGAGTCGCGGCAAGAGCAGGATGGTGGCTGTGGCCGTTGGGTGTTCCGTGGCCGCGCTTGTATTTGCGGTGGAACCGCTTCGGGACCGGGCGCTATCCGTCTTCGACCTGGCCCAGCACGAAACCCGACTAAACCTTTGGAAGACGTCCCTCGCCATTTCCCGGGCACATCCGGTGTTGGGCATCGGTCAGGACAACTTCACCACGGTTTTCGAGGTATTCCGGGTGGAAGGGTTTTACGACACGTTTGTCCACCCGCACAACGATTACTTGTCCGTGCTTGTTCACGGTGGGGTCCCCGCCCTTGCGGCATTCATCGGAATGTGGGTGATCGTTCTGAAGAGGGGATGGGACAGCTGGAAGCGTGAACGAGGGTCGCTGACGTCGTGGATCGCGCTGGGAGGGGTGGCTGCGCTGGGAGGATTTTTGCTATCAGCGACCTTTCAGAACTACTACGGAACCTTCGTCAATTGTTTCAATTGGTGGTTCATAAGCGGCATCCTTTTAACGACTTATCATCTTCGTTCTCAATCGGTTCAGAGCAACTTGTAATTGCGGTATTCGCCCACCCTGTACCCGGTCAGATCCTCCACAGCATCGAGTAGCCGGTCCTTGAGTCGAATGCGGACCCTGCGAGGGTCGTATTCGAAGGTCCAGTCCTGTCGTGCAACTCTTTCTGCCATGACGGAGGGATGCGCCCCCTGAAACTCCCTAAGTCGACCGCCGTCGGCATAGGAATACTCGGGGGCATTTCCAACTTCGTTCTGCACCCACTCGTCCGCATGCCAAAGCCTATGAAAGCTGCGTAGTTTGTCCTGTTGGGCTTTTGG
>CAYIHQ010000396.1:0-3008 GCA_964362905.1 uncultured Ignavibacteriaceae bacterium
TCCACATCATTTCCGTCACAGACTGCATTTATAACGTAATTATTTGGTGAAATAGTTTCGCTTGAAGCTGTGAAATCTTGCCATCCGGGTGTTGAAGACATCGACACATCAAGTCTCTCGACAGTGGCGACTTGCGAATGGCTGTTAGTTGCAGTATTTTCTAGGTTTAGAAACGCTGTAAAATCAATGAGATCTGGTCCAGCGACAGAGAGTTTTGTATATATGTGAAGCGAGTTAAGTGTTCCATCTGCGGTGTTGGTAAACCCTTGTCCAAAACGCTGTGAAGTATCACTAGTGGCACTACAATAAACGGTGGTAGAAACACTGGTTGCACCAATACTCGTATACCCAAACGTCGGGTCTACCCGCACGGGATAATTGGCTTTATCTAAAAATTCCTGTCTGACCGTTACACACAGCCCGTCTTTGTCGCTATAAGACAAATCCGCCCATTCCTTAGTTGATTCCTCATTATCTAGCTCCCACACCTGCGGGCGGGGTATGTGCATAACCTTACCAGTAGCGTAATTCTCTTGCCCTACAATGTGATTTTTAAGCGTTTTGTGATACACAGCATAAGAACCCTCTATCTCTGGTGGACGTGTAGCTCCCTCGGCTATTTCCTCTGGTGTAAGTGGCGGTTGGTAAAAGAAGTCATAGTTTTCCGCACCCTCGATTTGATAACAAAATACATTAGTATCGGGCTTTTCATTCAATAAAATGTCTACCTTAAAACCACCCTCACCGAAGTCTACGGTTTCAGTAATAACCTCTTTATTACGTTTATCTTTTAGCTTCTCAGCAATAGTAGGCTCGCCCATATCATACTTCACTTTAAGACCAGTCTCGCCTTTCCAAGGCAGTGTAGTTTCTACTATATTATTTATCTGCTTAGCCTCCACACGCTCGTTGGCTATAGTTTCCACTCTTTCTAGTGGAGTTTCAGCTAATACACTGGCATCAAATCCACCCATTAGTATGGCGGTAGCCCCAATTCCTGCCAGTGTTTTCTTAGGTGTCATATTCCTAATTATTTACAATCTTATCTACAGTACATGAAAGTTGAGCCTCTGTTAAAGGACCAATTTCTACATACCTTCTTTCTTGAGCAGTAAAGGTATTGTTAGTTGACAGTGTGGTACGTGCGACTGTAGTAGTAGCAGTAGCGCCATTCATGCGATTTGTACCATCAGTGAAGATAAATGCACCAGTGCCAGAAGTTACCCAACAATCTACTCCATTCCATGATTCCGCTGTATAAGCAGTTCCTAGTGGCAAAGTAGTCGTAGCAGAAGTAGTCGTAGCAGTTCCCGGCCAAGTGAATGAGCTGTAAGTGTGTTGCTTGACAGTAGCACCCGAAAAGTCCCATGTGCCAAGTAGGGTAGTCACACCAGTATTTAACATCTCCATAAACTTTGTGCCTGTATCTGAAAGTAATTGTAGGATAGAGCCAGTTGATGTACCAACTACACTTAAACGAGCGACTGGTGTTGTAGTACCAATACCAACATCACCATCAACATCTATTCTCATTCTTTCTGCAAGGGTTTTAGCTGAATTAGCAACACTAAATGTCATGGCACTATTTGTGTATGAGGCACCATTTGTAGAACATAACTTGGCATTATTTATGCTTCCAGCGGTGTTGTACCAGGCAATACATGGATTATTCGCAGCCGAAGCAGAAGTTGATTCAAGACGTAAATAATCTGTTGTAGCGGAGTTTGATTGTGATAGATTCATTACAGTGGTATTACCAGTTTGTACCACTGTTAACTTGCCCAATGCTGGAGAAGAAGAACCAATAGAAGTGATACCAGTATTTCCAACTGATAATAAATCTCCAACTTCTGCACCAGACGCGTGACTTGCATTAGATGTGATATTGAATGCCTCCTTAGATGAAGTTGCTACAACAGCTAGCATTGCACCAGGAGTATTATATTCAGTACCAACACTAAGCATAAGTCCACTTCTACCTGTTAACGGTGAGAAAGAAATACCTGGAATAAATGAATTATCAGCTGCGTTTCTTAGATTAAAATTTATTTTATTATTCTGCACGCCAATCTCAAATTTACCAGCAGGATAGACTTGATCTGTCTCCACAAATTCAAGGTCTATATTCGGTGAATTAAATCTAATATCAGCATTTCCACCTTGAGAACTTGTTGATGTAATCAATACTACTGGTTCATTAGATGATATATCGTTATGTACAATATCAAGCAATGGATATAGTCCAAATTCAAAAGCCCGATTTGTTACAGTTCCGATAGTTACAGTTCCAGCAAATGTGCTAGTACCAGTAGTGCTTGAAGCTATTAAATGAGAAGCTTGAGCAAAATCAGTAGTAGTACTTGTTCGTAGTCCGTCAGAAACAATAGTCCAATTGGAGCCAGAGCCTCCACCAGTAGCATTAAGTGTGTTACCACTCCAAGACAGATTAGTTCCTGCTGTAATGCGGTTACTTGGAGTGTTGTAGAATGTATTCCAGTTGGTAGTACTAGCGGTCAATGGAATTTCATAGCCAGAAGTCAAAGCCAGAATAGCTGAGCCACCTACTAACCCCCTAGTAGCACTAAACTCTAATCCTGTCGCTGTTTCAGTCAATGTGCCAGTTGCCACACTTCCAACACTACCTTGACCAGTCACATAAGCTAGATTGCCGTTAGTCCACGGTGAGGTTGTAGCCAATCCACCACTACCTCCTGCTGGTGTTGCCCAAGTACCATCGCCACGCCAAAATGTACTAGCACTAGCACTAGTTCCACTATTGAGATTAGTAACGGGTAAATTTCCAGTCACATCGCTGGCTAAGCTAATCAAAGATGTTGATACTGCTCCAGCTGTGGCTTTTAAGAAACCTGTTAGGGAAGCGATAGACAGACCAGAAGTAGTAGTAGTACCTGTTACTGCGAGTCGAGTAGTGGTAGAGTTAGTAGCATTTATACTCACGACAGAGAGAGTATCAGTACTAGAACTATAAGTCATACCACTATCACCAG
>CAYIHQ010000397.1:0-3008 GCA_964362905.1 uncultured Ignavibacteriaceae bacterium
TATCATTCAATAATGTAATCACCATCAACAAGTACGAGTACGTCGGCTTGCCGGAGGACCATACGGAGAGCTACCACTACTTCATGTGGCATCATCTCTTCAGCCACATCGACGTCGCTCCGGAGAACGTGAACATCCTCAACGGAAATGCGAAAGATCTGGAGAAGGAGTGTCTTGACTATGAGGAGCGCATTCGGAAGGTGGGAGGGATCCATCTCTTCCTCGGCGGCATCGGCCCGGACGGCCACATCGCCTTCAACGAGCCCGGGTCGTCGCTCTCGTCCCGCACGCGCATCAAGACGCTGACGATGGATACGCGGATCGCCAACTCGCGTTTCTTCGGCGGCGATCCCAACAAGGTCCCCAAGACGGCGCTCACCGTCGGCGTCGGTACCGTGATGGATGCCGAGGAGCTCGTTATTATTGTCAGCGGATATTCCAAGGCGCGGGCGCTGCAGAAAGTGGTCGAGGAAGGCGTGAACCACATGTGGACCGTCTCGATGCTGCAGTTGCATCGCCACGGCATGATCGTGTGCGACGACCCGTCGACCTCCGAGCTCAAGGTCGGAACGGTCAAGTACTTCAAGGACATCGAAGCAGACCATCTCCTTCTTCCGAAGCTGTAGGGGGATCGCGCCATGACCCATCGGCCTCTGACGGCGGACGAGGTCCGCCGCCTGGAGCAGCAAGGATGCCGGTCCGACAACTGGACGTCAGTGAGCGTGCATCCCGACATCGACCTTGGCCGGATCCGCGAGGCAGAATTTCGCGGCACAGTCCGACTCGGCTCGAACCGGGGAACCGCACAGGTCGACGGTGTGGCGTTGCCGTGCGGCGTCTCTCGGGCCATCCTCTGCGACTGCGACGTGGGGAACGATGTCCGCATCGACCGGATCGGGTCCGTTGTCTCGAATGTGGTCGTCGAAGATGGGGCAGTGCTTCAGGATGTCGACGCCATGACGGCGGAACCGGGTGCCACATGCGGCGCGGGAACCGAACTCGAAACGGTGAACGAAGGCGGCGGACGCGTGGTGCGGCTGGTGCCAACCCTCACGGCGCAAACAGCCTACCTCCAGGCGTTTCGGCTGCACGACCCGAAGATCGCCGGTGCGATCTTTTCGGCCATCAAGCGATCCGTGGACGATGCGAAGGCCTCGCGCGTTCGGGTGGGGGCCGGCGCGCACGTACTGCACACCGGTCCGATCCGCAATGTCCGGATCGGTCCCGGCGCCGTGATACGGGGAACGACGTGGCTGGATGATGGGACGATCCTCAGCTGTCCCGAGCATCCGACGATGGTCGGTGAGGGAGTCCAGGCGAGACACTTCATCATTGCGGAGGGAGCCGCCATCAGCGGGGGAGCCCTGTTGGACAAGGTGTTTGTCGGCCAGGCGGTGAAGATGGGAAAGCAGTTCTCCGCTGAGAACAGCCTGTTCTTCGCCAACTGCGAGGGGTTCCACGGTGAAGCCGTCTCCATCTTCGCCGGACCCTACACTGTCACGCACCACAAATCCACGCTCCTCATCGCCGCGCAGTTCTCGTTCTACAATGCCGGGTCCGGGACGAATCAGAGCAATCACATGTACAAGTTGGGTCCCGTGCATCAGGGGGTGTTCGAGCGGGGCTGCAAGACAGGGTCGTTCTCGTATGTGTTGCACGAGACCCACGTGGGCGCGTTCAGCGTTGTCATCGGCAAGCACTACACAAACATCGATACTCCCGACCTCCCGTTCTCCTACATCCATGAAACCGACGGGCAGTCGGAGATTGTGCCGGGCATGAACCTCTTTTCCGTGGGCACGGTGCGCGACGGAGAGAAGTGGCCCAAGCGGGACGGCCGGAAGGCGCCGGTCAAGCGCGACCGGATCGTGTTCGACGTCTTTTCACCGTACACGGTCGAGAAAATGCGCCAGGGACGCGATCGACTCCTGCGCCTCCAGGAATCAACGCCCAAGGAGAAGTCCTCCGTCGCCGTCGGTGGCGTCGTACTCAAACGACTTCTGCTGCGTCGCTGCGCAAAGTACTACGCCCATGCGGTGGCGCGGTACCTGAATGGGAAGATCCTGGAGCGGATCGAATCTGCAGCCGGAACAGCCTCGTCATGGGGCCTCATGCAGAAAGCCCTTGGAGCGCACACGACATTGCAGGAGCCGTTGGCATGGACGGACATGGCTGGACTTCTCGTGCCGGTCGAACGATTGCAGGCATTGGAGATAAGGATTGCGGGACAGGTGTACGCCACCCACGAGGAGATCGCGGCTGCGGTGGATGTGCTCGCGGATTCGTATCGCGCGGATGAGTGGGAGTATGTCTGTGCGGCTTTTGAGGGTGAATACCAGGTCTCGCCGGGAGCGATGACCAAGGAGCAGGCCCTTGCATCAGTACGGGCGTTCTCCGAGGCGGCGTCCGCCTTGCACGGGATGATCCTCGACGATTCCAAGCGCGAGTTTGACGCGTTCGCCCGGATCAGTTACGGACTGGGCATGAGCGATGAGGAACGCGCGCGGGAATTCGCTGCGGTGCGTGGAAGCGCCGAGACGAATGGCGTGGTGCAGAAGCTGGTGAGAGAGAAGGAAGAGCTGGAGCAGCGCCGTGCGCGGCTGGAGGCGTTGATCGGCAAGCTTGTTTAGCAGGGTGCTTAGTCTATGTTCCCTCGTTGCCCCTCATGTCCCAGGCTTCGGCTTGCCCTCGGCGGGCTCGGGCCAGGCTGCTCAGCCTGACGACCGGGAGCGTCATTCAGGGTCAATTCCTTCTTGCCTCAGTTGATCGCTCCTTGAGCTGTTCTGACACCTTGAAAGCCTACGGAGGCTCCGGAGATTGCCGTCGATGAGCGCCTGCTTCTTCGCGTGGGACCAGCCCTTCAGTCTCTTCTCAACAAAGATCGCGTCCACGATGGAATCGAAGAAGCTACACCAGACGAGCCGCACTGGGATCCGTGAAGCAGTGTACGAGTCCTTCGTGGAGGCACGCATATGCTCGCGCAGTCGTTCTGCAAGTCTGCTGGTGAC
>CAYIHQ010000398.1:0-3001 GCA_964362905.1 uncultured Ignavibacteriaceae bacterium
GGCATTGTGGAGGTCTACCGGGTAAGTGATGTCTTCGGCGCCTACCAGGCCGATGTGATGTACGAAGATGTGACCGGAAGACACCTGCAGAGCTTTCCGGTGGAGCGTCTCGAACCCGCGCCCGATCTGTGGCAAAGAGTGGCGAAAGGTGACTTTGACACCACAGTCGATTTTCTGCTGAAACAGCTTTCGTTTCAGTTGCCCCTTCAGAACACGGGCGGACAACTGTCCAATAGCCGTACCGACCTCTTGCCCCACCAAATACTGCTTACACGAGACGTTGTGGCAAAGGATCGCCGACGCTTGCTCATTGCCGACGAGGTGGGGCTCGGTAAGACGATAGAAATGGGTATGGTTCTTCGAGAGCTTATAGCTCGGAACGAAGCGCGTCGGATTCTTATTGTGACACCCGCAGGGTTGACCAAGAATTGGCAAAGTGAGCTTCGCGACGCATTCAGGATGCCGTTTGAGATTCTCGGCATCGATTTCGCCGATCATTCAGCGGCTTCGTGGGAGTCTCATCACAGAGTTATTGCGTCCATCGACACCTTATAGCGGCCCCAACGCATGGAGCGTCTCCTCGGAGGTCCACGCTGGGATGTCGTTGTGTTCGACGAAGCCCATCATCTGAGTCGAGCCCGCTACGGAAAGAAGATCCAATCTACCCAGAACTACCGGTTGGCGGAGGCACTCAGGAACCACACCCGCGACCTGTTCTTCCTTTCTGCGACTCCGCATCAAGGCAACACCTATCAGTTTTGGTCGTTGGTTCAGCTCCTCGATGACACTCTGTTTGACTCGGAAGAATCATTGACGCTCCATCGTGGGTTCTTGAACAGGGTCATGATTCGCAGGACCAAGCGGCAAGTCACGGACAAGAACGGCAACCCCATTTTCATGCGCAGGACGGTGCACACCCAATCCTTTCAACTTGCCATGCGTGAGCGTCTGTTCTATGACAAGCTCACGGAGTACCTGAAGGAGGGGTACACACAAGCCGGCCTTGGCATTGGTGAAGGCAAAACCACAAACGAACAGCGCGCGATCGGGTTTGTGATGACGACGTTTCAGAAAATCATGTCGTCGAGCATGCGTGCTATTCGTCAGGCGCTGCGGCGCCGTCTCCTCGTCCTCCTGGTGCGTCAACAATTGGAACTGGAACACCGACGAAGAAAAGCGCCAGGCGTGGTCAAACTTGCAGAAGAGATCGTGCGGGTACAGGACGAGATGCGCGAAGTCGCCTCAGCTATCACGGAGATTCCAAACACAGCGGCACGCCAGGCAGAGATCGACACGTATATCGCCCAGATTCGCCAAAGGGTGAGCAAGGCCTTCCAACCGACGGACGAATCCACACAATGGTCGCTGGACGGTGACGAGTCCGGAGACGACGGCATTTATGCTGACGCCAGCATACCAGACGAGATTGGCAAGGTCAGAAACCTCGTGAAGGTAGTTCCAGAGGGAGTCGACCGCAAATTTGACACGCTGACCAGAGCGATTGATACTATCCGCCAAGAAAACGCAAAGGAGAAATTCGTCATCTTCACCCAATACGTTGAAACGCTTCGCTTCCTCGAAGAACGCCTGCAAATGATCTACGGACCAGAAACCGTAGCCCACATCAAAGGTGGTCCCCTTGACGATAAGATCGAGGCGAAGGAGCGCTTCTGGGACGAAGAAGGAGCGCAGTTCCTGATCTGTACTTCGGCGGGTGGAGAGGGAATCAATCTTCAGATTGGCCACATCCTGTTCAACTACGATCTCCCTTGGAATCCGATGGCCGTGGAACAACGGATCGGCCGCATTCACCGCTATGGACAGAGGGATACTGTCCAAGTGTACAACCTGGTGGCGGAAGACACTGTTGAAGAGCGTATCTATCGCATGTTAGACGAGAAACTACTAGAGGTGGCGGCGCAAATCGGCAAGATTGACGAACTAACGGGAGAGCCCCAGGAAGATTTCAGGTCGGAAATCTTGGGATTTATGGGATCTTCGCCAAACTATCTTGAATGGTATCGCAAAGCGCTCATCAACAAGGACTATGAGAGGACGGCGAAGGAAATCGAAGAGGCGATGACGAATGCTTTCCAGGCAACGGAAGCACTGAAGAGCCTCACAATGGACCTCTCCACATTCGATCTCCAGGACTACTTGAGCATCGAAGGAACTTGGTCCCTGGATGATCTTCGTTTGTTGGTCGAATCGGCGGTGCTTCGACTCGGAGGTTCGATCCTCCCTCGCGGCGAGTTCTTCCAAATTGTTACACCTAAAGTCCTCCTGAAGCACACCAACGTTTTGCCGTTGTATGACCTCGCGACATTCGATCGCGATGCTGCACTTCGGAAACGCGCAGCTGAACTGATGGGCCTCGGCCATCCCCTCGTTGACGCCCTCATCTCCTTCTGTCAGGAGATCACGTTTCCGGGTGACGCAAGCACTTTGGCGAGATCACCAGCGGACGACGATGCATATGCGGTTGTTCACACGCTTATTACGGTGGACCTAGAGGGAGGGAAACAGCACAAGGAATTCAAGATGGTCCGAATCGGTCGGTCTGGGGATGCTCACGTTTTGCCCGAAGAATGGCTCGCGAAAAAACTCGAGAAGAAGAGCGACGAACCTGTGCAGCCAAATCACCGGGCGGACTTCGATTGGCCAAAGATTCGCCAAGCCTACGAAGGCGCGATTGGTGCGCTTCTGGCTCAGGTCAAGTCATCTCTAGAAAAGCCCGTGAGCGCGAGGGTCAGGTTGCTGGGTGTGAGCGTGGTGGGATAGCACAACAGACTTGTTCGGCCAGGTAGACTCGCCTGTCCCGCCTCGAAACAAGGAAATTGGTGTCAGTTTGGCCCACGGGAAAATCTGGAAAGCCAAGTCCGAAGAAACCCCCTGCAAAACAAGCTCGAAAACGGCGAACTTAAAATATGATTTTTCTTATTTTAGTTTTGAGGCGCAATCTAAAATAAGAATGGATCAGGCGAATTGAAGCCAACATGAA
>CAYIHQ010000399.1:0-398 GCA_964362905.1 uncultured Ignavibacteriaceae bacterium
ATCGCCAGGAGGTCGATATAGCGTTTCACGAACGATACAGGAAAGAAATGGCGCCCGACATCCAGGTGCATGCCGCGATACGGATAGCGGGGTGCGTCCTCCACGATGGCGACCGGTATCGACCAGACCCTGCGGCCGCGGGGAGCGATCTCCACATCCGGAGGGAGTATCTGGCGCAGGGTCTGGAGGCCGTAGAATGCGCCAGCCCCGGTGCGCGCTTCCACGACCACGGCCGAAGGAGTGGCGGTCAATCGATATCCTTCATCCTGCGCCACCGCGGATGATTGGCGGAAGATGATCACCGAGCCGCCGTGCGGACCCGAGACGACGGGCAATGGAAGTCCGGTGCCGTGTCTCAGCAGGTCGGCAGCCATGCGGGCGATATGAAGGAATGCCGT
>CAYIHQ010000399.1:408-2999 GCA_964362905.1 uncultured Ignavibacteriaceae bacterium
CGTGTCGCGACACTCGTCGGTGATGGCGGTGGTGCTATCCAGGCGAAACACGCCGCTGCCGGCTTCCGCATGGATGGGTCGAGGAATGATGGGAAGCGCGGAACGTTCTTCGCGCGGACCGAGGGCGCACGACTGAAGAAGCAGTGCTGCGAGAGCGAGGTGGAAGAAATGGGCGCGATTCATTAAAGTATCTCGCTCAGGGGTTGGCCATTGACCGTTTGGGGCGTTTTCAGGTTCAGGATCTTCGCGATCGTCACGGCCACATCCACCGCGCGCACAGGCCGCGTGACCCGATTCACGCCGTAGTGCGGTCCCCAGAACAGGACGGGCACGTGGTTGTCGTAGTCGTAGCACGACCCGTGGCTGGTACCGTCGGCACGGGACGAGGGCAGTGTATACTCGGCGAACCGGATCTGGAAGTCCTCGCCCCTCGGCGCGTAGTAGCTGTTCCGGAACCGTTCCAAGTACGGACGGCGCGGACCGGCGGTATCGCTGAGCTCGTGCTTGAAGTACACGTCCGCGATGCCGTCGATGGCGCGCATTCCTTCTCCGATGCGTCGTTCAAGGGTGCGTGCGCCGACCTTGGCCTTCGCGGCCATCGCGTAGTTGATGAATCCGTTGGACGTGAAGAGCGGTTCGGTGACGCCCAGTGAGAGGCGCAGCACGCTGTCGAGTGCCTCGGTCTTGGGCCTGATCTCGGTCGCTACGTTTAACCGCCGCGCGAAACGGAATTCCACATCCTGCAGGTATTCCGGCAACGGCATGCACGCGTGGTCCGCGCTCAATGCGATCAGCATCCGGTCTCGTCCCACTGTCCGCTCCAGGTCGGCGATGAACTGTCCCAATGCGGCATCGACACGCGCGAGGTGGTCCTGCATTTCGTGGCTGTGCCCGCCGTACGCGTGGCCCACGTAGTCGGTGGACGACAGACTGAGCATCAGCAGGTCCGTGTCGTTTCGTTGTCCGAGGCGTTCGCCTTCGATCGCGGCGCGCGCGGCGTCAAGGATCAACAGATCACCCCACGGCGATCCGGCCATTTGGTCCGCGCGTTGTGCCAGATTGAAGACCTTGGGCATTGTCGTCGACCCGTTCCACAGGGTCTCACCCCTCTGTTCGTCCGGTCCGCGATACGCGCTGTCCGGCAATAGCTTGCTCCACACCGGAGGCACATTCCTGAAGACCCAATTCTGGTCATTGAAGGTCTTCATCCAAGGAACTGTCGTCGATGCGTACGCCGACGACGTGACGAGCTTTCCGGTCTTGCGGTCGTACCAATAGACATGGTCCGGTTTCTTTCCTCCCATCAAGATGGCTGCCCTGTCTTTGAGAGAAAGAGAAACGACCATCGAACTCTTCGAGGATGCCTTCAGCCAGTCGCCAAGAGCCGTCACTTCGAGATTGCGGGGTGAAACGCCCCCGCCCACCCCGTCGACGGGTTTTGCGGTCGAGTCCGACACGCAATACACTTCCTTGCGGGTTGTGGGGTCCACCCACTCGTTTCCGAGAATGCCGTGCGTGCGCGGGAACGACCCGGTGGACAGCGTCGCATGGCCAGGACCGGTCTCACTTGCCGCATAGTCGAGCATGGCGTTCGTGTAGACCGCACCTTCCGTGAATAGCCGCTTCAAACCGCCGTTCCATTGGTGGCCGTACCACTCGAAGTACTCGGCCTTCATCTGGTCGATGGAAATAACCACGACGAGTGATGGTCGTTCACCGGACTTGGCGGATTGTGCGCCCAGGAGCGCGGGGATCAGGAGAAGAAAGACCAGCAGGCGTTTCATTCGAAGGACCTCAGGTTATTCAAATTCAAATCATGCCGTTGCGGCGGCGTCAAGTTCTGTCCGCGCAGAATGCCGCGGTTTCCATGCCATGGCCGCAAGGCGTTGACAACATCGCCTTAGCCCAACAGCGCCCGTGCGTGTGCCAGCACGTTCGCGGTCGTGATGCCGTACTCCGTAAAGATCCGTTCAGCGGGCGCCGAGGCACCGTAATGATTGATCGCGATGACAGTGCCGTCGTCTCCCACGTACGCCTTCCAGCCCATCGGCACTCCTGCTTCGATGGCAAGGCGCTTCTTGATGGACGGAGGCAGCACCCGGTTGCGGTAGTCCTTCGATTGCCGTTCGAACAACTCCCACGACGGCATGCTCACAATGCGCACCCGCACTTGCTCCCGGGCGAGCGTCTCATACGCGGCTACGATGTGCTGGACCTCAGACCCTGAGGCCAGAAGGATCAGTTCCGGCGTCGGGTGGGTCTCGGCGAGCACGTAGGCTCCCTGTGCCACGCCGGCGGCGGAAGCGAACTTGCTGCGGTCAATGAGCGGTAGTTTCTGGCGGGTCAGGATGAGGGCCACCGGACCGGTCCGGTGTTCGATGGCGGTCTGCCACGCCACGGCTGTTTCATTCGCATCGCCCGGACGCAACACGACGAGGTTGAGAATAGCACGCAGGGCGGCGAGTTGCTCGACGGGGTGGTGCGTGGGGCCGTCCTCGCCGACGCCGATGCTGTCGTGCGTAAACACATAGATGGGCCTGATCTCCATCAGCGCAGCCAGGCGAATGGGTGGCCGCATATACTCCGAGAAG
>CAYIHQ010000400.1:0-2998 GCA_964362905.1 uncultured Ignavibacteriaceae bacterium
TTGGCGCCGGGGAAGTAGGTCTCGAAGATCTCGATCCGGCTCGCGTTCACGGGCGAGCTCAGTCCCAGGACAAGGAACTCCCGCTGATCATCGGACCCAAGGGAGGCCCAAGATCCCCCGTCTTCTCCTGCGAACGGATAGACGTCCGGCGCACCCAGCATCTGCGCGGCGGAGTAGGAACTCGGAGTGAATTGCGAGCTGAACTCGATGACGCCCGAGGCAAACTGGGCCTGCACGGATCCGTTGCGCGTGGCGGCGTTCACTTCATTCGAATACGCCGAAAATCCTCCAACTGAAAATGCCCTCACTCTATAGAAGTAGTCCGTCGATGAGAGTAGTCCGCCATTCGCATGCAAGAACGGGGCTCCCGGGTTGATGGCTATTTCCGACCACGTTCCTCCGGAGCCTTGCTTCCGCTCCACCCGAACGTCAGTGTATGACGACGCCGTCTCGTCGTTGGACCACGCCAGATTGATCTGCGTCGATGACACGGCGGCCCCGATGAGGTTGAAGGGCGGATTGGGCGTCTGGGCGCTGGCCGTGGAAATCACGCCAGCGACGCACAGGGCCAGGAGGATTGAGGAGGACCTGATGATCTGATTCATCGTCAACCTTCGCTTAGAAGAGCTTTTTGTCGGGACAGGATGCATGGGGCGTCGAGGTCACGGAAAATCCGGGGACTTGGGTAACTCCTGCGGTATGATCCCGGGTTCGACCTTTTTCGATTTCAGCAAGATCGCTGCGGCCGCCCCTCCGCCCAGCACGACGGCTCCGGCAGCATACCACAACCATCCGCCTCCTCCACCCACCTCATCGTACTTCTTCCCCACGATCTCGCCCGCGATCTGGCGCGCCATATTCGGAATGATCTCGGACAGCAGGTCTTCGATATCTCCCCGATGTTGCCGCGCCTTGTTCGAGATGATCTGGGCTGTCGCGATGTCGATGACCTGGATGTTCACGTTGAAGAGCGATCCGACCTTGCCGATGGTTCCGGCGAACATCCGTTCGACCTTCAGGATCTTACCGGCTTCGACGATACACTCGACCTGTGAACACGCCTCAGAGGATTGGAAACCCTGCTCTTCCAGGATCTGCTTGATCCGCTGACGGTCGATGACCGTGAACTCACCGACGGATACGATCTCCGTCTGAAACGCATCGGAGAGCGTGGCGGCCTCTTCCTTCGTGAGGCCTCCGCGCGCGTCAAAATCGAGGACCGCGACATTGAGTTTCTTTGGAGCCGCTTGCGCGCGCTGGGCAGGCCGCTGTTGTGCCAGCGTCCCTACCGTGAGAACAACGGAGAGGTAGGCAACGAGAACAGGTCGTGCCGTTCGGAATGAACAGGCCATGAGTGTCACAGGAAGGGCTCCTATGCTCGTGGTGAAGGGAATGCTGGAAAGAACGATCGTGAAGGCGCTACTTCTTTTTCACGCCGTCCACGGATGCAATGATCTCGGCGACGATGTCCGGGAGGAACTCATCCATAATGTCCTCGAGGTCGTCGTCGTACGTCCGGGAAATAGAGAGGTCAATGCCGGATGTTTCGACGTCGGTGATCTTCACACTGAAGATGAAGTTGTCGCCGAGTTTACCGAGTGAGCCGGTGACGAATTTCCGGACCGACAGGATCCCCGCGGCCTGGCTGAGTCCGGCGTTCGGATTCTGCGCGGCCTGGAATCCCTGCTCCTGCAGGACGGCCTGGATCTGTTTTCGGTCGATGACGTTGAAGCGAGCGGACGATGTGAGGAGCGATGCGAGCGCATCGCCGACGGATTGCGCCTCGGCGGCTTGCACACCGGCACGAGCTTCGAAATCCGTGATGCTGATGTTGATCTTGGGTTTGGCGGTCTCGGGTTTGGATGGACCGCAGCCCAGGGCGAGGAGGAGGAATGGAAGAACAAGCAGTAGAGGTCTACGCATCAGCATCCTCGAGTGATTGATGTGAAACCTAGTTCTTGGCCGGCTTCAACAGACCGTTGACCAAATTTCGAATGTCAATATGGAAATTCTCATGGAAACCTCTGTTGACCCTCCTCACATTCCCGTCCTGGTCGATCACGACGATCATGGGGAGCCCCCGGACCGTGTAGTTGCGAGCAAACCGGCCCGACGCGTCCAAGAGGCACTGGAGGGTATACCCCCGACGCTTCACCACCGCGCGAACTGTGTCCTCCGTCACGTCAGCTGTTTCCTGAGTGTTGACGAGGAAGATCTTGACAGGCTTTCCAACGAATTCCTTTTCGAGCTCCGCCAAGAGCGGGATCTCGACCTTGCACGGCTGACACCATGTCGCCCAAAAACTCAGAATGACGACATGCGGCTGCGCGACCTTTGATTCCCGCCTCCGGACCTTCCCCACATAGTCCCGGAGAAAGGTTGGGTTGTCGGTCGCGAGGTCTCGCATCACGAACAGCGGTGCGGGCTCACCGAGCTGGAGGGTATCACCTTTCCCTCCAACGGGTCGGGGTCCCGGGTGCTTTGCTGAGACGAGGCCGACAATGAGTACGATGGCCACAGCGAAGAAAACGAATCGAAGGCGAGATGACACGGCTACCTCAAGAAGGAAGTGTGCATAAGTAGCGAAAAACCTACGCAAATAAGCGGTGTTTGTCAAGAATCGGATGAAATGAACCGTCTGGAACGCATGACGACTGCGTAATTGCATCTGGCCGGTGGCGGTCGTACATTGGCATCCCAAACGCAAAGCCCACCACCCTTGTTCAAGCGACGATGAATCTCTATCTCAAGAAGTTCACTGGCGTTCTCTTCGCGCTTCTGGCCTTTTTCCTCTCCCTTCTGTTGTTCGAGACTCCCCTGCTGCACGAGACGATCGGCTCCGACATCTTCCGGAAGCTCGAACGGACGGCGCAGGACGTCCTCATGCGAGCCCGGGGCACCCGGGAGTGGTCCAACCGGGTCATGATGATCCGCATTGACGATTTCACCGACCGGAACCTCGGCTGGCCGATCCCGAGAGATCAGTATGGCGCAGTCA
>CAYIHQ010000401.1:0-1200 GCA_964362905.1 uncultured Ignavibacteriaceae bacterium
TCCGGGGAAGAAAGGAGTTCACATTAACGGAGAAGTTGTTTGTCGCTACGCGACAGATACTGATGCAGTGCCGCCCATTCTTCCGCCGTCAGCCGGGTCACGCTCACGCGAAATCCGATCCTGACCGGATCCGCGGTCACGATGCGCACGAGGTCGTCCGCACTGCCGAGTCGATAGCCCCGCGCCGTCAGGGCGATCAGGGCCTTGGTCGGGTCCACGGCGAAGCGTGCAAACACTGCCGCGCCCCGTTCCCCGCCTGCGCTGTCACTTCGGCCTGCCTGCCAGCCGAAGGCCCACGACACCGGCCGCGAGGCCGACAACAGACCCGGCAGTGCAGGCAGGCGGGCAAGCTCGCTCCGGAGTGACGCCCGGCGCGCCACTGCGTCTGCGAACGGCGCAGATTCACGTACGATAATCTCCGTGGCTTTCTTCACGGGGATCTGGGCCGGACGGATCTGGCCCTTCGACAACTGATACACGGTCTCGAGATTGGCCAATTCGCTCTCCGCATCGACCGGCGCGTTCGGCACCCAGCTGCGGATCAGATGCGCCAGCGCAAAACGGTCCTTCGCCGCCAGATAGTTGTACGACGCCATACCGTTCCGGACGATGCCTTCCTCTAACGTCCGGTAGATGGACGACACCTTCGCGCCGTTGGTCCAGCCTTCCGCCGTATGGAAATTCCGCGGCTTCGGATTCAACGCAACTCCGCCGGCTCCATCACCCTGGCCCTGGTCGCCGTGGCAGGAGGCGCAGTTCCCCTGAAAGACGATTCGGCCCTGGGTAATGAGTGAATCGCTCGGACGGCCCACGACCTTGACGTCGACGGGCGGGATCACCGCCGCGCTTTGGTACGGGATATCCTGTGCAAACGCGGACGAATCCGCTAGCACGCGGGCGGGGACGGAGTTCTTGCCGATATCCGTCAGGTTGAACACGTACAGCAATCCCACCCCGACGAGGATGGCGAAATAGTACCCGTACGCATACCCCAGCAGTTTCCAGGGATGCCGCACCAGGTCGCGGAAGTCGATCTCGGCGTTGTATGAAGATTGTGCCATGTGTGCCCCAGGGGGTGAAGCCCTGTGAAGAACGAGTGAATAGTCAATCGTCAATCGAACAGCCGAAAGAGCTCTGACTGATGGTGTCTGGCCACAACCCAACGACCCTGCAACACCACCACTGCTCCCTTCCAAACAC
>CAYIHQ010000401.1:1210-2998 GCA_964362905.1 uncultured Ignavibacteriaceae bacterium
ACTGTGAACGGTGAACGGTGAAAGGTGAAAGGTGAAAGGTGAAAAGTGAATCGGGACAGATCATCCTGATCCCTGCTACCCAATACCTGCTACCTACTACCTGATACTTGCTACCTGCTACCTTCTTTTGCTCTACAAATGAAAATCCAACGCCCTCTCCAGTTTCGGGTCTCCCACCGGGATCGGGTTCCTCCGGCGCACCATGATCGACAGCGTCACGATCACCAATCCCACCAACGCCGCCGGATAGCCGATCTCATACCAGGAAAATCCGAGCGTCTTCACGTGTGTGGGCAACACCAGCCAGTAGATGTCAGCCAGGTGAGCGACGAGGAGCCACGCCGAGATGAACTTCAACCGCTTCGGGTCCATCTTCGCATCCTGCGGCAGCAGCACGAGATACGGAACGGCAAACTGGAGGACGATGAGGCCCACGGAGAAGTACTGCCAGCCGTTCTCCCAGCGCACCATGAACCAGAAGGTCTCTTCCGGCAGGTTGGCGTACCAGATGAGCATGAACTGACTGAAGGCGATGTACGCCCAGAAGTTGAGGAACGCGAACATCAACGCGCCGAGGCTGTACAGGTGGTCGCGTCGCAGCTGCGGGAGGATGTTCGCCTCCATGAACATCAGCACGATGAACGTCACCGCCGCAAGCGTCGCCACCACCGTTCCGGAGAAAAAATACACTCCGTAGATCGTCGAGAACCAGTGCGGCTCCAAACTCATGGCCCAGTCGATGGCGATGAACGTGATGATGATCGCGAACAGGGGAATGAATCCGGCCGCCAGCTTCGCGTTGCGGGACGTCAGCTTCTGGTCCTTTGTGGTGTCTTGCTTTGCGGAATTGCGCCGGAACAGCCAAGCGAACAGCGTCAGGAGGCCGAAGAGAACGACGAACCGAATGGTGAAGAAGTTGACGTTGAGATACGGCTGCTTCGACTGCAGCACCGTGTCGGCCGCCACCGCCTCTTCATGCGTCCAGTGGAAGAGGTCGTGGAGCCGGAAGAACAGCGGCACGGCCACAAGGGCCGCCACTGGGACGAGAACGGAGAGGTACTCGCTCACGCGGCGCATCGGCACGCTCCAGACGGCCCCGGTGATATACTCGAGCGCCACCAGAAACACGGCCCCCGCCGAGATGCTCGTCAGATACAGGAAGTAGATGTTGTGGACAAAGGCCGAATGGACAGGGTCCACAATGTAGCCGGCCGCGGCGATCACCACTCCGGCCGCCAGCAGCAGCCATCCCAAGCGAACGGTGCGTTCGGGAAGAACGCGGGCAAGCGAGTCAAAGGAGATCGACGGAGCGCTCATCGCACATCTCCCTCCTTCGCTTGGTGCGCCCGTTCGAGGACGCGAATGTAGTGGACCACCGCCCACCGGTCGTCACGGCCCAATTGCGAGGCGTACGACGGCATCACGTTCTGGCCTTCGGTGATGACATGATAGATGCTGCCGTCCGGCCACGTGCGGACCTTGTCCGAATGCAGTGTGGGCGGATTGGGGAACTGCCCGCGAAGGCGGCTGTCGCCCACGCCGAAGTTGCCGTGACAAGGGCTGCAATATGTCAGGTATTTCTCACGTCCGCGCGCGAGGACCGTCTCGGTCGGAAGAAGCGGATTGACCAACGTTCTGGCGGCATCCTCCGGCTTCCCAGTGAATGCGTACGGCAGGAATCCGCGCGCGACCGTTCCTTTCACCGGAGGCCGCATGCCGATGCCGTCGGCGAATAGTATGCTCGCCTTTTGTGGCGTCAGTTTTGCTTGTTCCATCATGAAGTCGAAC
>CAYIHQ010000402.1:0-2996 GCA_964362905.1 uncultured Ignavibacteriaceae bacterium
CCGGCGATGTGGCGCCCTGAGCCGGTGGTTCCAAGTCCGATGATGCTGACGGGCACGGTGACCTGATCCTTCAGGCTTCGATAGCAGGAGAGCGATGCCTCCACAGGATTTCCGTTGGTCCTCAGATACGCGGACGCAAGAAGGGCGTTGTCCTTCGTGCGCAGAAGGATCGCCTTTGTGGTCGTCGAGCCGACGTCGAGGCCCAGGATGCAAATGTCGTTGGGCTGCGCCGATTCTCTCGGCATCGTCTTGAACTCGACGCGCCCAATGCCTTCGGTCAGCGGAGGGAGGAATGGAAACGAGTAGGTCTGGTCTTTGAAGAGGTGACGCGCATCCAGCGGACAATACCGGTCGCTGGCGAGGACTGCTGCTCCCAGGGCTTCAAAGTAGGGGGCGCATTCGGGGACGATGACCCCTTCATGGTGCTCCCGGACGAAGCGGAGGACGCTCTGATTCTGAGACACGCCTCCGATCAGGAGGATCTCCCGTGATGGCTGTTTGGCGAGGAGCTCGACGATTTTGAGGGCGATCATCTTACACAGGCCGGCGACCACCTTCCCCTTCGGAATCCCCTTGTTGAGTGCGTGGGTGCAATCGCTTTTGCAGAAGACGCTGCATCGGCCCGAGACGCCGTACGGTTCCCATCCTTCGGCCATCGCCGTCGCCTCTCCGACGTCGAGATTCATTCTTCGGATCTGCTGTAGGAAGAACTCCCCGGTCCCCGAGGCGCACTTGTTACCGGAGAGGACGTTCTCGATGTTCCCATTCGCATCGAGGCAGTAGACGAGGAACGTCTCTCCCCCGAGGCTCGCGACGGCTTTGTAGCGGCCGGCGTACCCCATCCATCGGAATGCCCGCTCGACCGCTTCTGGCTCCGACACTGTGGTCGCCTGCATCAACCGACGGAGCCTCCGCCCGGTCACCACAACGGAAGCATCGGCCACATCCTGCTCCGCACAATAGCGCTCGATGACCTTTCGCGGCTCAGCATTGTGGGCCACGGATCGCACTGAAACGACGGTAGGCGATCCATCCCCCTTCAATTCCACAAACGATACAGTCGATGCCCCAACACAGATGCCCAATGCTCGATGTGGCATGCCTGCCTCTCGAAAATGCTACGGAATCGACCTCGAGCTCAGAGACTGCCGATGCACATCCCTGTCGCTGATTTGATAATAGCTTTTCCACATCAAACATGCATTTGCTGCCAACACTGGTTTCGTCCTTGGTGAGGATGGATGACGGCGAATCGTTGTTTGTACTGCATGTTGTCTGACCGGCTTCCAACAAGATTTCCCGGCTCCTAAGGAGAGATCGCCCAAGATCCTCAGGGCTGGTCGACGATTCTCATTATTGAGACACGAACACCATGGGAGCACACACGGCCGTTGTCGCCTACGGAGGTCTTCAGCGTCCTCAGTTCCGGGACCGAAGCGGACCTCATACGTCTGTTCGAGTCCGGGGTCGACGTCAACATCCAGGATCCGCAGTGGGGTGAGACACCGCTCATGGCCGCAACGACAGGCAACGTGCTCTCCCTGACGACAAGAACGAGTGGAACGCGGATCACGAGATCGTCGAAGTGATCCGGTATGCATTCGAGAACGGCGTCGATGCGCGCGAATATTCATGGGCAGGCAGGAAGGGCGCCTCAGTCCAACGCTCCGAGTGATGGAACACACATTCCGATACCGCCGCAATCCAGTTCTACACGGCCATCGTGATTGCCGTCACGCACCCTCCCCGAATAATTGGGCATTCTGTCTACACCACGTTACCACACCCATGTCCAACAACAAAAGGATCACCATGAGGAACTTCACGACGAGACTGGCGCTGCTGGCACTAACCGCGGGTCTTGCGGCTGGATGCTCCAAGGATTCCACTGGCCCGTCGACCAGCTCCAGCGTCAGCTTGATCGCATCGTTCTCCAAGGCAGCCGGCGTGCCAGGATTGCTAAAGGCCAGCGGGACCTTGGCCCTTGACTCGCTCCGCATCGACAGCGCCGTGGTCGTGTTGCAGCGCATCAAGTTTGAAGGGCGCATCGATTCGGTGCAGATCGATACCACCGGCATGATGTCGGACGATGCTCGCGAACTTGAAGTGACCTTCCGCGGACCATTCGTGATCCATGTGCGGGATACCATTGCCATTGACTTTGCCAGCCAGACGCTCCCAGCGGGAACGTATGACGGCGTCAAGTTCAAGATCCATCGCTTGCAACGGGGTGAATTCCATCACGACAGCGATGAGCGTTCAGGCGGGCGTCACATGATTGTGGATTCGTTGCCCTACGGTTCCAGCGTCATGGTCTGGGGCGCCGTCAAGAAGAACGGTGTGTGGGCGAACTTCGCATTCGCCTACGACGGCGAACTCGAATTCAAGGTGAGGGGCAACTTCACAGTATCAACCGCGACCAGCAACATAGCCATCGCCCTGAACTTCAACATGGGGCTGTGGTTCAAGCATCCGTCAACGGGAGCCCTCCTTGACCCGACGGACCTCTCCTCGAACATCCGAGGCTTGATCAAAGAAGCGATCAAGAAATCCTTTGAACAGGGGCGTGGCGGCCGGGACCGGGATCACGACGGCCATCCGGAAGACTGATCGCTGCTGAGTTAGAGGAACATGGAAGGGCCCTTCGGGGCCCTTTCTCGTTCTTGCGACAATTTCCGGCTGGACGCAGGCCAGTCACACAGACGTCTTAGATGGGGATACTCGCTTCTGCGCCGCTCCGCTGGTCAACACCAGAAGGGCGGGGGTCTCGATGGCCCCCGTGCTGACCACGTTCAAGCTATGGGTGCAGTGCGCTCTTCGCCTGAAATCGCAGAACGCGGGAATTGGAAAAGCACGACACAAACAATTTCCCTGTTGCGCTGTGGACAGAGACGCCATAGGGCTGTCCCACATTGACCGCCGTTGCACCCGTGGAGCTGGAAGAGACAAGATCACCTTTTCCAATGACCGCATCGGCCGAAGCGCCGTTCGATTTT
>CAYIHQ010000403.1:0-2987 GCA_964362905.1 uncultured Ignavibacteriaceae bacterium
TGGACCGATGCGCCGGTAAGCTCCTGAATAAGCCGAGCCGCCCTGTCCACTGCCATCGAGGCCATGGCAGGGTCTGCGCCTCGTTCGAATCGGTACGATGCTTCCGTGGAAAGGCCCAGCGTTCGCGCTGTCCGGCGAACGCTCGCCGGCTGAAAGTAGGCGCCTTCGATAAGGATGCGGGTCGTGGCTCCGCTGATCTCGGAGTTCGCCCCTCCCATGACCCCGCCGATCGCCACCGCCCGTTCCGCATCGCAGATCATCAACATGTCTGGCTGCAACCCCCGTTCTTTCCCGTCGAGGGTCGTGAACGCACGATCCGAGCCGGCCCGCCGCACGACGATCGAATTGCCTGCCAGGCGGTCCAGGTCGAAGGCGTGGAGCGGATGGCCCAGTTCGAGCATGACGTAGTTCGTCGCATCGACGATGGCGTTGATGGGGCGCACACCGGCGGATTCGAGTCGGTGCTGAAGCCACGGAGGCGACGGACTCACGCGGACGTTGGAGAGCACCCGTCCGCAATAGCGTGGGCAAAGGTCCGCGTCCCGGATCTCGATCTTCGCCAATTGCTCAGCCGCTGTCCCGGTCTCGTTCGGAGCCGTCGCTGGCAGACGCACCGTTCCACCCGTCAGCATCGCGACCTCGCGTGCAACGCCGAGATGGCTGAGACAATCCGGGCGGTTCGGCGTGATGCCGACCTCGTAGACGACGTCGGTACGGCCCAGATGTTCGGCCAACGAAGTCCCGACCGTTGCCTGGGGGTCGAGGACGAGAATGCCGTCGCCGTCGGAGCCCAGTCCAAGTTCCCTGGCCGAGCAGATCATGCCGGAGGATTCGACGCCACGGATCTTCACCTTGGCAAGGACGAAGGGCTTGCCATCGGGATCATGTTGGTTGTGGGGGACGGTCGCGCCGAGGAGTCCGACGGCGACCTTCTGTCCGGCGGCGACATTCGGTGCCCCGCAGACGATGTGGAGTCGTTCGGTGCCCACGTCGACGTGACAGACCGTCAGGCGATCGGCCTTCGGATGTTTCTCACAGGAGGCGACGCTGCCGACGACGAATCGGTCGAACGTGGCGGCCAGGTCTTCGAATCCTTCCACTTCCAGTCCCGCCATCGTGAGATCTTCCGTGAACCGCTCGGGGGACCAGTCGACGTCGACGAATTCCTTCAACCAGGATGAGAGGATCTTCATGGTCGTGTGCCGGGTCAGAATTGTTCCAGGAAGCGGACGTCGTTCTCATACAGAAGCCGGATGTCGTCGATCCCATGGCGGAGCAGCACCGTGCGCTCGACGCCGAATCCGAACGCATAACCCGAAACTTCTTCCGGATCGTAGCCGACGCGCCGGAGGATATTGGGGTGGACCATGCCGGAGCCGACGATCTCGAGCCAGCCGGAGTGCTTGCACACCCGGCATCCCTTCCCGGAACACAGAAAGCAGGTGATGTCCATTTCGGCGCTGGGTTCGGTGAAGGGAAAGTAGGACGGCCGGAAGCGGTACTTGATGGAGCTGCCGTAGTATCGGCGGGCGAATGCGACGAGCGTTCCCTTCAGCTCGGCGAACGTCACTCCCTTGTCCACGTAGATGCCGTCCACCTGGTGGAACTGCACCAGACTGCGCGCGCTGACGGCCTCATTGCGGTAGACGCGTCCGGGCATGATCGCGCGCACGGGCGGCTTTCTCTGCTCCATGATCCGCACCTGTACGGGCGTCGTGTGCGTTCGCAAGAGCACGGACGACGACACGAAGAATGTGTCCTGCATGTCGCGTGCGGGGTGGTCGGGCGGGAAGTTGAGGGCTTCGAAGTTGTAGTGGTCGGACTCGATCTCCGGCCCGTCGACGACGTCGAACCCCATGCTCACAAAGATCCTCTGGAACTCCTCCAGCGTGTGCGAGACAAGATGCCGGGATCCGCGGTGGACGCGTCGTCCGGGGAGCGTGAGGTCGATCGACCTCTTCCCCGCCGTGCGTTCGAGGGATTCCTTCGCGGCGTCAAACATGCCCTGCACTTCGGCGCGCAGCTCGTTCAGCGCTTTGCCGAGAGCCGGCTTGTCCGTGGCCGAGGCCGAACGGAGCTCATCGAACAGCTCGGCGACGGACCCTTTGCGGGCCAGGAATGCGATACGGAATCGTTCGAGGGCGTCGGCGGTGGTCAGAGCGCCCGCATCGGCGCGGGCTGCCGTGCGCACCTGGTCGATGCGGTTGTGCATGGCATCGGATCCGATTATGAGATGAGCGACACGAACCTGCCTGCGTGCCGGCTGGCAGGCAGGCCTGCCTACCGACAGGTAGGGCAGGAGCGTCTCAGGCGGTCGCGAACTTCACGACCTCGGCGAAGGCCTGCGGATGATGCGCCGCGAGGTCGGCGAGGACCTTGCGATTCAGCTCCACTTTCTTCTTCGCCAACCCGGAGATGAGCTTCGAGTACGACACACCATGCGTACGCGCACCGGCGTTGATGCGGGTGATCCAGAGGCTGCGGATCTCGCGCTTCTTGGTGCGGCGATGCCGATAGGCGTGCGTGCCGGCCTTCTCCACATGATGCTTGGCGATCGTGTGGACCTTGCTGCGGGCACCCCAGTAGCCTTTGGCGCGAGCGAGCAGCTTCTTGCGTCGGCGGTGCGATGCAACCTTGTTCTGTGAACGTGGCATACCTGCTTCTCTCCCTTGTCGTTACGCCAACAGCATACGTTTGACTTTTCTCACTTCAGTTTTGTCCACCTGCCCCGGGCGGCGCAAGTGGCGCTTGCGCTTCGTGGACTTCGAGGTTAGGATGTGACGGCGGAACGCCTTGTGGCGCTTGATCTTGCCGGTCGCGGTGACCTTGAATGTCTTGGCCGCCGAGCGGTTGCTCTTCATCTTAGGCATTGTCCTGTTCCTTCGCTGGTTGCTTCGCTTTAGCTTCCGGTATCTTCTTCTTGGCCTTGTCCGCGACGAAGACGGCCACAATCTGACGACCTTCCATCCGCGGCTCTTGCTCCATCT
>CAYIHQ010000404.1:0-2984 GCA_964362905.1 uncultured Ignavibacteriaceae bacterium
TGGCGATCATCTTGCCCTCGTTCGCGACGTACAACGGGTCGAACCCGAGGATCTCGCAGGCCGCGTGCACCGCTTCCCATACCGGGATACGCCGTTCATCGATCTCCATGCCCACTCCTGCGCTTGCGGCGATCTCGTTCAAAGCGCTTGCCACGCCGCCGCGTGTGGGATCCCGCATGACACGCAGGTCGGGCGCCGCAACACACACGGCAGCCGCCACTTCGTGCAAAGGTGCCATGTCGCTTTCCAGCGCGGTATCGAATTCCAATCCCTCACGGACCGACATGATCGCGATGCCGTGACGTGCGATGTCCCCGCTGAGGATGATCTTGTCGCCAGGCCTCACCGTGCGGGGGTCCGACACAATCCCCTCCCGGACGATGCCGATGCCCGACGTGTTGATGAAGATCCCATCCCCCTTCCCCTGTTCCACCACCTTCGTGTCGCCAGTGACGAGAAGAACACCCGCCGCATCCGCTGCGGCGCGCATGGCGCGTGCGATCCGCTCCAGGTCCTCCCGCGGAAATCCTTCCTCGAGTATGAACCCAACGGAAAGGAACTGCGGCACCGCCCCGCACATCGCCAGATCGTTCACCGTTCCATGGACGGCCAATTCGCCGATCGAGCCGCCGGGAAAGAACCGGGGGCTGACCACGTACGAATCTGTCGAGAAGGCGATGCGAACACCCCCAAGGTCGAGGATCGCTCCGTCGTGGAGCGGAGCCAGGTGCGGATTCGTGAACGCCGGCAGAATGCTCTTCAGCAGGAGCTGCTGGCTCAGCGTTCCGCCGCCGCCATGCGCGAGGAGGATCCGGTCGTAGTCGCTCAACGGCACCGGACAAGAGAGATCGAGGGAGGTTCGCATGCTTCCCTCTTCAGGTGGACGATGGTCCTGCGGCCGCGTCACGCCGCCCCCCGTGGAGCAATGTTGCGATACCGGAAGTACGCCGCACACGCGCCTTCGGAAGATACCATCGGCGCTCCCAGGGGACGCTCCGGCGTACAGTGGGTGCCAAAGGCCGGGCACTCGAACGGTTTCTTGAGACCACGCAGGATATCGCCTGCGATGCAGAGAGGAGATTCCCGGGTCACCGTGTGCTCGACGCCGTAGCGATATTCCGCATCGAACGCGCGGAGATGCTCTCGCAGTCGAAACCCGCTTCGGGGGATGGTGCCGATGCCGCGCCATGCCTTGTCCGTGACCTCAAAGACATCGCGAAGCAACGCCTGAGCGGGACGATTTCCCTCCCTCCGTACCACCCGGGAGTACTGATTCTCAACGGAATGCCGGCCCGCTTCGAGTTGTCGGACCGTCATGAGGATGCCCTGCAAAATGTCGACCGGCTCGAATCCCGTCACGACGATGGGGACGCGGTATCTTTCCGCCAACGGCTCGTATTCCTCATATCCCATGATCGTGCACACGTGCCCCGCCGCCAGGAATCCCTGCACACGATTCTCAGGAGAACTCAAGATCGCATCCATCGCCGGCGGAACGAGAACATGAGAGGCCAGCATCGAGAAGTTCCTGAGGCCGAGCCGATGTGCTTCGACCACCGCCATGGCATTCGCGGGCGCGGTCGTCTCGAACCCGACGCCGAAAAACACCACGTCGCGTCCGGGGTTCTCCTGGGCAAGCTTCACCGCGTCGAGCGGAGAATACACGATCCGAACATCCCCACCCCGAGCTTTCACCGTGAGCAGGTCGACGGACGACCCCGGCACCCGCAGCATGTCGCCGAACGATGAGAAGATGATGTCCGGACGGGATGCGATCGCCATGGCCTTGTCGAGTGTTTCCAGCGGCGTGACACAGACCGGACATCCAGGACCATGCACCATCGTGATCTCAGAGGGCATGAGCTCTTCCAGTCCGGATTTGACGATCGTGTGCGTTTGTCCGCCGCAGATCTCCATGATGGTCCACGGCTTCGTGGTGACGGCCCGGATCTCCCGGGCCACCGCCTGTGCCGCCGATGCGCTGCGATATACGTCGAGGTGCTTCATGCGTCGTTCCGCGGCTCCTGATCGGAACCCCCAAGCTCTTCCAACCCGCCTTCCATCTCCCGAAAGAGCCGGAGAGTCTCCAACGCATCCTGTTCGTCCACCTTGCTGATCGCAAATCCGACGTGGACGATCACGTAGTCACCGACATTCGCTTCCGACACCCAGTCCAGACACACCTTCTTCTGGATGCCGCCAAAATCGACGATGCCCATGACCGGAACCGACCCTGCTTCCCGACGGATGATCTTACCTGGAACTGCGAGGCACATGTCATGTCTCCTTACGCGTGCTGATCATTTGAGATTCTCTGGTCGCCCAAGACCGCCTGTCCCAGGGCGATGCCGCCGTCATTGGGCGGAATGCGCTGATGCCAGAAGACGGCGACACCCTCGTCCGAGAGACGGCGTATCGCAGATTCCACAAGGATCTTGTTCTGAAAACACCCTCCGCTGAGCGTCACTCGTTGCATCGTTGACCTTCGGGCGACGGCCACGATCATCTCCACGACCGTCGCGTGAAATGCGGCCGCGGATTCACGAACATCGACACCGTTTGCAATGTCCCGCTCCAGTTCCGCCACCATGGGGCGCCAATCAAGACGGTCCGGTTCTCCGCCCGATCCCGGAACCAGGTCAAAGGGATAGGTTCGCGACGTCGCATATCCCGTTGCGAGAAACTCAAACTCCATCGCTGCCTGTCCTTCAAAGGACGCCGTCTGCCGAAGTCCGACGAGGGCCGCGACGCCGTCAAACAATCGTCCCATGCTCGTGGTCGCGATCGTGTGAGTACCTGCGCGAAACGCCGACCGAAGCGCCGTACGATCTCCGGTAGACAAGTATCGCACGGGAGGCAGATTGTGGCGGTCGAATGCTTGCTCACCGTAGCAGGCCCACAGAAGCCCGAGCGCCGAACGGCGCGGTTCACGCGCGACCTTGTCCCCGCCCAGGAGCGGGAACGACAGCAACGTTGCGATGCGA
>CAYIHQ010000405.1:0-2982 GCA_964362905.1 uncultured Ignavibacteriaceae bacterium
GCAAAAAATAAATTGGGAAAAGGGCCGCCAATTAGCTCTTCGGTCAATGTGTCATCGAGCCTTCAGGGTTAGGGAAAAAAAAGAGCCCACCGAAGTGGGCTCTCCGAACGACGCAACTGAAAACCAGGTCAGAGCGAAAGACCCAGGTTGAACCGGATTGCGCGGAGCCCTCCCGGAATCACGCCGAAGTTGTCGATGTCCGCGAAGTAGTTTTCGTCAAGCAGATTCAGGACCTGGAGCGTGGCCTGAGCTCGCACGCCGAACATCTCGTAGCGATACCCCATCTGTGCATCCAAGATCATGCGGCTTTGCAGGATCTGTTTGTAGCCGTACGAGAAGGTCGTCTTCGCCGCATTCCACTCACCAAGCACACGGGCATACGTATCGCCGTCCAGGCCGTAGTGATTGTCGTAGAAGTTGGCGTCGACACCGACAAAGAAGTTCTCGTACCGCCATGTCGTGCCGAAGGACAGCATCATTTGCGGAGGACCGCCCACGTGTGTACCGGCGAGTTCGTCCACGAATACGGTATCCCGCGCCCCGGCAGCATTGTAGCCAAATGCATTGAACACGTACCGCTTGAGGGAAATCGGATCGATCTTGGCCTCGTCAAGCACGGAGTTCCACTTGTTCGAGGAGAACGTTGCAGAACCCCGAATGTCGAAGCCCTTGATCGGGGAGATCCAATCGAGATTGGAGTTGAATTCCAGCTCGACGCCCTGGTACGTCGCCGTTCCGACGAGGATGGTCTTGTTCCCGTTGCGGTCGTAGCCTGGCTGACCGGCCTGACTCGGATCGGTGATGCGCTGAGCCTTATTGTCCCAAGTCATGGTGTAGAGATTGACTTTGCCACTCAGTTCGCGGGAGGTCCATCCTGCGCCGACTTCGACCTGATTTGAGATCTCATCCTTCGCGTCGGGATTCAATCGACCCGAGTTGTAATACACTCCGAGGTCCGTGAAACGTTCGACATGCGCAAAGTTGCCGAACACATTCAGGTTTTCGGTGACGTTGTAGTTGGCACCGAATTTCGGCTGAATGAATCCCCGACTCCTGGTTGCATTGATGAGGTCAAACTCATACCAGTTCGAGATAGCGCTGCTCGCCGAAGTAGAAGAGAGGTATTGCGCCATGTAGAACTTGCCGTTCGCGTTCTTCCCTTCCTTGTCAGCAGACGTGGGGGTCAGCCCCAACGCCGCCTTCTGAGCAAACGTCAGGCGTTTGCCGATGGCGTTCTCACTCGGCATGCTCTCGATCAGCTTGTACGTGTAGTAAACGTATTGCAGTGTTCCGCTCAACGTCAAGTTCGGGAGCAGACTGTAGGTTCCGTTGGCGAAGAGCGTGAACTGCGGAGTCTCACCGCGATAGTTCCGGTACTGCGACCGGTAGGTCGGTTCGTTGGCAAGATCCCAACCGAACACGGCGACATCGTTCTCCTGCGTTACGTCGCCCTGGAAGGTTCGGCGGGTGAACGACTTCAGGGCCGCGCCTGGCGCATTGGTTGTGTCAAATGCTCCATACGATTGGGCGGTGATCCATGACTTGCCATACAGGTTCGTGAAGTGACCTGGATGGTCGGCAGTCCACGATCGGAACTCGCCGCCCGCTGTGAGTTTCAGGTCTTCGAGGGGTTTGAAGTCATAGCTGGCGAGGAGCCCGAATTGCTGATGCAGCGAGTAGCTGTCCCGCTGGTAGGCATTCCGCAGATACATCGTGTCTGCCACAGCGGAATTCAGGATCGCTCCATCGGGATCCAGGTGGGTCGCCCATCGTGTCGATGCGGGGAAGGAGGACGAATTCAAGCTGGATCCGCCGCCCCGTCCTTGCGAGAAGAAGAAGGTGGCCCGCACGGAGGAGTTCTCGCTCAGGTCATTATTGTAGTGCAACTCGAGCTGCGGCTTGTGGAAGTGATTGTGCGAAAGCGTCGAATAGTCGTCGGTTACGATCTCCCGGCGGCCATCGAGCAGGCCATAATTCGCCTTGCCGTCATTCGGATTGGCCGACAGGCCATTGATAACGCTGCGCTTCAGCCAGGGAGCAGAATTGGCGGTGAAGCCGAAGTACTTGAAATACGAGATGTCGTTGCTGAAAGAGTACCCGTGTTCCTGGGGAGCGCCATGCAGCACAAACTTCAAGGACTGTTGTTCGTCGATGAACCAGGAACTGGACATGTAATAGTTGTAGCCCTCATACCGGGCACCCAACCGGCTGCCTTCCCCCACCTTCTTGTCGAGTCGCACCGACACCGCGAACTTGTCCTGAATGAGGCCCGTGTTGGCGTCGACACCGATCATTGTGTTGAGGGGTGAACCCAGCGCGAGATTTACACCGTACGACGCACGCGGACGCGCGTTGCCTGTGACGATGTTGAACGAACCACCGAAGGAGCCTGAGCCATACATCGACGATCCTGCACCGCGCTGCACCTGCACCGAGGCGGCGGCCGATGAGACCGAGCCCCAGTTCGACCAGTACACAGAGTTCGACTCAGGGTCGTTCGTGGGGATGCCGTTGATGAGAACTTGGACGTAGTTCTGGTTGAACCCGCGAACGAACAGCTTCGCCTCTCCATTCCCGACGCCGTCCGACGAAAAGGCATAGAGTCCCGGCGTGCCTTTGAGCAGAAGCGGAGCATCCTGACCGTGGATGCGCTGGTCGATCTGTTCCTTGTTCACGTTGGTGAACGCGACCGGAGTCTCGCGATCGCGAGCACGGTTGACCTCGACGATGACCTCACGTTGCTGCAAGGTCGTTTGCGTCAGGGCAAAATCAGCCACGGTCGGCTCACCGGTCACTCGGATCGGTATTCGTTGCGCCGTGTAGCCAAGGAATGAAACCCGGAGCGTGTAGCTGCCCGTTGGGATACTGGTCACTTCGTAGCGACCGCTGGCGTCCGATGCTGCTCCCATGCGTGTTCCGACGATGACAATCGTCGCGCCTGCCAAAGGCTGCTTGGAATCCGTATCGGTGACAAGTCCTCGC
>CAYIHQ010000406.1:0-2970 GCA_964362905.1 uncultured Ignavibacteriaceae bacterium
TAGAAGCAGAAGGAACGGCCGCGGGACGCCCACAAGAGTGGTGGCCTTCCAAATAGTCTGAAATTCATGGCCAGTACTGCACTGACTCCAGAGACTACGTTCGTTGGATACACGACCCTGGAGACGGAAGCCATTGTCACGTCGCAGGCTGAACACTTTTTGGTTCTGGATCGAACGCCATTCTATGGCGAGTCTGGCGGACAGGTCGGAGACAGCGGAAGCTTGGAGCTGGGGGGCAAGGTCCTCCGGATCGTAGAAACGCAGAAAGATGGCAAGATCTTCGGACATCGGTATGAGGGAACGGCCCCGGACTTCTTCCAGCAGAAGGTGCATGCCAGGGTCGATGCTGATCGACGGGCGGCAATTGCACGAAATCACACCGCCACCCATCTCGTGCACGAAGCGCTCCGGCGCGTATTGGGCGAACACCTCCACCAGCAGGGCTCGCTCGTCGCCGACAGCCATCTGCGATTCGATTTCAATCACTTTGAACGGGTCTCCCCCGAGGATCTGCGCACCATCGAAGAGATGGTCAACGCAAAGATCACAGAGGCGATCCCGGTCCATGCGCTGAACGATCCAAGGGATTGGGTCTCCATCGAAGACGCAAAGCGACAATGGCCGAAGGTCAAGATGTTTTTCGGCGAGAAGTACGGCGACCGCGTGCGCGTCGTAGAGGTCGACCCCTCCTATTCCGTGGAACTGTGCGGCGGGACCCACGTCCTCAATACACGCGAGATTGGCCATTTTCGTTTTCGCGCAGAAGGGAGCGTGGCCAGCGGAATCCGGCGTATCGATGCCGTCACAGGTGAAGGTGCGGTCGCATTGCTCGCGCTGCACGACCAGGAATTGGCGCATCGCATCGAGACGGCCGCCGCTGGCGTCGATGCCCTGGCAGCGACCTTGAGTGAAGTGCAGAGCATCTCCGGTGTTTCTGCGCCCGTGACACACGCCGACCTGCGCGTCCGCACGGACCGGCTCGAACAGATTCGACTCGATCTCCATGCCGGCAAGCGTTCCCAGGACCGGCTGGGCGACCAGTTTGCGCACCAAGCTGTTCTCGCGGCGGACGTCGAATCGATCGTGCTGCACACGGCAGAGGTACGGAAACAGCTGGAGAAATTCCTCGAGCGGCGGCGCAAGCAAGACGTGTCCGGGTCGGTGGCAGACCTGATCGGGGCAGCGGTGATTGTCGCCGGCGTCAAGGTCGTCGCGGCGCAGGTCGCCGCATCTTCGCTCGATGAGCTGAAGGCAGCCGGCGATACTCTTCGTGCCCGCCTTGGCAGCGGCGTCGGTGTCCTCATGTCTGTGGTCGAGGAGAAGGTGCAACTTGTCTGTGTCGTTACGGATGATCTCATCACCGGGAAGAATCTGAAAGCTGGCGTGATCGTGGGAGCAGTAGCAAAGATCGTGGGCGGGGGCGGAGGCGGCCGTCCACACCTGGCGACCGCTGGCGGGAAAGATGTGGCGAAGGTCACGGAAGCGATCGCGCGCATTCCCGAACTTATTCGTTCCATGCTCTGAGACAGGGACCATGACCACCATCCAACGTCTCCTCGATATCCGGGCCCGACGCGGCGCGGGCTACATCGTGCTCATCGACCCGGACAAGGTCGAGGCCGGCCAGCTTCCTCGGCTGGTCGAGCATGCGACCGAGGCCGGAGCCGACGCGTTCCTCGTCGGGGGAAGCCTGATGGTGCGGGACCAATTCGACGCGGTTCTCAAGCTCGTCAAGAATTCCACGACGCTCCCCGTGATCATCTTCCCCGGAAGCCTCTTCCAGATCTCTCCGGTAGCGGATGCGATCCTCTACCTCGTTCTCGTAAGCGGGCGCAATCCCGACCACCTCATCGGCAATCAGGTCGTGGCGGCGCCGATGCTGAAGGCGATGGGACTCGAACCAATCTCGACGGCGTACATGCTCGTTGAGGGGGGCGCAACCACGTCAGCGGAATTCATGAGCGGAACCCGGCCCCTGCCGCGGAACAAACCGGACATTGCCGTCGCCCACGCGCTGGCCGCCGAGTTCATTGGCATGAAGCTCCTGTACTTTGACGCCGGCAGCGGTGCGGACCATCCGGTGTCGGATGCGATCGTGAGGTCCGTCGCGCACGCTTCCTCGTTGCCGATCGTGGTCGGCGGAGGTATCCGGACGCCGGAGGAAGCGCACCGAAAGGTCCAGGCAGGCGCCTCCTTTGTTGTCACGGGCACTATCATCGAGGAACAGGGACACCATTCGATCCTGAGAGAGTTTGCAGACGCCGTCCACAACGGGGTCGCAACGAAAAAGACCTCGTAGCAGCCCATCGGACGCTCTTTTCCCGGCGGCGATGCTACGTGCGGCCGTCAGGATGTTGTGATCGCGTGCCGGCCGTCGAGCATCGGCATTCACACGATCGACCTCCATCTCTTCCGAAAGCCCTCCATGGCCCATCTTCCCATGACCCTTCTGTACCGGGAGAAGTTCATCAAGGACTCTCTGCGGGAAAGCGCTGCGACGAAGGAACGGATCGCGGAGCAATTGGCCGGTGACATCTCAAAGGCCATCGATCTGCTGATCCGCTCGCTGACGGCCAAGAAGAAGGTCCTGTTGTGCGGGAACGGTGGCAGTGCGGCGGATGCCCAGCATCTCGCCACGGAATTCGTCATTCGCCTCAGCCCGAACATCCAGAGGCCGGGATTGCCCGCGATCGCACTCACCACGGACACCTCCACTCTTACGGCGGGAGCCAACGACCTAGGCTACGATGCCGTCTTTGCCCGCTCGGTGCAGGCCCTGGGCGCGGCCGGCGATGTGCTCATCGGCATTACGACGAGCGGCAATTCCGAAAGCGTCAACCGGGCATTTCAGACGGCACGCGACATGGGCATCGTGACAATCGGATTCCTCGGAAAGGACGGCGGCAAGGCGAAAGACCTTGTCGACCTCCCGATCATCGTTCCCTCCAACGACACCCAGCGCATTCAGGA
>CAYIHQ010000407.1:0-2958 GCA_964362905.1 uncultured Ignavibacteriaceae bacterium
ACGAGCGTATCATTCATCGGCGGCCTGTATGACGAAGGCCGACTGCTGGCCGTGGCCAAACGGTATCAGGATGCTTCCGGCCACCACCGGCGGCATCCGGCGTTGCGCTGACATTCACCCGGGGGAAGACCAGGTATGTTCCGAAAATCCGAACCGCAGGACCCGCGCCGCGAAGCCATCGCACGGCATTTGCGCATCGCGGACGACATGACGCGGAAGAAACAGTACGAAGACGCGATGCTCGAGATCGAGAAGGCGCTCAAGATCGATCCCAAGAACAATAACGTCCGTCAGTTCTACGAGCGGGTGAAGATCTTCCTCAAGAAGGAGCAGGACAGCCACAAAGCGAAGGAGGCGGCGGAGGAATCCTCGCTCGAACAGAGAATGGAGGTCATTCCGCGCCTCCTCTCGCTGGCGGAACAATTGCTGGCCAAGCGGGATTACAAAGGCGCGCTTGCCCAGGTTGCGGAGATCTACAAGATCGATCCCACGAACTACTACGCACAGGCCTTCTCGGACCGCATCGACCAGATGATGGCCGACGACAAAGCACGGGCGTCGAAGAGCTTTCGGGGGGGCGCAGGTGCGGACGAATCGGAAGAGGATCAGGGTCAGGCGAAGCCGGAATCAGGGAGCCTGGTGTTCTATCGGGAGCTTCTCAAGCAATACTGGTTCGACGGAAAACTCAACGAGAAGGAGACCGCGCATCTCGCCGAGGTCCGGGCGTTGTTCCTGATCTCCGACACCGACCATGATCGGTTGTCGAGAGAGGTCAAACTGGCCGCGTATATCGAAGCTCTCTGGTTGGCGTGGACGGACGGAGTGGTGACGGAAACGGAGCGTCGGGTGCTGGAATCAATGCGGGAGAAATACGGCATCAGTCCGGAGGAGAACCAGCAGGCAGAGATGAAGGTCCAGCGCCTCCGGAAGGACCATGCGTCCAAACCGGTCATTCTGATCGTGGATGAGGACAAGAATCACGCCCTGGCGTTGTCGAAGGTCTTCCGGGCTCGGGGCTTCGACCTCATGATCGCGTCGAAACCGGAGGACGCCTTCCAATATCTCGAGCACAATGTCCCGACCGCCGTCATTTCCGAGGTAAAGTTCACCGGCTCCTCCGCGGACGGTTTCGAACTCCACCGCCGCGTTCGGGCAGTCCCCGCGCTGACCTATGTGCCGTTCTTCTTCACGGTCCGCATCACCGACCGTGACGTGCTCCTGGCCGCCTTGCGGACGGGCGTCGACCACGTTTTGGTAAAACCCGCCGACCCGGAGTTCATTCTCGCCGCGATGGACGGAAAGCGTCACCGGCAAGCGTAGAAGCGGTCGTGGAAATACGAAACGGCCTCCCTGGAGCGACCTAACGTCCCGGGGAGGCCGAATCATTTCTGTCGTCCGGGTTTTAGCGGAAGGATGCCGTCGTGGCCGGGTCGAGACTCGACAACTCAGCGCGGAGTGCCGTGAGAAGCGCCGATCGAACCACCGCATACAATGCGGGCGGAGTTCCCGCGACGCAATGCTCGATCTCGACACCGAACACGATGACGTGCTCGGGTAGTTCGCCCAGTGCTCGAGCCGTCTCCACTGCTTCGGCCACGCCGAATTGGTGCGAAGAGGTGCAGAGGAATCGTGCCGGAATCGCGTTCTGGCTGGCGTCCAGCCGGTGCAGAGTACCCGGAGGGGAGCCGGAATGAACGGCGTCAATGAGCATGACGATCGGAAAGCCCTTCCAGAGACGCATGAGCCGGGCCCCGTCACCACGGGATTCGACGACGCGCACGCCGGGGAACCGCATTGCATCCAGATCGCGCGCGGCGAGCAATCCGACAGCGTCGTCGCCCCGAAACTCATTGCCGATCCCGATCACCAACACGGTCGGTGTCACGGGTCTTCCACCTCCAGTCGCAGGAAGTGCGTCGCGCACGAGATGCACGGGTCGTAGTTGCGCACGGCCTGTTCGCACTGCCAGGTCAGGCGGTCGTTCGGCAACCGCCGGTGCTGGACGACGAACGCCCGCAGGTCGTTCTCGATGGTGCGGAGATTCTGTGATGTCGGCGGCACGATCTTCGCTTGTTGGATCAGGCCGTGACCGTCCACTTTGTAGCGATGGTAGAGGATTCCGCGCGGAGCCTCGGTGCAGCCCATGCCGATCCCTTCCCGCACAACAATCGGCACGGAAGCGCGGGCGGGTGGGACATACTGCTCGATGATCCGCAACGCTTCTTCGACTGCAAACACCGTCTCCACGGACCGCACGATAATGCTCCGGAATTGATTGGTGACCGGCGGGCGGAGCCCCGCCGATTCTGCCGACCGGCGTGCTTCTGGGGTCAAACGGTCGTAGTTCAGGTTGAACCGCGCCAGCGGCCCCACGAGATACGGCCCCGCGTCCCGCCTGACGGAATGGAGCGCGTTGGAATGTTCGACGTGCTCCTCCGCGAAGGTGTTCTCGAACTCCCGCACGGCGATGTCGACGCCGCGGGAGGACACAATGCGTCCTTCGTTGAACGGGTACTCATCCGGATGCCGCAAGGCAACAAACTCGTAGTCCTGCTCGAATTCTGGGAATTTCAAGCCCGCCGTCACCCGTACGAGTTCGCGTGCCGCTTCCAACCCCCACCGGAGCGGCTCCAGCAGTGGCCGCAACTCGTCCACACGGGGTACCCGATAGAACCCTCCGACGCGCACATTCACCGGGTGGATCTCCCGCCCTCCGACCGCGGCCACGAGGTCGTTGCCGATCTTCTTGAGCCGCAGGGCCGTCTTGACGAGTTCGGGTTGGGCCCGGGAGAGTTGAATGGCATCCTCGAACCCGAGAAAATCCGGCAGGTGGAGCATCGCGATGTGCAGCACATGGCTTTCGATCCACTCACCGCAATACAGCAGGCGGCGCAACTGACGCAACTGGCCGTCGACGGAGACTCCGAACGCATGCTCCAGTGCATGGCAGGAACTCAT
>CAYIHQ010000408.1:0-1554 GCA_964362905.1 uncultured Ignavibacteriaceae bacterium
AATGATGGAACTATCACTTGGGAACGACTGTATCGTACCAGAACTTCTTGGACCGCACGCCGATCTCGTCGATATGCAGGTGCTTCGCCTCGGTGTATTCCTTGATGCCTTCCATGCCAAACTCGCGGCCGACGCCGCTTTGTTTGTAACCTCCGAAAGGCGCTTTCTCGCTGATGAGGTGCCACTCATTGATCCAGACTGTCCCGGTTCGCAGGCGTCGGGCGATGCGCAAGGCCCGTTCCTTGTCAGCCGACCAGATGCCGCCGGCGAGGCCGTAGGGAGAATCGTTCGCGATCGCGACCGCTTCATCCTCCGTGGCGTAGGGGATCACGCTGAGCACTGGTCCGAAGATCTCCTCGCGGGCGATCTTCATGTTGTTGGAGACGCCCGTGAATATCGTGGGTTCGACGAAGAAGCCCTTCGACAGCTCCGTGCCGGACGGTGTGCTTCCGCCCACGGCGAGCGATGCTCCTTCTTGCTTTCCAGATTGAATGTAGCCAAGGACCCGCTCGCGTTGATGCTGCGAGATGAGCGGCCCGATTTCCGTCACAGGGTTTGTGGGGTCGCCGATCGTCATGCGACGGACCTTTTCCACCAGCCGTTCGACGAATGAGTCGTGAAGACTCAGTGGAAGCAGCAGTCGAGAGCCCGCCTCGCAACACTGACCCTGGTGGTAGAAGATGGCATACAGGGCGCCGTCGACGGCCAGTTCGAGGTCGGCGTCGTCGAGGACGATGTTGGCCGACTTGCCGCCGCATTCGAGCGTGATCTTCTTCAGCGTCTCGGAGGCCATGCTCATGATCTTGCGACCCACGGCAGTCGAGCCGGTGAATGAGACCTTGTCGACCTGCCGGTCGCGCACGAGCGCTTCTCCTGCTTCGGCGCCATAGCCGGGGATGATGTTCACAACGCCGGGAGGGAAGCCGGCGTCGGCGACCATCTGCGCCAATTCCATGGCGGTCGCAGGCGTCAATTCGGAGGGCTTCAGCACAACCGTGTTGCCGGCTGCGAGAGCGGGGCCGAGCTTCCAGATGGCCATCTTGAGCGGGAAGTTCCAGGGGATGATCCCTGCCACAACGCCGACCGGTTCCCAGCAAAGCAGGTTCTTGCTGAATCCCGGCTTCGACAGGCCCTCGATCTCCGATTCGAGGGGCTGCGCGGCCATCTTGGCGAAGTAGTTGAGATTCCGGGCCGAGAGAGCGACGTCCTCTTTCGCCTTGCGGATGGTGGAGCCGGAGTCTGCGACTTCGAGGGCGACCAGATCCAGTTGGCGAGCATTGATGGCATCGACCAGTTTTTTCAGGAAGGCGCTGCGTTCCGCTAGAGGCATCGCGGGCCATGGACCCTGGTCGAAGGCAGCGCGCGCGGCGGCGACGGCTCGACGGGCATCTTCGGCGCCGGCACGCGCAACGGTGGCGACCACTTCTCCGTTGAACGGATTGATGGATTCAAACGTGCGTCCGTCAGCGGCGTTGACGAATGATCCGTTGATGAAGAGTTGGTAGGTGCGCATGCGTTGTTCTACGGTCGTGTCAGTTCTTCCGCTTTTCGATA
>CAYIHQ010000408.1:1564-2344 GCA_964362905.1 uncultured Ignavibacteriaceae bacterium
CACTTCATTCTGATGCCCTTGACCGCTCCCCGGGCCCCGGAAGCCCGCATGGATTGCGCTGATGCGACCTCTGCGATCCAGGAACAACGTGGTGGGATAGGCGTAGAAATTGTTCAATTGATCATGCAGCGCAGGTTGGGTGAATCGGGCATCCGTGCTGCCGCAGAAGAGAAGCGTGTACGTGATGCCGTATCGCTTCCGGAACAAGGCCAGGTTCCTGCGTCCGGCGGTGGTGTCGTCCCCCAGTTCGAACGAGAGGGCAACCACTTCGAGCCCTTGCGAGCCGAATTCTCTGGCAATGCGTTGAAGGACTGGGGCGGCGTCCAGGCAATTGTGGCACCAGGTCCCCATGATGTCGACGATCAGCGCCTTGCCCTTGAAGCGGGGAGAAGACTCGGTCAGGATCTCCCCTTCCGGTGTCACCCCAGAGAATCGGAAGGGGGCTTTGGCATTGAGGGCGGATGTCACCCTGTCCGGTGGCACCACGGGGTCCGCGGCCAAGCGGGGTTCCAGTCGGAACGGGGTTGGCGGAAGGTCGCGGGAGAAGAGGTTGCCCGACCAGGCGATCCCCTCATTCCGGAGTTCAAGTTTCAAGGCTTGCCATCCGTTGAATCGGTCGAGGACGGCGCTATCACCTCTCTGCACGCCGGCAAGAAGTCCGTAGTCTCCGTCCGCGGCTATGAATGACCCGAAGACCGAATCGCCGCGGGTCCAGAATGTCGCGGAGGTAAGCGTGTCGATGCTTCCAGACCGTTGGAAGAATACTCTGTATGCGCCGAC
>CAYIHQ010000408.1:2354-2948 GCA_964362905.1 uncultured Ignavibacteriaceae bacterium
CCCACGCGGCGCGGATGGCGGCGCTGTACTCAGCAAACTCCAGGATGACTGAATCGGACCGTACAGTCACCTCGGGGATCATCGTGCGCTCGTCGCCGACGAGAAACCATCCTGTCGAGGGCTGGGCACGAAGATCGAGCTGAAGTCGCACGGCGAGAGAACGGCCGGCGTGCATCTGAAGTGTGCCGGTCCAGTTGCTCTCCTCGGGGAGGGGCCGTCGACAACCGACGAAGAGGCTCGCTGCGATAAGCAGGAGGGTGGACGATCGCAAGGAGTAACAGTTATGCATGCGTGACAAGATAGGGAAATATCCCGGAGGCCCAAAACCTTGCGCCTTCGGGCCGCCACACCTATATTCAGGCGTTCTGATGCTCACCAATTCGTGACCACATGCGACGACCTCTAGCGACCCTTTCTCTCCTTCTTCTCTTCGCATCTCTGACAGGATGGGGGCAATCACCCCGCGCCTTTTCTTCCGCGGACCTCAGGGAAGCCATTGATCGACTCGGTACCGTCGGAGCAGTCTTGTATGTGGCTGCGCATCCTGACGACGAGAATACCGCATTCCTGGCGACGATGGTTCATGGCAGGAAC
>CAYIHQ010000409.1:0-2946 GCA_964362905.1 uncultured Ignavibacteriaceae bacterium
TTGCTGGTAGAAGTCGACGTGGCACGAGGCACCGCATGACTGCGGGCGTTCGTACTGATCGTAGGTTTTCGTGCCGAGGGCGGCATCTCCGGCCGGCGGGCGTTGGGCAAGAAGCGTGGACGAGGCCACGAGGAGGATTGCGACGGCGCGATGTGGTTTCATGTCGGCATTCCCAGAAATGAGAAGGGAAGGGGGGGCCAGGGGGGTCTATTCTCTGCTGAGCAAACTATGTGCCTGAGTAGAAGATTGTCACGCGATGTCGCAATGACGCGATGGGCATAGAAAAAAGACGTGGAATGGGCTAGCACGAATGCCGGGATTACACATATTGCGAGAAACGTTTTCGGATTACTGAAATCTGCAAGGCCACATCGTCGTGCTCCATTATTCCATTATCCCATATCTTTCCATTGTGCTCTTTGTGCTCTTTGTGTTCTTTGTCGCTAGTTTTCCCTCTGACTATGGCCTTCAAGTCTTTCGATCTTCCCGCAGAACTCGAGCGCGGCAACACCCGTGAGAACCGCGACCGGATCGCCCGATGGGTGGGGAAGGATGAAGAACGGTTTGAGCAGCTAATGGACCTGTATCTGCACGGAGCGTGGCGAACAGCGCAGTTGGCGGCGGGTGTCGTTGGTATCTGTGCGGAGGAGCAGCCCGAGTTGATGGACCCGTGGCTGCCGACGATGGTCAAGCGAATGCAGGAGCCGGGTGTGCACGATGCGATCCCGCGCACGGCCATGCGAACTCTGCAGTTCGTGACGATCCCGCCGCGAATTGCCGGCCGAGTCGCCAAGGTATGCTTCGACGCCCTCGAGGATATCTCCCGGCCGATCGCCGTGCGGGTCTTCGCGATGACGGTGCTGGTGCGGCTGTGTGAGGATCAGCCCGATCTGAGCCGGGAGGTTCGAACGGTGATCGAGGCGATGCTTCCCTACAGCACGGCGGCATTCGCAGCCAGGGCGAGAAGGGAGTTGAAGCGGCTAGGCGCGGGAAAGAAGCCTGTCACAGAGTTCCACAGAGAATTCACAGAGACACACAGAGTGGAAGATGGGACACGAAGGTCCACGAAGTTCGCACGAAGATACACGAAGAGCTAACTCGCGCCCGATCTCTTCCCCTGTGGAACGCCTGCGGTATTCCATTGCATCGAGAACTCGATTGGTCGAACACCATCTCAAGGAGGATCTGCCATGCCCAGTGACAAGACGATCATCAAAGACAGTACCTTTGGCGGTGTCTATGGCCTCGCCTTCATCGGCGCCGCTGTGTACTACATTCAGCATTCCGCTGGCTTCTGGGAAGGCGTCCTCGGCGTCCTCAAAGCCCTCGTCTGGCCGGCGATGCTCATGTACCGCCTGATGGGGTATTTGGGGATGTAGTGGGGGAGGATTTCCCTCTGGGGTCGGTCTGCGAAAGGTCGGCACATTTTCCGTACGCGTGTGCATGGTACGCGCTGCTGGATACGAAGAACTGCGACTCAAAGAGCGAACCCAACTTTCCCCTCCTCATCTGGGATGGTTCATCATATTGTGGACTTCAATCTCCAATCTTCAATCTACAATCTTCAATCTACAATGTTACAAGGGGTGGTTGACGTTCCAGGCTAGCGAAAGTGCGCCACCACCACCCCCTTCCTCAAAGAGGAGGGGAAGCTTTGTGCGCGGTTGATGCGCGGTTGTTCTTGTCCAACAACTGCAGTGATCGAAGGTCAGCGATCTCGCGCTACTTCATCGAAGATTTTCAAGGAAGAACCAGCCAGCGACAGACTGCTACCGCCAACCTCGGGCTACTTGTAGAAGAAGACGTGAATGAACGTGAACTCTCCGGATCACAGCAATCCTGGGAGATCCTTATGAAAGCAGTTGTCTATACAAGATATGGACCGCCCGATGTTCTTGAACTCAAAGATGTACCCAAACCAATCCCCAATGAAAATGAAATCCTGATCAAGAACCATGCGACAACAGTGAACCGAACGGACTGCGGCTTTCGAGATCCCAAGCCGATTGTTGTACGATTTGTCAGCGGCCCCTTCAGGCCGAAGAGAACCATACTGGGGAGTGAGTTCGCGGGGGAAATAGAAGCGGTCGGCAAGGATGTCGGATCATTCAAGAGGGGCGACCAGGTATTCGGATTGACCGGCATCAGTTTTGGTGCTCATGCCGAGTATGTATGCGTGCCGGAAGAAGGGGCTGTGGCTATAAAGCCGGTCAAAATGACGTACGAGGAAGCTGCTGCCGTCTGCGATGGGGCAATGCTCGCCTTGACCATACTGAAGAAGGTAAATGTTCAGAGCGGACAAAAAATTCTGATCTATGGCGCTTCCGGGTCTATCGGTACTGCGGGGGTACAACTTGCCAAGTACTACGGAGCCGATGTGACGGCGGTGTGCAATACCAAGAACGTGGAGATCGTGAGGTCTTTGGGGGCCGACAGAGTCATAGACTACACAAAGGAAGATTTTACAACGGATGGTCAAACGTATGATCTTGTTTTCGATGCGGTCGGCAAGATCTCGTATTTCCGTTGTAAGAACTCTCTGAAGATTGATGGAGTCTATGTCGGAACCGACCTGGGGTTCTTATGGCAGAACCCTTTGCTTGCGTTGTTGACTGCAAAGAGCGGCGGCAAGAAGGTCATGTTTCCGATTCCGAAAGAGAGCAAAGAAGTCACCCTCTTTTTCAAAGAGCTTATCGAGGCGGGGAAGTATAGAGCAGTCATCGATAGACGCTATCCACTGGAACAGATCGTCGAGGCCACGAGGTATGTCGAAACAGGGCAAAAGACGGGGAATGTTGTAATAACGATGTAGTTGAAGATGTACATATGCCTGCCTACCTTCGCTGACGGATTTCGGAACAATCGTATATCGCTCCGCGATAGTTGTATTGGGCCTTCGGCTGGCCACGTCCAATGATTTGTCACTTGAACATGGCTGGCAGGCAG
>CAYIHQ010000410.1:0-2934 GCA_964362905.1 uncultured Ignavibacteriaceae bacterium
CGTGGCGCTGGAGCAGTCGCCGGGGCGCGCCATCGTGAACTCCATCAACCTGGAAGATGGAGAAGAACGGCTTGAACGCATCGTGGGACTGTGCAGGGCCTATGGAGCCGCGGTCATAGCTCTGACCATCGATGAGAAGGGGATGGCGAAGACTGTCGACGGCAAGATGGCCGTGGCACAGCGCATCTACGACCTCGCCGTCGTCAGGCACGGCATGCGTCCCCACGACCTCATATTCGACGCGCTGACCTTCACCCTCGGCTCGGGCGACGAGGAGTTTCGGAAGGCGGGGATCGAGACCATCGCGGCCATCCGACGGATCAAGAAAGAGCTTCCGGGTGTCCACACCATCCTGGGAGTGAGCAACATCTCCTTTGGCCTTGCACCCCGGCCGCGGGCGGCGTTGAACTCGGTGTTCCTGCATGCGGCGGTCGAAGCCGGGCTCGATATGGCCATCGTGCACGCCTCGAAGATCATTCCTCTCTATAGGTTGGAATCCGAGGCGCATGAGTTGTGCCGGCGACTTGTCTTCGACGAACGCCGTTTTGAAGGAGAAGGGAACGAGCGAAAGGTCCTCTCCGACCCGCTGACAGAGCTCATGGCATTCTATGCCGGTGCCAGAAAAGAGACAGTGGCGGTCGTCCGCCCGGACGCCAGTGTGGAAGAGCGGCTGCAGCGACGCATCATCGACGGCGACCGCGTCGGACTGAACAGTGACCTGGATGAAGCGCTGCGTCGCCTCCCCGCACTCCAGATCATCAACGGAGTTCTTTTGGCGGGGATGAAGGTGGTGGGGGACCTCTTCGGCTCCGGCCAAATGCAATTGCCCTTCGTCCTCCAGTCCGCAGAGGTCATGAAGGCAGCCGTCGCGTACCTGGAGCCCTTCATGGAGCGGACCGACGGCAGAGGCAAGGGGACGATGATCATTGCCACCGTCAAAGGGGACGTTCACGACATCGGCAAGAACCTCGTCGACATCATCGTGACGAACAACGGCTACAAGGTCGTCAACCTGGGCATTAAGTGTCCTGTCGAGACGATGCTCCATGCCGCCGAGGAACATCGCGCCGACACCATCGGCATGAGCGGACTTCTCGTGAAGTCCACGCTCATCATGAAAGAGAATCTCGCCGTCATGAAAGAACGGGGACTGACGATACCGGTCATCCTCGGTGGGGCGGCGCTGACACGCCGGTACGTCGAACAGGACCTCCGGAGCGTTTCGAGCGGACCCGTGTTCTACGCGAACGACGCCTTCGACGGGCTGCGGTTGATGGAGCAGATCATGACCGGAACGCTCCCCGCGACGGGAGCGCCGAATGACACGACGGCGACCGAGGATGAGCCGGCGCTGACCGGCTCTGAGGCGAAGATCGCGATGGCCGAGGCGGAAGCGCCCGCCAGCGCGGCCGTGACGCGGTCGTCGGTCGCCCGCGACGTTCCGATCCCGAGCGCGCCGTTCTGGGGTTCGCGCATCGTGACCGATATCCCGGTGGACGATGTCTATCGCTACATCAACGACGTGGCGCTCATCCGCGGACAATGGAGGGTCGTCAAAGGGAAGTTGTCGGCGGAGGAGTACGACCGCATTCTGCGGGAAACGATCATGCCGGAGTATCAGGCGTTGAAGGACCAGGTCCGGTCGGCGGGCCTCCTGCAGCCGAACGTGGTCTATGGGTATTTCCCGTGTCAATCGGGCGGGAACGACCTCATCATCTATGAGCCCCCCAACGATGGGGTTGCAACGGTCTCCCCGATCGAGCGGGCGCGACTCTCGTTCCCCCGACAGACCAAGGACCGTCAGCTCTGTATTTCGGATTTCTTCGCATCGGTCGATTCCGGCCGCATGGACGTCATCGCCATGCAACTGGTGACGGTGGGCCGGGCGGCGTCGGAGCATGCCCGTTCGCTCTTCCAGGCCGACAACTACAAGGACTACCTCTATTTCCACGGCCTCAGCGTGGAGAGCGCCGAGGCGCTCGCAGAACTGTGGCACCAACGCATCCGACAGGAATTGGGGATCGCGTACATGGATGCGCCAGAGATCAAGCGACTCTTCAGCCAGGGCTACCAGGGAGCCCGGTACTCGTTCGGATATCCCGCCTGTCCGAACCTGGAGGACCAGGCAGTACTCTTTGACCTGCTGCATCCGGAACGGATCAATGTGTCGCTCTCAGAGGAGTTCCAGTTGGACCCGGAACAATCCACGAGCGCCATTGTCGTTCATCATCCGGCGGCACGCTACTTCAACGTCTGACCATGGAGGAATCATGCCACAGCTGATCTTGCTGCGCCACGGCGAATCACAATGGAATCTGGAGAATCGCTTCACGGGGTGGGTGGATATTCCGCTCTCGCCCAAGGGAGAGGAAGAGGCACGCGCCGCCGGTGAAAGACTCAAGAAGTTCCGGTTTCATAAGGCATACACTTCGGTGTTGCAACGTGCCATCAAGACGCTCGATATCGTCCTGGGCGTGACGGGCCAGAAGGACCTTCCCGTGGAGCGGGATCAGGCGTTGAATGAACGCCATTACGGCGCCCTTCAAGGAAAGAATAAGGCAGAGATCGGTGCGCAGTATGGCGAAGCGCAACTGAAGATCTGGCGGCGCAGCTACGACGTGCCACCTCCGAAGGACAAGACGGAACTCAATCCCGAAGGTGTCAGCGAGAGTCTCAAGGACACCGCCGCGCGTACGTTGCCGTATTTTGAAAAGAAGATCCTTCCCGATGTGCTCGCGGGAAAGGACGTCATTGTTGCGGCGCACGGCAACAGCCTCCGGTCGATCGTCATGCAGCTCGACGGTTTGACGCGGGAACAAGTACTGGAATTGAATATTCCCACGGGGGCCCCCTTACTCTATGTGTACCAAGGAAATGCCGTTGTGGAACACCGGTACCTCTGACCAATCGGGCGCGTTGCTTTTGGAACCTTAA
>CAYIHQ010000411.1:0-2933 GCA_964362905.1 uncultured Ignavibacteriaceae bacterium
GCACCGCTCGAACCGATGAACGGCCTCGCGATGACACGGCCCACGGCGGGGTTGCCGACGGCGACCCGCTCCCGCGTCAGGCGGCACACCTCGTACAAGCGCTGCAACGGGACCACTTCCTCGTGTACCGCGATCTGAAACACGGAATCGGCCGAAGTGTACACGATGGGCCGGCCGGTGCGCACGTGTTCATCGCCGAGCGCTTCCATAATGGCCGTGCCTGATGCCACCGTATTCCCGAGCACACCGTCGAATCCCGTCACGCGCAGGAATGCATCGATCACCTCGCGTGGAAAGCCCAACGGATAGGTCGGGAATGGCTGCTCTGTGACGAGCCCCGCCATCTCCCAGTGCCCGATTGTACTATCTTTGCCGCGGGAGCGTTCGGCCATTCGGCCGAAGCACGCCGTGGGCCGCCCAACCGCAGGAACTCCCTCAACAGGGACAAGCCGTCCCAGCCCCATTGCCGCTAGGCGGGGGAGGCGAAGTCCGTGAACGGCGGTGGCGACGTGTGCGAGCGTGTGGGTCCCCCGGTCACCGAACGCGTCGGCATCGGGTAGTGCTCCGATTCCGACTCCGTCGAGTACGATCAGTATGGCCCTGGATCGTTCCAACGGAGACGCGGTCGCCGGGGACGGGGATCGGGACTGAACAGGTCAGCCGTAGAGCTCTTTCTCGTTACACTTGCAGATCTGCACCCGCTGGCGGTTGAAGCGGAAGCTGCCGCCGGACGTGCGCATCGCGTTGACATACAGCGTCGGCGTCTTGACCGAGCCGCACTTGGGGCATTTGATGCCCTTCTCGGCGCTGGCCTTTCTGGCTTTCTCTGCAAAATCGGTTTGCTTTGCCATCCGTTACTCCATCAATTAAGAAAAGGCTGGACACAAGAAGCACCACGCCACAACGTGGTCACTTCGTGAAAGTGGTCGCTTCGCGACAAGAAGCCACAGAAAGCACAAAAGGTATTGGTCCCGATCAACTATCTTTACTTGTGCCTTTTGTGCATCATTTTGACTTCGTCTGCCTTTGTGCTTTTTGTGGTCGCCGCTGCTTTAGAATACACGAACGATATTCCCGCCGGCTTCGACGGCTTTCTTGAGAACGCGGTCGGCATTCTCGAGTAACACCATGTCACTCAACTCGGTCGTCGCTCCGGAGACGCCCACGCTGATCGTCACCGAGAAGCTCTTCCCGTTCACGTTCACGATGTGGCCCGCCACATTCTTGCGGAGTTTTTCCGCCCAGAGCGAAGCTTCATTCGTTGTCGTCTCAACAAGCACGGCTGCGAATCGGTTCGCATCGAATCGTCCGACCACATCATACTGCCGAACGGCCGTTCGGATGAGACGCCCGATGGTCTGCAGCACCGCGTCCACCGCTTCCGCTCCGTACTTGCCCGCCAGGCCCTGGATGTTGTCGATGGCGATCATGACCATCGCCAGCTCGGACCCGAAGTCCGAGGCCCGCTGCACCTCTTCCTGCACACGGTCGACGAAATGGCGCCGGGTGGCGACCCCCGTGACCTCGTCCGTTGCCACATAGTTGGTGGCGACATCTGTCAGGTTCAGGATCTCGAGCGCCCACGAGGCCGTGTCCGCCAGCTTCTGGATCAGGCGGGCATCCGCTTCGCTGTACGTTCGCACGTCCTTGCTCTCGACCATGAGGACGCCATAGCATCGGCGCACGGACGTGAGCGGCAAGGCCAGGAGCGAGCCCGCGGTCTCCGAGCGCTCGGCACCGTAGAACCTCGGGAGGTTCACCGAAGCCAGGTGTTCGACGAGTTTCGGAACGCTGTATTGGATCACCTGGCCCGCGAGACTGCGGTGCAGGTCGACCTCCTGACCCGCGGAGACATACGGGTCGTTCATGCGATTCAGCACATGCTGCAGGACCCACGCCTTCCGGCTCTCGTCGAACACAACCGCTGAGACGTAATCCCACGGCACGACGCGCGACGTCTCTTCGACCAGGCTTCGCACCGTGTTGTGGACGGTGAAGTCGAGCCGCAACTGTTCGCGCAGCCGGGTGATCGACCGGAGCACTTCCGAATCGAGCAGCAGGTCGTACTTGTCGGTGTAACTCTGGATGAGCGCGGAGATCAGCTTGGTGAATTGCCCCAGCTGTGCCAGGGTCTCCGGTCCGTACGCATCCTCCCCCTTGCAATCGACCGTCAACACTGCCACGGGATCTTTGGGCGGCAACATGGTGCGCGTGTAGAAGATCGGGACGCCGACGAACGTTCGGACGGGCTCCGGACCCATGTAGTACGGCAACATCTCCGGCAAGCTCGTCGCATTGACGCTCGTCAAAATCTGCGGCTTTCCCGAGACGGCGATGCGGCTGACCACATCGACGCCCACTTCGTGACGACGATTCGGCGTGAACGATTCTGCTTCGGTCACGTGGTTTTCCAGGACGAGCTGCTGTTTCTCCCGGTTCACCCAGAATAGGGTGACGGAGTGTGCAAAGTGCACGTCCTTGATGACCGTGAGAACCTTCTTCATCAGATAGCGGAACTCCGCCTTCGGGCCGTCGTCGGAAGAGGGCTCTTCATCCTTCTCGAAGAAATCGGACAGTTGAAACTCGTACTGTCGTACGGGGGGTTCAGGACTGCGGGGCGCCGTGTGAGCGATGGCTTCTTCCGGCACGGCGGCCATGGGTTCCCGTTCCGGCACACGGTCCTCCGCCGGAAGCTCCTCCCGGCGAACGTTGCCGGGATTCCTCAGGTCGTCGAAGATGAGTTTGGTCATCTCGGGATGATCTTCCTCGTCGGTATACTCAGGCTGCGTGTCTTCGGGGTCGACAATATTCAAAGAACGCTTCGCGCGCAACGACACGACGGCATAGGCAATGCACGACGCCGCCAGCGCCAGAAGCGCCAGCCGTACGAGCGTCGCGTCCACCGCCAATCCGCCAAAAAACAAAAAAACGCC
>CAYIHQ010000412.1:0-2927 GCA_964362905.1 uncultured Ignavibacteriaceae bacterium
CTATGATGGCCCTGCTCCATGTCTCACCGCCATCCGTGGTCCGATAGATGAGAGCCTTCGAGGGATATGCACTGTCCAGACCTCCGACGACAAGTCCGGTGGTGGCATCTGCGAAGAACGCGCCATGGAGTGAGGCATCTCGATGCACCGACCGATCGACCCAGGTAGCTCCGCCATCGATGGTGCGAAGGATCGTTCCGCTGTCTCCCACTGCTATCCCGAAACTGCTTCCGATGAAGTAGATCCCTCTCAGGTTGCAACCGGTACCGCTGGTTTGCCTCTGCCATGTGGAGCCCCCGTCTTCGGTGCGAAGGATCGTCCCGGAGTCTCCCACGGCCGTGGCGGAATTGCCGTCGTGGACTGAAATGCCGAACAGCCCTTTCGTCGTCCCGCTGTGAGAGCCGATCCAACTCACGCCTCCGTTATGAGTGCGGAGGATGGTCCCATTGTAGCCCACGGCCATGCCGGTCTGGTTGTCGATGAAAGAAACATCCAGCAGGTCCTCCGTCGTACCCAATTGTGAACCCCACGTCACTCCTCCATCGGTCGTGTGGAAGATCATGCCGCTGCTGGAAGAGTACCCCCATGCCGTACCCACGACGGTACCGGTGCTTACTCCGGGCAACGATACGCCCGTGAGCTCCATCCCACCGCGGATCGCCCAACTCTTCCACGTGGATCCGCCATCCGTCGTTCGAAAGATGAAGGCGGACTGGTTCCAGAGGCTGTCCTGTCCTGAGCCGATCGCGACGCCGTTGTTCGCATCAGCAAAAGACACATCATTGAGTTGCCCTCGGGTCAGCAGTGCGTGCTTCGTCCACGTAGTTCCGCCGTTGTTCGTTCGAAAGAGAATGCCCCTCGAGTACCCCAGGCTGTCGTCACGGCCAACCGCGAAACCGTTGTTTGCATCCTTGAACCACACACTTTGAAGTGTTCCTGCCATTTCGGGCGCTTGCGGAGCCCATGTCGCCCCGCCGTCCGTGGTCCGGAGGATCATCGTCGGTGTACTCCCAGAACCATCGCTTCTGTATCCGACAGCGGTCCCCGTCTGCATGTCGCTGAAGAAGACATCATTCAACTGGCCACGGAGCAGACCGGGTGCATTTGTCCACGTGATGCCCCCGTCAAGCGTGCGGAGGATGATGCCGACATTTCCGACGACCACGCCCGCGTTGACGGTACTGAAGCAAACACCGTAGAGCACCTCCCGCGTACCCGTGGAGGAACTCGACCACGATGTGCCGCCATCCGTAGTCCGAAGCACAAGGCTGGAAGCATTCCCTTGGGCATCCTGGGAGCGCCCAACGGCTGTCCATGTCAGCGCATCCGTTGCCGTGATCTCCTGAATGTCTGCCCGCGGCAGGGACTTGATGGCCGTCCATGTTGCTCCGCCATTGATCGTGCGGAGAACTGTGGCGACTTCATACCCTAGGGTGTTATCATATCCTCCGCCCGCCGTCATGCCGAGGCTGGCGTCGACGAAGGTGACACAGGACAGCGATCCCTTCAATCCACTGGACTGCGGCGTCCAAGTGTTTCCACCGTTCGTGGTACGAAGGATCACTCCGTACGAGTTTCCAATGGCGTCCGGCGCATTACCGACCGCAGTCCCGGTCGCGAGATCGGAGAATGAGACATCTGTGAGGTATCCTCTGACGGGCCCCGACTGGTTCGTCCAGGAAATTCCACCATCCGTCGTGCGGAAGATCACGCCGCCGTCTCCTACGAAGACCCCCCTGTTCGCGTCCAGAAAATCCAGATCATAAATATAGTTCGTGGGAGGGCTTGACCGAGGCGTCCAAGTCGCCCCCGCATCGGTCGTGCGGAAGAGCAGACGGGTGGTCCCCCGGCTGTCGTAACCGGATCCCAGCGCCCAGCCCGTGCTCGTGTCTGGGAACGAAACGGCGAAGAGTGATCCGCGGACGCCGTTCAGCTCGCTTGTCCAGGTCACGCCACCGTTCGTCGAATGGAGGATCAGCGCATACTGATTCCAGGCGCTATCCGTTGTGCTTCCGACGATTGTCGCCGAACCAGCGTCGGCAAACGATACACCTGAGAAGTCAGTTCGTGGCTGCATCAATTGTGCCGCCCACGTCATGCCACCATCGGTCGTCCGGAGGATCCCCCCACGGGAGATTCCCGTGCTGTCGGATCTATTCCCGACGGCTATTCCATTGGTTCCATCTGAGAAGGAGACGCCTCGAAGGGAGGTGAGCGCGTCATTTCGGACGGAGATCCAGGTCGCACCGCCGTCGGTCGTCCGGAGAATCCTACCGCGCGATGGCCCCGTGTTGCTGTACTCTTCTCCGACAACGATCCCCGAATTTGCGTCCGTCATGAACACATCCGCAAGGTAATCACTCGGCAGCTCCAATTGCTTCGTCCACGTCGTGCCCCCGTCGGTGGTCCGCAAGATCACGTTACTGCCGATCACGGTCCCTGTGATGGGGTCGGTGAAGGACACAGCCCTCAGGTCGGCCATCGTCCCGCTCGGTTGGTTCTTCCAGGTGAGGCCTCCATCCGAGGTTCGAAGGATCGTCCCCTGGTCCCCTACGGCCGTTCCTGTGGTGGCATCGAAGAACGAAAACGCTCTGAGAGTTCTCGTCGTCCCGTTGCTCTGGTCGACCCAGTTGAGACCTCCGTCGGTTGTTCGCACGATCATTCCGTCTCCGACGGCCGTTCCCGTGTTCGTGTCAACAAAGTGGACGGCGCTCAGTACAGTCGACATGCCCGTGGCTCGCTTGCTCCAGGTTGTGCCACCGTCGGTGGTGCGGATGACTCCACCGTTTCCCACGGCCGTGCCGGTATTGACGTCGGTGAGGGCGATATCTTTAAGATCTGCCGACGTGCCGCTCGTTTGGTTCTTCCAGGTTGCGCCTCCGTCGGTCGTATGAAGGATCGTACCACGATAGCCAACCGCTGCGCCC
>CAYIHQ010000413.1:0-2926 GCA_964362905.1 uncultured Ignavibacteriaceae bacterium
GGTATGGCTCCTCGGGATGCACATCGGCCCGTACGAACACGGCAGCCACGCCAATCATGACCCGGTCCGCACCCGAAAGCTGCTGCTCCAGAAACGACAGATCCTGAAACTGCGGGGCCGCGTTGCGGAGAAGGGACTCGCGCTCATCCCTCTCTCAGTCTATTTCAAGGGACCGTACGCCAAGGTCGAACTCGCGCTCGCCCGGGGCAAGAAGCACTACGACAAACGTGAAAGCATCAAGCGTCGCGACGCACAACGCGACCTGCAACAACGCAACAAGAGAAGCGTACGGTAAGAACTTGTTCCCTGCCCTGAATGTCCAGATGGACGTCATTCGCCGCGGCGTCTCAGAGATCATTCCGGAGGACGACCTCTCGCGAAAGATCGAACGCTCCATCGCGACCCGCACTCCCCTGAACGTCAAGTTGGGTTGCGACCCGAGCCGGCCCGACCTTCACCTCGGCCACTCGGTCGTTCTCCGCAAGTTGCGGCAATTCCAGGACCTCGGCCATCAGGCGATCCTCATCATCGGCGACTTCACCGGCATGATCGGGGATCCGTCCGGCAAGAGCAGGACCCGCCCTTCCCTGTCGCTGGAGGAGACCCGTCTCAACGGGCAGACCTATTTTGAGCAGGCCACGAAGGTCCTTTCGGCAAAGAACATCTCGATGTTCTACAATTCGGAATGGCTCGGTAAGATGGGGTTCGCCGACGTCGTTCGGCTGGCCAGCAAGTACACCGTGGCCCGCATGCTTGAACGGGACGACTTCACGATCCGCTACAAGGCCGGCGAACCCATCGGTGTCCACGAGTTCCTCTACCCACTCGCCCAAGCGATGGATTCTGTGGCCATCAAAGCCGATGTCGAGCTGGGAGGCACGGACCAGAAATTCAACCTCCTGGTGGGACGGGACATACAGCGGGAGTATGGGCTCGAACCTCAGGTGGCCCTGACGATGCCCATCCTCGCGGGTACCGACGGCGTCGAAAAAATGAGCAAGTCGCTCGACAACTGCATCGGTGTCAGCGAATCGCCCCGCGACATGTACGGCAAGACGCTCCGCATCCCGGATGGATTGATCGTTCCGTACTTCGAGTTGACGACGGACGTTTCCAATGCCGAGCTGGTGGCTATCCGCAAGGAGCTCGCATCGGGCGCCAACCCGCGTGACCTCAAACGCCGACTGGCGAGGTCGATCGTCGCGCTGTATCATTCCGAAGTGGATGCGCGCTCGGCCGAGGAGGAATTCGACCGGATTTTCATCCAGAAGAGCCTGCCGGACGAGGTCGAAGAGATCACGCTTGCCGGCGATCAGGTCCCGCCGACCATTCTGGCGTTGCTGAGCCAGACAAAGTTGGCAGCGTCGAACAGCGATGCCCGTCGGCTCATCGAGCAGGGCGGCGTCACGATCGACGGCGAGAAGGTCTCGAATCCACTCGCCCCCATTCCGGCGGTCACAGAGTTTATCGTCAAAGTCGGTAAACGCCGATTTCTCAAAGTTCTCATCGCCCCACGATCCTGACCATCATTCATCGGAGTCACTGCCGTGTTCGTACCTACCAAGATGTTCTTCACCAAGGGCGTTGGCCGCCACAAGGACTATCTCCAGTCGTTCGAGCTTGCGCTGCGCGACGCCGGCATCGAAAAGTGCAATATTGTGACGGTGTCGAGCATCTACCCCCCGGGTTGCAAGCGCATCCCGAAGGATGAAGGCCTTAAACTGCTGGCCCCCGGCGCCGTGACGTTCTGCGTCATGGCGCGCAATGCAACGAACGAACCGAACCGGCTCGTGGCCGCCTCGATCGGCGTCGCCCAGCCCGCCGACGAGACGCAGTACGGCTATCTCTCAGAGCACCACCCGTTCGGTGAAACGGATGAGCGGGCGGGCGACTACTCTGAAGACCTCGCCGCGACCATGCTTGCCACGACGCTCGGCATCCCCTTCGACCCGAGCACCGCCTGGGACGAACGCGAGAAAATGTTCAAGCTCTCCGGGAAGATCGTCCGGACATTCAATATCACGCAATCTGCCGAAGGCGACAAGAACGGTCTCTGGACCACCGTGATTTCGACAGCCGTCCTCATCCCGTGAGGTGTCTCGCTTCCACGCACGGCGTGTGCTCCTCGGGGCGCGCGCCTTTTTTTTGTTCAGGGCAATCCCGAGCGCGGAGTTCTGAAGGCGATGGATACCGGGTACATGCGACAGCCCTCACAGGGAGGGCCGTGCATTCGCTTCATGGGTGGTCCGCGCGTCAGCCGCGGATGACGTTGCTGCCGCCGTTCAGTTCTCCTGCCTCCGACGTTGTCCTTCAATGACCACGACAAATTCTCCCTTCCGTTCCTCCCGCGCAAATCGGCGATAGAGATCGGGCGCCGTGCCCCGAAAAATCTCCTCATCGGGAAGTGTCAGATCGAAGGCCACGCAAATCCGCCGGGTGGCGCCAAACACGTCCGCCATGTCTCTCATCAGTTGCACCAGGCGGTACGGTGCTTCCATGACGACACTCGTGCGGAGCTCACGCTTGAGCTGCTGCAGCTCTGTGACGCGCCGGTTGCGTTTCGGTGACAAAAAACCATGGAACACGAACTGATCGATGGCGAACCCGGAGACGGTCAGCGCAGGCATGAGCGACGACGCACCCGGGACCGGAACGACGGTGATCCCCAGCGCCGCCGCCTTTTCGACGAGCAATTGGCCGGGGTCGGAGAACACCGGCGTGCCCGCATCCGACACCAGGGCGACCTTTTTCCCCGCGCGCAGATGGCCGAGGATGATGTCCGTGGCCGCCGCTTCGTTGTGCTCATTCAGGCTCTCCACCGGCTTCTCGATACCCAGGTGGCGGAGCAGGCGATTTCCCTCTTTCCGTTCTTCGACCACGACGATATCCGCCTCGCGGATCACCCGCATGGCCCGGAGTGTGATAT
>CAYIHQ010000414.1:0-2924 GCA_964362905.1 uncultured Ignavibacteriaceae bacterium
CGATCTTGTCGTGAATCGCTGGGGCTCCAGATCATGCCCTTGGAGGTGAGCTGGCTTCGTCCGGGGCGCGACTCGGGGGCCGCGTTGCTGGAATTGCGTTCTGATCCGACCCACTATTGAGATGACAGCCGGCGATTCGTTGCCTGCCTGAGGAGTTCGAGTGAACTTCCCCACGCAGCGTCGAATGGCATTCGCAGCGATTCCGGAAGAAGATAGAACAGATTCTGTTCCCAGTTCGCCCGGTAGTCTTCCCGCTTCGCTTCAATGCCGGCAAGGTCGATCGTCCCCGCCCCAAGCCCTTTGGCCTCACGTTTCTTGTGAAATGCCGGCAGCGCGCGCTGGAGGTCAACCCTATCCCGTAGGAAATGAAGGTCGAAGACGTCGCGCGCGACCGTGAACCGCCGTTGACCCGCGAAAGCACGAAGCTTCTCCGATACAACCTCTTCCAAGGCATAGACGCGCACGTCGACCTGCCCAAGTTGGTCGCGGTCGGAGTAAGGATGATTGATCTCCTTCGAAATGGGTGCAAATAGGATCGCCTCGTCGCGGCTCACGTGGACCTTGATGGCACGCGGGTCTCCCCTGAATTGCCAAATCCCCTGATAGTAGACCTTTCCCTCGAACGACTCCCGCCCATATTCATCGTTGATGGTCTCCACAGTCGGCTCACGAAGATCCGTTCGTATGCCCAGACGCTCCTGCATTCGTCGAGCAGTGGATTTCACCGTCGATAGCATGGCTTCGTGGGTCACCGCTTCGACGGCGGTGAAGTCCAGGTCCTCAGAGAACCGGTAATCGGGAAACCAGCACTTGGCGAGGCACGTGCCTCCTTTGAATATCCAATGCCGGCGTGCGACCTCTTCTTGCGCAAGGAAGTGCAAAAAGCATCCCAGCGCGTAGTCGTGGTCCACCACGACGGGGGCAATGGCACTCTGTGCTGCGATGCTCCGGATTTCCGAGCGCGGGATCATGAGAACTGTGCATTGACGCGAACCCGCCAGCGGGAGACGATCTTGCCAGTGCGGCGGCCGGAGGGTTGAAGAGCGGCGATACCGGCGGTCAAGCGCGGGCACCAGCTTTCCAGGACAGCCTTCGCCGGTTCTGATAGTTGAAGGCCGAGATTTTCGAACAAAAAACCCAAGCGCTTCAGGGCGGCGCCGTTGGGAAATCGCCGGGCGTAGCCATCCAGACGCTCCCAGGAAATTTCCGGAGCGGCGGAGGTGGCGGCTTTGACGAGTTCTTCGATGGAGCCCGCCCGGGCAACGTCATCGGCGCAGTCGAGGAGTGTCCGTTCCTTGTCGGTCACGAGTACGGGCTTGCCGTCGATCCACTCCCGGGCATGGCCGAAAAATTTGTGGGACGGGATGGTGACGAATTCGTACGGAACGCCGATCACAGTGCGCTTCGGACGGCGTTTACGGGCAGTTGTTTGCACGTACACGATGCGGGGGATTTGCTCCGTCCAGTTCCAGTGGCGAACGGCAGTCCAGTATGCTATCACTGCAGGTTGGACGAGTGCATTGGCGATGAGGAAGGAATCTTCGGTCCACTTGCGTTCAGAACCGGCCTCGAGGGGGACGACGAGGTACTTGCCTCGTTCGAGTTGAATGAGCATGCGCTTGCGAACCAGGCGATGGAGGGCGACTTTGGCGTAGTGGGGGCTTCCCCAGAAGGACTGCGCTTCCGCGAAGGAGAAGATGTTCTTCCCCAAACTCGAGACCTTCGTGAGGAAGGAATTTTCGCGAGGACTTATTGATACATTTTGTTGCACGATGGTATACCAATTTCGTATACTTGGGTGTAGTAAAATATATCATTGGCCGCTGAATGTCAAGTTGGCTCGAAAGGCAAACTTACCGTCCAGAGTAGGGAAGAAAATGCCAGCAAGGGCACGGGCCCTGCCAACGCTTCCGCTCAATTGTTCCCCTCTTCGACAAGACCATAGAGGACAAGAATCAGTATCTGCAAGCTTGGCAACCCCAGTGCCGTCTTTCCACGAACGCTCTTGGACACGTGCCTTCGCGTACGAGGCGCTTAACCTTTTTTCGTGAAAAGCGGGCAAGGCTATCAGTGAAGGTGTCGGCGATAAAAGGGGAATGGATTCTCCACTCACTGCGTGGAGAATTGAAAGTGTGTCCGATTTGTCACTCACTGCGTGATGAATTCGCGGTAGGGATCGAAGCGCTTCCTGACTCCTGCCCTTGAAAAACCGAGACACCGTCTCGGAAATCAGAAGAACAGGCTCGTACTGCACTTCCTGACACGACAACGCTCGGGTGATGAGTCCGGGCGTCTTGTTCTTCACGATCTTGTCGTGAATCGCTGGGGCTCCAGATCATGCCCTTGGAGGTGAGCTGGCCTCGCGTCGGTCCAAAAGAAGCCACCTCCCGATTGAAGACATCAGCGATGCTCCCCGAACGATGCGGCCCAGAGCTTGGCTTCGAAGCCGAGAGGAGACCTGGGGGGTGTTGCACTTCCTTGTAGAACTCGTGTGGCTGTTTTCTTAGCCATGGTGCTTCATTTATGAAGACAAAACCCCGCGAACCGATTGAGGATGTCGGCTCCAAGAGAACTTGGTTGTCACTTTCTTTGGGAAAGAAAGTGACTGAAAGAAATTCTGCGCGAGATCGGATCGTTCGAAACGAAGACCTGCCCACGCGCAGAACAACAACGTCGCAATTGCAGATCTCAGACGGCTGGCCAGAATCCCGGTGCGGACGCAGCTTTCAGTCAGAAACGGAACTGCCATTACACCGGGATTCAAATGCGCGGACATCAAGGGCCTTTGGGAATGTCAGCGATCTCGCGCCACTTCGTAGAAGGTCATCACAGAATACCCTCGAAGCGGACAGCTCCAGTGGAAACACCCACGGCTTTAGCCGTGGGGCCGAGCACTCACACCAGACGCCTTCTCTGCATCACCA
>CAYIHQ010000415.1:0-2918 GCA_964362905.1 uncultured Ignavibacteriaceae bacterium
TGGTGAGTTCTTCTCGGAGATCATCCGCGGCGCCGACGAGGCGGCTCAGTCGCGACGGTACCATCTGATCGTCTCCAGTTCGCACAACGACCGGAGCGAGATCGAAGCGGCGTTGCGGTTCATGCGTGGCCGCGTGGATGGCCTGGTGATCATGTCCCCCCAGGTGGAATCCGACCTGCTGCTTGCCAATCTCCCAAAGACCCTTCCCGTCGTCCTCCTGAACTGCCGCATCGAGAATAAACTCTTCGACACGATCACCGTGGACGGCTTCGGTGGCACCAAGGAGGTGGTCGCTCATCTCATTGCCCAGGGACATCGACGCATCGCCATCATCAAAGGGAGCGAGTCGAACATCGAAGCGCACGAACGCCTCCGCGGCTACCGTGCCGCCCTGATCGCTGCCGGCATCCGTCCCGATCGGGATCTCGAGCTCGCCGGCGATTTCACGGAGGCGTCCGGGTTCGACGCGGCCCGACGGATCATAGCGATGCAGTCCCATCCCACCGCCGTCTTTGCATCCAACGATTCGATGGCGATCGGCGCGATTGGCGCGTTCCACGAGCACGGCATCAGGATCCCGCAGCAGATCTCCGTCTGCGGATTCGACGACATTCCCGTCGCGCGATACCTGCAGCCGGCACTCACAAGTGTGCACGTGCCCATTCACGACCTCGGCTTCATGTCGATCGAGATGATCCTCAAGCGGCTTCAGCCGGGAAAGCGTAAGGAGAAGGCCTCACAGATCCTTGTTGCCACGACGCTGTCGGTGAGGGCAAGTTGCGGGCCCATCACAGAAGGCTCCGCATCCAGCGACGACGAGCACCTGAAGGCGAGAGACCGTCAAGGATCGATTTTGAAGCGGAGCGAAGCATAACGAGCGAAATGAGATCTGGATGCAATCCAACCGACTACAAACCCTACATAAGGAGGTACATCAATGAACGCATTCATGCGGTTCGCGCTGTGCGTTGTCCTCGCGTTCGTCCTTTCCCCGATTCTGCCAGCCCAGACCATCATGCGGTCGGTGGCGGGTGGAAACTGGGTGACCGCGGCGACGTCCGCCCAGGGCGCAGTAGTTTCACTCATGACAGGGTTCGACGACCCCGCATCGCTGACGGTAAAGAACAGCGGCGGCGTGACCCTGGACGGTCAGTTGAACGAAGCGGACTGGACGGGAGCGCCGACGCTGGCGTACGGCGTGGGGTCGTACCTGAAGAAGAGTGTGGGCGAGTTCACGGTGACGGGAGGTGTGGATGTGAAGAACCCGTTCACGGACGCGACCGTGGAGTATTTTGTTCCCCACAAGGACAGCACGCTGACGAAGGTGAAGTTCATGCGGAAGGGGCTGAAGCTGTACTTCGGAATCGACTCGGACGACAAGTCGATCTGCAAGTTCGGCTGGGAAGGAGACGGACTGTTCCTGAAGATCAAGAACTCGGTGGGACAGGACCGGGAGTACAAGCTGTATTGGCAGAACATCGACGCGAACAAGGACACGATGCGGTATGAGGAGCAGGTGGTGGGCTCCGGGGCTGGTTGGGGCTACCTGAAGACGGGCAGCACGGTCAACGACACGCTAAATGTCGATGCCGGCTACTCGGCGGAGCTGATGATCGACCTGGAGAAGCTGGGCTACACGGCGCCCCTGTCGACCGTCGAGTTGACGGTGGTGGTGTTCGATCCGGACGGGTTCCAGCATCCGATGAACTCATGGGACCACACGATCGGGTCGTTCTACAAGTCGTGGTGGGGGAGTGAGTGGGGCGGTGTGTATCGCACCCTCGCCTTCATCGAAGAGCCGTTCGGGGATCCCGCGTCGCTGACGGTAAAGAACAGCGGCGGCGTGACGGTGGACGGTCAGTTGAACGAAGCGGACTGGACGGGAGCGCCGACGCTGGCGTACGGCGTGGGGTCGTACCTGAAGAAGAGTGTGGGCGAGTTCACGGTGACGGGAGGTGTGGATGTGAAGAACCCGTTCACGGACGCGACCGTGGAGTATTTTGTTCCCCACAAGGACAGCACGCTGACGAAGGTGAAGTTCATGCGGAAGGGGCTGAAGCTGTACTTCGGAATCGACTCGGACGACAAGTCGATCTGCAAGTTCGGCTGGGAAGGAGACGGACTGTTCCTGAAGATCAAGAACTCGGTGGGACAGGACCGGGAGTACAAGCTGTATTGGCAGAACATCGACGCGAACAAGGACACGATGCGGTATGAGGAGCAGGTGGTGGGCTCCGGGGCTGGTTGGGGCTACCTGAAGACGGGCAGCACGGTCAACGACACGCTAAATGTCGATGCCGGCTACTCGGCGGAGCTGATGATCGACCTGGAGAAGCTGGGCTACACGGCGCCCCTGTCGACCGTCGAGTTGACGGTGGTGGTGTTCGATCCGGACGGGTTCCAGCATCCGATGAACTCATGGGACCACACGATCGGGTCGTTCTACAAGTCGTGGTGGGGGAGTGAGTGGGGCGGTGTGTATCGCACGTTGACGATGAACGTGACCACCGGAGCGGATGAGAACGACGGTTCCGCGATCCCGGCCGTCTTTGCGCTGGGGCAGAACTTCCCCAACCCCTTTAATCCAGCCACGACATTCACGTTCGACCTGCCGGTGCAGAGCCATGTCGTTCTGAAGGTGTACGACATGCTTGGTCGCGAAGTGGCGACGGTGGTCGAAAATATTCTCGCCGCAGGTTCGTACCAGATGCCGTTCCAAGCCGGACACCTGTCGAGCGGCGTGTATCTCTATCGCATCACGGCGGATCCTGCTGATGGCGCGGCCTCGCCATTCACGTCGGTTCGGAGGTTCACGCTGATCAAGTAAGGTGCTGCTCTCTGCGGGCTGCGGGGAGCAATCCCCGTGGCCCGCATGTTCTTCGCCCGTCGGCTCCCACCGGTGAACGCATCGGAGCGTC
>CAYIHQ010000416.1:0-2917 GCA_964362905.1 uncultured Ignavibacteriaceae bacterium
CCGACGTGCGACGTGGTCAAGAACGTCCCGACCGATGGCCGGCAATTCTGACAGCAAGCGGATCACCTCCGCCGGTTCTTTCTCCACGGGCACCAACCGCGACAGCGCATAGCGCAACAAGGGCGCCCTTCGGGGAGCGCGATTCGCCAAGATCACTGCTTCCAGTTGCCGACGCCGTACCGAATCCGGACGCGTGCCGATGAGCGCTTCGACGGCCTCACGGTCCCATCCCCACCGTACCAGTCCCTCCCACCGCAATGCCGCCGCTTCGGTCCACCCGGTTGAGATCTCGGCATCGAGTAATCTCTGATACGCCGCCCCTGCAGAGACCAGCGAGTCCATCCTCCACCACGCGTCGCCAGCGATCAGGTCCAGGATCATAACGGAAGGCCAGAGAACCGAATCTGCCCGAAGCGTGTCGACGAACGCGATGGTTTCCGCGTAACGGCCGGTGCGCATGAGCCCCTGCACGCGCAGGTATGCCGCCTCCGGCGACCGCGAAAGGGACCAGGACTGATCGGCCCGCAAAGAACCAAGCGAGTCATGGCCTTCAGCATATGATCGACGGGCGTTGGCGTTCAGTTCGCCGATCACCCGGAGGCATTCGCGTGCATACATGGGCGGGCGACGATAATAATAGGCCGCCTTCAGGGAATCCGATCGCTCCAAAGGAATGGCGTCGATGCGACGGCGCCAGCCGGTCACCAAGTCCGAGAGTGGATGAAAGAACGCCTGACGGGAATCGCCCGTACGGTAGAAGACCTTGTAGCTTCGGATGCCGAACCGCTCGATGAGGTACCGCGAGAACGACCCGGCCAGTGTGTACGACACCGCTGAGTTCGTCCGGAAAAATCCGAAGGAGGAGAAGAGCCCCTCCACCGACACCGGCACGCCGGCCGCCAGGATCTGCGCGGCAGCCCGGTGCACCGTCTCCCCGTTCGTCGTGCGTTCCATCGCAACCGCCAGACCCTCGATGACACCGGCATTGATGCCGATGCGGACAACCGGGAACCCAAAGTCCGCCGCCAGCACGTGGACCATCTCGTGGCGCAGCGATTCACGAACGTCGCCGAGCAGCAGATGCATCTGCCACAGCCATGGCTTGGTGAAGTTCGTGCGGCCGCCACCGGCAAGGCGGTTCTTCTGTTCCGCATCACGATAGATGATGCTCGTGATCTTGCGGTCGGGCCAGACACGCAGCGTGCGGCGAAGCCGTTCGTACGTAAATTCATGCAGCGCTTCGAGCCGGTCGGCTTGATCCTCGGTGACGGCATCGGACGGATAGATGAGGATGAAATGGTCGGATTCGCGCACGCCGTGGAGCTCGTCCTTCACGTGTGCCACAGAACTACCCCATCCCCAAGCGTCCGCGTTCCACCATAACGCCACCACAAGGAGCCCCGCCGCCGCACAGGATAGGGCCGATCGACCGCTCCACGCTGTCCGTCCGTGTCCGCGGGAGCGCTCCAGGAACCTCCCCAGCAGAATCAGCGCCAACGCGGAGATGAGAGTGACGATGCGGAACCAGGCGAGCGATCCCGGAAGGCCGAGTGCGTCGTCATAGGAGAATCCCGGAAAGAATCCCACGATGGGATTGAATGCGTAGATCTGCGGGCCTGTGAACGTGACGAAGACGATATGAGCGAGGACCGCGGCCCAGAAGACGACAAACAACGAGCGGGACCATCGTTTGGTCGCGCCCCGGGCAACGGCAGCGAGGCCGACGCCAAAGACCGCGGCGGGGAGGACGATCAGAACATACTGGACGAGTCCGGCGAGAAGGGAACAGTTTCGAATGAAGAGAGCAGCGGCCAGTCCGACGAGAAGCGGCGGGACCGAGAGGAGAAGTCCGCGCACGACGACTTGGACGACGCTCGGAGAGGCATCATCCGCGGATCGGGGCGGCAGAAGCGCCCAACCTGCCAGGAGCGCGATCAACGGAGCCGTCGCAGCCGCGCACTCGAGGCCGAGAACATTGAGGAGAGGAAACTGGGTAAGGAGAAAGGACTGCGCCGTTACGGCGACCAGTGGGAGAATGCCGGGCCGGGACAATCCAGGGCGCGCGTTCATGACATCGCAAACGAAGTCTGTTTGGCTAAAACGATCATACGCGACGACGCACTGACGACGATGAGATCCGAAGGCCTGCTCATTTCACATCGACCGCACTATAACTGGTTTCAAAGATGTTGTGCATTGAAGTCCCACCCGTCGTTCCCGCAAGTCTTTGGCGGGAACCTCTTCATTTCCAACAACGAGGCCCCCGACAGATTCATTCGGGGGCGACGAGGGTAGTTCTTGAGTCTGCTTCCAGTGTCATTTCCGCCTGAGCGAGATTAGAATTCCTCCCCTGCCACGCGGGCAATGTCGGCCCCGAGTCCCTGCAGCTTCTTCTCGATCGATTCGTAGCCGCGGTCCAAGTGGTAGACGCGGAGCACCTCGGTCGTCCCTTCGGCGGCCAATCCGGCCAGGATCAGGGATGCGCTCGCCCGGAGGTCGGTAGACATCACCTTCGCCCCTTTGAGTCGTGCCGTGCCAACGACGGTGGCGACGTTCTCCTTGACGTTGATGTTCGCCCCGAGCCGCGTCAGTTCGGGCACATGCATGAACCGGTCGAAGTAGATGGTATCGGTGATGACACTCGTGCCCGCGGCCAACGCCATCAACGACATCCACTGTGCCTGCATGTCGGTCGGGAAGCCGGGATAGATCGCGGTCGTCGCATTCACGGGCTGGATGCGGTCCGGTGGACGCACTTCCACCCAATCCGTTCCGAGCGTCACGGTGGCACCCGCATCCTCCAGCTTGACGATTAAGGAACCGATATGGCGGGGATTGCAGTGCTCCAGACGCACGCTCTTCTGGTGGTCGCCTGCCAGCGCCGCGGCGACCATAAACGTGCCGGCTTCGATACGGT
>CAYIHQ010000417.1:0-535 GCA_964362905.1 uncultured Ignavibacteriaceae bacterium
ATTGCCTGAACATATATTTAGGCGAACCTAAATTTAAATTCATGGCGTCCACATCCAGAATACCATCGAACGCGGCCGTGGAACGAAGGATCGCGGCCTTGCTCTTCCTGGGGCCCTTGATCATCCTTGCTTCGCCCGCTCAACAGCTGATGTGACGCACCGCTCGTGACGACCGGGCCGCTGCTGCCCCTGCCGAGAGTGCGTGCTCCGTGCTGGAAGCCGACACGTTCAACCCGAAGACGGTCGTTCGTCGTTTACCGTTCACCACCCGAGGTCCCCGTGGCCAGCGAGAACATCGAAAACTATCTGAAGAACATCTACAAGATCCAGGAAGAGGAGGGGCGGGTCGCGACCTCCTCATTGTCGCAGCGCCTCCAGATCTCCGCCGCCTCCGTGTCGGAAATGGTCCGCCGTCTTGCGGAAGAAGGCCTCCTGCGTCACACCCCGTACAAAGGTGTCGAATTAACTGACGCAGGACGGAAGATGGCCTTGCGCATCATTCGGCGTCATCGACTCTGGGAAGTGTTCCTGGTGA
>CAYIHQ010000417.1:545-2914 GCA_964362905.1 uncultured Ignavibacteriaceae bacterium
AATTGGGACGAGATCGACGAAGAGGCCGAACGGCTGGAACACAAGACCTCCGAACGGCTGGAGCAACGGTTGGATGCGGCGCTCGGCTACCCGCGTCACGACCCGCACGGACATGCCATACCGACGGCAGAAGGGCGGCTCGAACGCGACCGCCATCGGCTTCTATCTGACGCGCAACCGGGGGATGTCCTGGAGGTGCGTCGGGTGAGCGACGAAAGTCCGGAGATGCTCAAGTACGCGGCGCGTATGGGGATTGTGCTCGGCGCTCGTGTGCGGGTGCAGGAGCGGGTTGCGTTTGACGGCAGCCTGAGGGCAGAGATCGCAGGCCGAGAGGTATTGATCACCGACAAACTGGCGGCAAGCGTTCGCGTGGGCGCTGCCAGCGCACGACGGAGGGCGTCATGACCACGATCGTGATCTCACTCGGAGTGGTCGTGCTTCTCTTGGCGGGCACCGTCGTCGCACGCCGATGGTTCCAGCGTCAGGAACGCCGCGAACAGGTCCAGACGGAAGATGCTCTGAAGCACTTGTTCCATGCGGAAGAGCAGGCGCAAACGGGATCGTTGGTGAGCATTTCCGGAGCGCTGGGGGTCTCGGCCGACCGTGCGGCCCAGGTGACGCAGTCGTTGACGAATGAGGGGCTTGTCGCGCTCGACGGCGAACGTGTGCGTCTCACCGAGAAAGGGCGCACCCGCGCCCTGGGCGTGATCCGGAGGCACCGTCTCTACGAACGCTACCTGGCAGATGAAACGGGCGTGCAGGCGACCGACTGGCACATCGTTGCGGACAAGACTGAACACCGACTCTCGGCCCAGGAGGTGGAGACCCTCGCCCACCGCCTCGGCGAGCCGCTCTACGACCCTCACGGGGATCCCATACCTCCGGTTGCCGGGACGATGCCCAGCCAGCGTGGCGGCCCGCTTCAGACCGCGCCACCGGGGGCCACGGTGATGGTTGTCCACATCGAGGATGAACCCTTGGCCGTGTATCGCGACCTGCTGTCCAAAGGCCTGCAGCCGGGAGTTCGGCTGCGCGTGGTCGAGCGAACGCAGCGGTCCGTGGTCGTGGATCACCGGGGCGTCCAGGAGACTCTTCCGCTCGTCGTTGCATCTAATGTGACCGTGGTGTCGGCGCCGCCCGAACCTCGCGGCCTGGCGACCCTGAACTCGCTCCGCATCGGTTCGTCTGCGCGGGTCGTGGGCATCGACGAGGCCTGCCGGGGACTGCAACGACGGCGCATGCTCGACCTTGGACTGGTACCCGGAACGGTGGTGACCTCGGAGCTGCTCAGCCCCGGCGGCGACCCGGTGGCGTACCGGATCCGCGGCAGTTTGGTGGCCCTCCGCCACGCGCAAGCATCACTCATCCTGATCGAATCCACCGAGGGACGGCTATGACGACGAGTGTTCCGGAACAATGTGAGACCTGTCCGGTGAATCCGAACGCATCCTTGGTTCGGCATGGATCGACGGCATCCGACGCCACGTACGTCGTCGCGCTGTCGGGAAATCCGAACGTTGGGAAGAGCACGGTCTTCAATCAACTGACGGGCCTTCGACAGCATACCGGCAACTGGCCGGGAAAGACGGTCGTGCGGGCTGAGGGCTCCTTCTCGTATCAGGGCGTTCGCTACAAACTGGTGGACCTGCCGGGGACGTATTCGCTCCTTTCCACCAGCACGGACGAGGAATTGGCCCGCGATTTCATCCTGTTCGGCCGTCCGGATGTCACGGTCATTGTCGTGGACGCCACCCGGTTGGAGAGGAATCTCAACCTCGTGCTCCAAGTGCTCGAGATCACCGACCGCGCCGTGGTCTGCCTCAACCTGACGGACGAGGCCGGGAAGAACGGCATTACGGTGGATGTTCGGAGCCTCGCCCGCGACCTGGGAATTCCGGTCGTATCCGCGGCGGCGCGGAATGGCACCGGCATGGCGGAGCTCGTGCGGGTGGTGCACGAAGTGGCGACGGGTGCGGTGGTCTGCAAGCCGAAGCGCTTTCCGTTGGATTCCGAAAAACTTCGCGGTGTCGAAGAACTGACCCGCCGCGTTCAAGAGACGTTCCCGGGACTCCCCAACGCCCGCTGGGTGGCACTGCGCCTGCTGGAAGCGGACGTCCGGATCATTGAAGCCGTTCGGACCGGCGAGATCGGCGCGCTGTCGCAGCATCACGTCGTCCCGGAAGGAGAGAGAGAACATGTCGGAACGAAATGACCTTCTCACAGCGGCCGCGGACCTCCGGTGGGAGGTGGGCGAGCGGCTGCACGATCATACGCTCGCATCGATCTACGGAGAAGCCGCGCGGATCGCGGGCCGCGCGGTGGAGCCCTCCGACGGCGCACGCCGTCCCAACTTCGCCCGGACGTTGGAT
>CAYIHQ010000418.1:0-2913 GCA_964362905.1 uncultured Ignavibacteriaceae bacterium
GACCGCACGCTCGCCGTTCGGCCGGCGTTGACGTGGACGACGCGCGTCGCCATGGTCAAGCGGATCGCCGCGGGTGAGAGTGTGAGCTACGGGCAACGGTTCCGCGCGGATCGTTCGACCACCATCGCCACGATCCCCGTGGGGTACGCGGACGGTCTTTTTCGCTCCCTGACCGGAAGGGGCGCCGGCGTTCTCATACACGGTCGGCGCTTCCCGATCGTGGGCACCATTTGCATGGACCAATGCATGGTCGATTGCGGGGAGGAAGACGTGCGGACTGGAGATCAAGTTGTGCTCATCGGTCGATCCAAGACCGAATCCATCACAGCATGGGATATGGCGAAGATCGCGGGGACCATTCCGTACGAAGTGACCTGTGCGATCTCTGCTCGCGTCCCGAGGGCCTATCAGTCATGACGCGCATTCAACAGGTCGTGGACTCCCTGTTTGACCGCTTCCCGCCCGAAGAACTCGGCGGGGGGCCGGAGCGGGACCAATTCGAGCGGCTCCGCCTCGTTCTCGCTGGGACGGAAGAATGGCCGGGCACATTGAAGCGGCTGTATCAAGCCGACCGGTGTGACGATCTCGCCCTCGGACTCATGTGGATCTCAGACCGGCTGGAATTGGACCCATCTCGGCTCGATGCCGGGCCGGAGGAGGAAGAGGTGTTCCTCCGCACGTTGCGCCGAGGATTGGGTCTGCCTGAAGCCGGCGTTGCCGGATTCGAGTGGGCAGGAACTGCGCTGAGCCCGACAGACTCTGCGGAGTTCTTTGCGCCGACCGCGGAGGCGCCGGCGTTCTCGGAACCGACGTTCGAAGCGCTCCCAGAACCGATGCCGGAACCCATGGCGGAGACGACGGAGGATGCGCCGGCAATTGCGATGCCGACGGGCGAAGATGAAGAGGTAGGAACATCCGACCCGGACATCTACGGCAGACTCTTGGAGCGTTTCCTCGAAGCCGTTCAGAGCGGGTCGGACGATCGCGCGCCTCTGCTTGAACGTGTGAGGGCGAACTGTGCCGCCATCCGTAGCGACGGCGGAGCCTCCGAGGAGCTCACACGATACGCCGAGATGGTCGATGATCTCCTCGGGTACATCAACGACCACCAATTGTTGGATGACGTCCGGGTGATGAATCTCGTGGCGAATATCCAGGAACCGTTTGCGCAGTGGTTGTCCGCGGCGGAATCTGACCGAGCGGGGTTCCTGGATCAAAGCCTCGAGACGTTGAAGGATTTCCGGACCATGTTCGAATAGCGAAAGATCTCATGACGAATCTCTATGCGGTGATCATGGCTGGGGGAGTCGGGTCGAGGTTCTGGCCCAAGAGCCGGGAACGCAATCCGAAGCAGTTCCTGGAGATCCTCGGCGAAGGGACCATGATCCAGCAGACGGTGCGGCGATTGGAGTCGATGGTGGCGCCGATGAACACCTTCGTCGTGACGAATGTGCTCCATCAAGATCAGCTCGCAAAACAGCTGCCCCTCCTTCCACGCGAAAACATCCTCGTCGAACCCGTCGGACGGAATACCGCGCCCTGCATCGGGCTCGCGGCGCTGTGGGTCCAGAAGGCGGACCCGGACGGCGTCATGATCGTGCTCCCGGCCGATCACTTGATCAGAAGCCAGGATGAGTTTCTGCGGGTGATCCGGACCGCCACATCAGTGGCTCAGGAATCGGGCGCACTCGTCACCATCGGCATCCGGCCGACGCACCCGGAAACCGGGTTCGGCTATGTCCAGTACGACGACGCGCCGGAAGGGAACCCATATCACAATCGGGAGACCTATACGGTCAAGAGCTTTGCCGAGAAACCAAACCTGGAGACCGCCGAGCGCTTCCTGGCCAGCGGCGACTTCCTCTGGAACAGCGGTATCTTCCTCTGGAAGGCGTCCACCATCCTCGCAGAGATTCAACGCCAACTGCCGGACCTCTTCTTCCACCTGCAGAGCATTCTTCCCACCATCGGCAGCGGGTCGTACCGGGGGGCACTGGAGCAAGCGTACGGCAAGATCAAGGGGATCTCCATCGACTACGGCGTGATGGAGCGGGCCTCCCGGGTCTACGTGTTGAAGGGGGATTTTGGCTGGAGCGATGTCGGTTCCTGGGACGAAGTGGCTCGATTGTCGCCCAGTGACGACCTCCTGAATTCCACGAAAGGGAAGGTCCTCGTGCGGGACGCCCGCAATACGTATGTCGATGCCGGCCATCGCTTGGTCGCCGCCATCGGCGTGGAAGACCTCATCATCATTGAGACATCGACCGCCGTGCTGATCTGCCGCAAAGGACACTCGCAAGAGGTCAAGGAAATCGTCGACTATCTCAGACGAAAGCAGATGAATGACCAGCTGTAGACCCACGAAACGCGTTCTGCTCTGCATGATCGTTCTCCTCGGTGGAATTGGATGCGCGTCGTCCCCCCGATTCTCGCGGGACTCCGGCACCAGCCGTCCGTCCGATCGACCTTCGGCGCCCTCATCGAATCGCCCGCCCGCCCGGTCCGGTTCCCTCCTCACGCTCGAAGGCGTCGCCTCCTTCTATGCAGATGATTTTCACGGCAAGCAGGCGGCGAACGGTGAGCGGTTCGACATGAACGCCCTGACCGCCGCCCACCGGACGTTTCCGTTCGGCACACAGGTGCGCGTGACGAACATCGCCAACGGCAAAGCGGTGGTGGTTCGCGTCAACGACCGGGGTCCATTCAAAGAAGGACGGCTCATCGATCTTTCACTTCGTGCAGCGCGCGAGCTGGACATGATCTCTTCCGGGACGGCCAAGATCCGGCTAGAAGTGATCAAGTGGGGCGACGGTACGCTGTATCATAACCAGTAGTCGTCCAACGGCGACGGGTCGAGCCATGCCGCGCATTCGTGTCCACGCAAAACCGGGATCCCGAACCGAGGGCGTCGAA
>CAYIHQ010000419.1:0-2310 GCA_964362905.1 uncultured Ignavibacteriaceae bacterium
GATTCGACCCTCACTGGCACCTCATACAGCGTCACCGGCTTGAGGAATGCAACCAAGTATTACTGGCACGTGAAGGTGCGGGATAGTGTGGCGAACGGCGGCGCAACGAGTGCCTACTCAACTACGCGAAGCTTTACAACGTGGAACCAAACCCCGACAACTGCTCATCTGCCGGTAACCCTTGGCCAGACCGGCGGGTTTGCAATTCTATCGTATGCCGGGATCACCAACACCGGTCCGTCGAGTATCATCGGGAACGTTGGAGTAAGTCCCCTCGCCGGTTCATTCATGACCGGATTCGGAGCGCCAAACGTGGTCGGTAAGATCTACGGAGTCGACGCGACAGGCCCCGCAGGTTCGATACCTTTTCCTTCCATGCTGACTGTGGCTATGGTCGATCTGACGATCGCCTTTAATGACGCCGCCGGACGAACGGTAGCTCCGATCGGCATATCCGGAAATCTGGGTGGACGAACGCTGTATGCCGGACTGTACAAATCGAATTCAACCCTTGAGGTGACGGCGGGCGACCTGACGCTCGATGCGCAGGGTGACGTGAATGCCGTTTGGATCTTTCAAATCGCGTCCTCGTTCAATATGACTTCCGGCCGGCAGGTGTTCCTCAGCGGCGGCGCGAAGGCCTCCAACGTGTTTTGGCAGGTCGGCAGTGCGGCGACGTTTGGGACAACGGCTGTCATGAAGGGAACCATCCTGGCTCATGCGGCAATTACGTTTGCCACAGGCGCAACGTTGGAAGGCAGAGCACTAGCGCGAACTGAGTCGGTAACGCTTCAATCCAACGTCATTGGCGGAACGCCGAACTCTCCTCTCCGTGCAGCGGTTTTTCTGGGATCGGCCGCCAATTTCAAGGTTCTTGCAGGCTCGAAGATCAATAGTACGGGTCTGACGGGGGTGAGCGGAGATATTGGAGTCAGCCCAGGCGCAGTCATAAATGGATTTCCGCCGGGAACACTCACGGGCGTGCAACACCCGGGCAATGCAACGTCTGCTGCTGCGCAACTCGAGTTGAAAGCGGCGTACGATAGTAGCGTATCACGATCCGTTGACTCTACGATTACCGCAGCGCTTGGCGGTCGCTCGTATGCGCAGGGAGTATACAGTTCCAGTACGGGCGCGTTTGGGATCACAGATACTCTGAAGCTCGATGGCGGCGGTGATGCGAGCGCCGTGTGGATTTTCAAGATGACAGGCGCACTCACCACGGCATCGAATAGTTATGTGAAGCTCGTCAACGGAGCTCAGTGGTACAACGTGTTTTGGATAGTCGGCACGTCGGCAACGCTTGGATCCAGCTCCACGTTCAGAGGAAGTATCCTGGCGTCATCGGCCATTACGGCGAACACCGGCGCATACGTCAGCGGCAGATTGTTGGCGCAGACGGACTCCGTCACGATGAACACCACCAACATCGGCGGGGCCCCGGTGACGACAGAAGTCCGGGATGAGAACGCTCCGGGAGGATTCACCCTCCTTCAGAACTATCCGAATCCGTTCAATCCGACCACGATGATCGCATACAGCCTTGAGAATGCTGGTCAGGTCTCGCTGAAGGTCTACGATATGTTGGGGCATGAGGTGGCCACGCTCGTCAACGGTCGCCAGGAAGCGGGCAGTTACACAGTGCCGTTCAATGCCAACAGGGGAACACACAGTCTCTCGAGCGGCGTGTACTTCTACCGTTTGGAAGTCGGTGCCTTTGTCTCGATGAAGAAGTTGATCCTGATGAAGTAATTGTCTCATGCTTCCGCATGGGGTGCGAATGGCCCCACCTCGAACAGAGGGGGGCCGTTCGACACAGTAACAGCAGGTTGCAGCTCACGATCGATCACACGATGGAGGATGTATGAAGATGTTGACAACACATATGCGAGATTGTGCGACACGAGGGAAAGGTTTCCTCGGAGCAACGCTCGCGGTTGCTTTGCTGGTGCCGGCTCTTGCGGTGTCTCAACCGCTGTCACCGGTCGTACTTGGATCGGCCGGGAATTTTGCGGTCCTTGCCGGTTCTGGGGTCTCCAACGTTCCGACATCTGCCATCACGGGCCATGTCGGATTGAGCCCGGCCGCGGGCAGTGCTATCACCGGACTCACAGGGGTGCAAGTAACCGGGATCATTTATGCAGTCGATGCCACAGGTCCTGCGGGTTCCACGATCGCGGCCACGATGTTGACGGCAGCCAAGGGTGATCTGACCATCGCCTTCAACAATGCGGCGGGTCGAGTACCAGTTCCTACGGGCAGCTTCTTGAATCCGGGAACGGGAAATTTGGGCGGGTTGACGCTTGTGCC
>CAYIHQ010000419.1:2320-2912 GCA_964362905.1 uncultured Ignavibacteriaceae bacterium
GCCAGGTCTCTACAAGTTCACCAGTTCGTGTTTGAGCACGGGCTCGAACCTCACGCGCTCGGGGACCGCGAATGATGTCTGGATATTCCAGATCGCGGCCGATCTCAATGTGGGGAACGGGATCCAGGTCATTCTCGCAGGCGGTGCCCAGGCATCCAACATCTTCTGGCAAGTCGGCACGTCGGCGATCCTTGGAACGACCTCGGCCTTCAAGGGAACGATCATGGCCGATCAATCGATCGCGTTGAACACTGGGGCCACATTGAATGGCAGGGCATTGGCAAGGATCGCTGCTGTGACACTCGCCTCCAGTGTCGTGACGAATCCGGCAGGAGTGACCGGAGTCGAGAATGGCTCCTCACCGCAGGAATTCACGCTGTCTCAGAACTATCCGAACCCGTTCAATCCGTCCACGACGATCGCATACAGTCTTGAGAAGGCTGGAATGGTCTCTCTCAAGGTCTACAATGTGCTGGGAGTTGAGGTTGCCTCATTGGTGAGTGCCCATCAGGAGGCCGGCAATTATGCCGTGCCGTTCGATGCCGGCAAGGGGTCGAAAATTCTCTCGAGCGGCGTGTACTTCTATCGATTG
>CAYIHQ010000420.1:0-2906 GCA_964362905.1 uncultured Ignavibacteriaceae bacterium
ATACCGCAATTTTTCGCCGGGGACGAGGGGTGGGGGGAATTCGAAAAGATGCTTCACAATTGGTCACTTGGCTTTCAGGAGACTGTCTGACAAGTTGATACTCACGAAGGGGTGCCATGCGGCAAGACCCTTCGACACACTTCCATTGGGAGGCAATTATGAATCTCGTTACGATGTTTCGCCGTTTGGCCGGAATCGGGCTTGCGGTTCTCGTCGCATGGGGCAGCGTGAACGCCCAGACATACGTCGGGAAAGATGCCTGCAAGACCTGCCATTCCGCCTATTTCGATGACCTGCAACAGACGCTGCACACGAAGATCCATTTGGCGCCGGATGCGGTTTCAATCCGAGGCAACTTCGCCGCTAGCCCCATTTCAATGGGCGCGTCATATGGCAATGCCACGGTCGAGGTGCGGACGTCCGGCGGTAAGTACTATGGAAAGCTCCTGGCCCCGGGTCAGACCACCGGGCCCGAGTATGAGGTGGCCTACATTTACGGCTATGGATGGAAGCAGCGATATCTCGTCAAGATCGATACCAGTTATTACATCCTGCCGATCCAGTGGAACATGAAGGGGTATCTCGACAATTCCACCGGGACATGGGCAACGTATACCCAAGCCACATGGTTCAATGCAGACGGCAGTCTGAAACCGATCAACAACACCTTCCGAACCAAGTCGTGGGACAAGAACTGCATGGGGTGCCACGTGAACGGCTACTCCGTCCAGAAGGTGGCCACGAACGGCAACGCCGATACGTCGTGGGTGGGAAAGTGGGGCGCCAACCGGGCGGATCTCGACATGAGCGTCGGATGTGAATCGTGCCACGGCCCCGGCAGCGGACATACCTCGGTCCCCAGCAAGGCCACCATTTTCAATCCCGGCACCGACGTCTCGAACAAGCAGGCGAAGATGGAAGTGTGCGGCCAGTGCCACAACCGCGCCAGGTCGCAGGGCGGTTCCCATGAGTATCCTCGGTTGGAAGCGAACGACACGTATTTCAATCCCGCCGATTCCACCAAGGTGTTGGGCACATTCCTGGACCTCGGTCGCGCTCCGAATGGCACCGGCGGTCGCGGCACCTGGGCCGATACGACCGTCCCCCGTCAGCACCATCAACAGTACCACGATATGCTGACTTCGAAGCATTGGTCCACGCAGTTCGAAAACTTCACCTGCTGGACCTGCCACGATCCGCACAAGAACACGACGAACAAGCACCAGGTGTTGGATTCGCTCAACGTAACCAACCTGGCGACGAGCCAGAAGTTCTGGGTGAGATCCAAAACGACCGACAATACGTTTTGCCTGTCCTGCCACGCCGGATTCGGTCCCTTCGCGGGGATCACTCGCGTGCAGGTGGCCAATGAGCCGGCCAACAGGGCGGCCATCAGCGCCTCCGTTCTCTCGCATACGAAGCACAATACCTACAATCCGGAAACAGGCCTGAACAACTGCGTCAGCTGCCACATGACGAAGACCGCCGTGACGGCGTTGTCCTACGATATCTCCATCCACAGCTGGGGCGTCGTCAGTCCTAAGAAGACCCTGGACTACAAAACGGTCACGACACCGAGCAAGGGCGTGATCAACTCGTGCTCCGCCTGCCATCGGAACAACGTGACCTTCGGCGTCGGAACGGATCTTACGCTGACGGACTGGACCGAAGCGACGGATGTCGCGCTGGCGGACACGCTGTGGAAGTACTACCAGACAATGTTCCCGACGACGATCGTGGCAGAAGGCGACGCGGTGCCGGCGAAATTCGGCGTCGAGCAGAACTATCCCAATCCGTTCAACCCGACCACGGATATCCGCTTCCACATCGCACAGAGGAGCAACCTGAAACTGGTGGTGTATGACATCACCGGACGTGCTATCCGGACGCTGGCGGACGGGGAACTGGGGGCGGGAACATACAGCGTAACGTGGAACAGCAAGAACGACTACAATGAATACGTCGCGACGGGCTTGTACATCTATCGGTTGGAGACGCCGCAAGGCGCCTACGCCAAGAAGATGGTGCTCGTCAAGTAGGAGCAGGTCCTTGACCAGCCCAAGAGCTGGTTGTTGACCATCACAGAAGCGTCCTCCCCCTTTGGGAGGTTTTCAACGGCGGCGCGGTCATCCGTGCCGCCGTTTGCTTTTCATGCGCGTTTCGTCGGCCCTCCCTTGCGGGTGTCCCAAAGTCCCGTATCTTGATTCTCAAGAATGAGAATCGACGGAGGAGAGAGAGATGGCAAGATTGGCGATGGCGATCGTGCTGTTGTCCGTGACCGCGGGACTGTCTCTTGCACAGACGGGACCGATCGAGACCGATCGTCCGGACCAGACCGAAGCGACCGGGATCACTCCCGTCGGGAGCCTTCAATTCGAGCACGGCTTTGCACTGGAGCGCGAAGGGGTGATCTCCCTGATCGCTCATCCTTCAACGCTCGTGAAGTTCGGCGTCTCGGAACGGTTCGAGATCCGGTGGGTGATGGAACCGGTGACGACATCGGGCAACGGGGCCCCGACGACGCGCGGACTCCTCCCGATGGAATTCGGGTTCAAGTCAAAATTGTGGGATGCCGACGATGGTTCGTCTGCGCTCTCGTTCATTGCGCATCTGCAGATGCCACATCTGGCCTCGTCCGCGTTTCGAGGGACGCGCGTTGGACCCCTGGCCCGGTTCACCGTGGACAAGGAGTTGGCGGCTGACTGGCGTGTGGGTGCGAACGCGGGATTGGAATGGCATGCGGGCGGCGGACCAGCAACGGCCATCTATACACTCGCGGCCGGTTCGTCGTTGTCGGAATCGATGGGATGGTACGGGGAGGTGTACGGATTCTTTCCGATGGAGCAATTGCCGGCAGACCATCGGGTCAACGGAGGTATCACGTATCTGCTCAACGAAGATCTCCA
>CAYIHQ010000421.1:0-2902 GCA_964362905.1 uncultured Ignavibacteriaceae bacterium
ATCTTCACAAATGCAGTGCCGCGGGACACCGGCTTTCCCGTGATGATGCCCGATCGAGCATCCAGCGAAAGATTCTTCGGCAGTCCCTCGGCACGGAACGTCATGGGGCGTTCTCCGGTGGCGGGGATCAGGTGGATGAACGGACGTCCAGGGCGCGCTCCGATGACCGCCGGACCGTTGATCTTCGGAGCAAGGGAAGCCGAAGGAGTCAGGATATACGGGGCCTCTTCGCGGGCTTTCATGACATCGGCGAAGCCGGCAAACCGCACATCGTACTCAACAAATGTCGACTGTGCCGGGGCGTCGAACGAGAGCGTCACGGAGACCGATGTGTCCGGGTTCAAGGACAACGGGAACGCTTCGCTGTAGACCTCGGCGCCGCTCATAGCATTGATGGCGCGCACCGTCATCGATGCCCCGATCGCGAGACTGCCGGATAGATTCCGGATGTTCAACGTCTTGGCGATCTGAATTCCTTCGAATCGATAGTCTGAGGAGGCATAGCCAACTTCAAGGAGATCTGTGATCTTCACGCCGCGCAGATGAGCCGTTCCTGACCACAATCCTCCCTGGCCGCCCTCGTCGTACACCCTGACGGCGAATACATTCTCAGCGTCCCATCGGATGCGAGGGTCATCAAAGGGGAGAGTGTACACGCGTTCGTGATTCCACAGGATTGTTTCGGCATGGATGAAGTTGGTGTCGGGTGCACTCCCCGCGGGAACGGCCATTCCGTTCATGCCGATGAGAGAGCCGTTCATATACGATTGGTCAAAATTGTTGATCTTGCCGAGGCAGATGCGAAGGCCATCTTTGACCGTGGCGCGATCACGGATGGTCGAGGGGATGCCGACCCGGATCCGATACCAGGCATAGCCGTCGAGTTTCTCATGGCCCTGTTCTTCCCAGATGCGGTCTGCACGGATGTGCGCCCAATTCGTGTCCACATATTCCCTGGCTGCGGCACCGGAATGATCGCCGGGGGCGAATTGCCAAACCCCACGGAGATCGATCGTGTCCTGCTGGGCTCCGAGGAGAGAGACGAACACGACGAGATACATTGAAACGAGGCCGATGTAGTTGCCCATGATGTTTCTCCGTGAAATACGCGTCCTTGAACTGGTTGCGTTGAACGCAATGTACGGGTCCGTTGCAGAAATCCCAACGGCTTTGGATTCTCCTTCCGGAAGATTCTGCGTATACTTCCATCCGGTCGGCCCACGGCAGCAGGCACCACTGAACCGCCTACGACAGTTCGCTTCGATCCACGGTGCGATCGAAACCATCCGCAAGTCCTGATCTCCTATGACCTTCAGACCCGGCGAGCCTCATAGATCCCGCAGACAGCACTTCAGCGGTCAGGGCATTCTGATGACGGCTTCTGCGATGTTCTTTGCATTCGGGTGGTTGTTCGTCACGTCGCTATCAGCTCAATCGACCGATCTTCGTGTCATAAGGGCGGCCCAACGCGACAGCATTGAGAAGCGTGAGATCGCGCCCGGAGTGGTGCACACTTCGTACATGCTTCAGGGCCCGTACACACTCGACGTCGTGGCGGTTGACCTCCGGGAAGGGTCTTTGAACATCGAAACGTTTCGCCCGGAAAGTCTGACGACTACCACGGAGCAGGTACGACGTCGGTCGATCGGGGGTGGAAGGGTACTGGCTGCCATCAACGCGGATTTCTTCTCGTTCAAGACCCACTGGCCTGTGGGAAACCAGGTATCGGGCGGAAAGATGGTCGTCGGCCTGCCGTCGAGGCGGAGCCATGTCGGACTCAGCGCCGCGGGACGACCGATGATGGAGCCTCTGACGTTCACCGGCTCGATGTCGTGGGGATGGTCGACGACTGCAGGGCTTCAGGGCGTGAACATACCTGTCGATTCGACCGGTCCAGTGATGTACAACGAATTCTGGGGAGCATCGACCCGCACCCCTGCCGGGACATGGGAGGCGGTCATACGTCCGTTGGGGGAATGGGAGGTGAATGACACGATGCGGTGTGCGGTGGAACGAGTGGATCGAAGGGGCAACGCTTTACTGTCGGAAGGTCGAGCGGTCATTTCCTGGACAGATGCTGGCGGGACAGAGGTCGTCAAGCCGGGTGACACGGTAACGGTGGTCCTTTCGCTTGGGAGCACGGCGTGGTCTCTCAAGGAAGTGGTAGGAGGTGGCGGCAGGATACTCGTGGATGGACATCCAGCCGATGATTCCCTGGCCGCACGCGAAGGGATCGGAAGGAAATTCCTGGAGGATCGCCATCCGCGTACGTTCGTCGGGATAGACCGTGATTCAACGACGCTCTTTCTGTGCACTGTGGACGGCCGACAGGCATCCAGCATCGGAATGAACTTCCGGGAATTGGCTTGGTTCTTTCGTTCGATCGGAGGATGGAACGCTGTCAACCTCGACGGAGGCGGATCGACGACGATGGTGGTGGATGGGAGGATCGTGAACAATCCGTCGGATCGAACGGGAGAGAGGGCGGTCGCGAATACGCTGATGGTGGTTGGAAGATGATACAGCGGGGAGTTGGAGTTATGGACAATTGGAGTAGTGGAGGCGTGAAATGATGGAGGAAGTTCGGCTGCTCCCGTTTGTGGTTCGATTGAGGGCGACGTGCACGGGACCGCTCGGATTGGCAGGAGACGATGAGGCCGCGGGGATGGGAGAGGACACGATTACTTCCTTCGTGCTCCGAAGACCAACCGCACAGTCTTGATCTCGAAGGGCTTGAAACGCAGAGGCAACCTGTCCCCCTTGAGGATCAGATCCTTCGAAGGTCGTTCCAAGAGGTCGGTTTCGGAAGCTGCGGACGGCGTGCGCCCCAAGGACACGGTCGTGTCGGTGCTGACGCCCGTCGCTTCGTAGAAACGGACGACGAGGCCGTTGCCGTCGTCGA
>CAYIHQ010000422.1:0-1486 GCA_964362905.1 uncultured Ignavibacteriaceae bacterium
TGGGGTCTCTCGTCTGTTTGGCATCTGGCCCTCTGGCGTCTGTGGTCTTTCCAGCGTTTCCTCTCTGCCCTTTCTTCGTTACATTGTAACCATGAGGTTCCCCGATTCCCTCCTGGACGACATCCGCCGTTCCACCGACATCGTCGACGTCGTCGGTGCCGCGGTGAAACTCCGCCGCCGGGGAAAGAACTTCCTCGGCCTCTGTCCCTTCCATCAGGAAAAGACCCCGTCTTTCAACGTCAATCCGGAGATGCAGATCTACAAGTGCTTCGGGTGCGGCAAGGGGGGCAACGTGTTCCAGTTCGTCATGGAGACCGAACGGGTCTCGTTCGTCGAAGCTGTCCGCTCCCTCGCCGAGAAGGCCGGCATTCGCATCCCCGAGGAGGGCAAAGACGACAAGGCGCAGGAAGAGTCCGACCGCATCCTTAACGCCCTCCGATTCGCGGGACGCTTCTTCTACGACAATCTCTCCAAGACCGACGAAGGCCGCGGCGCGTTCGAGTATTTCAAGGGGCGCGGATTCACGGACGACACGATCCGCACCTTTGGGCTGGGGTATTCACTCAATTCTTGGGACAGCATCCTGATCCATGCCCGCGGCGAGGGAATTCGTGACGAGGACCTGCTGGCCGCCGGCTTACTCCGCAAGCGGGAGGACGGGTCGTTCTACGACTACTTCCGCGGTCGGGCAATGTTTCCCATCTTCTCCGCGGCGGGACGCGTTGTCGCCTTTGGGGCCCGAAAGATGCGCGACGACGATCCCATTCAGGGCAAATACATCAATTCGCCGGAGACACCGGTCTACAGCAAGAGCCGGGTTCTGTTCGGGCTGTCGCACGCCAAGGATACCATCCGACAGGAAGATGCGGTCCTTCTGGTCGAGGGCTACGCCGACATGATCTCCCTCTTCCAGGCGGGCATCCAACATGTCGTCGCCTCCAGCGGTACCGCATTGACAGATGATCAACTCTCGCTCCTGGGCCGGTATTCAAAGAATCTGGTGCTCGTGTACGACGGAGACTCCGCGGGATCGCGGGCGACCATCCGGGGGATCGACCTCGCCCTCGAAAAGGACATGGATGTGCGGATCGTGGCGCTTCCACAGGGAGAGGACCCGGATTCCTTCGTTCGAACGCGCGGCGCAAAAGCGTTTCGTGAGCATCTCACGAATGCGGTCTCGTTCATCGACTTCAAAGCGTCCGAGTATCGCAAGATGGGCCTGTTCGATACTCCGGAGGGGAAGACAAAGGCGGTACGGGCCATCGTGCAGTCGATCGCGCGCATTAGCGACGGTCTGAAACGATCGTTCTTCATCAAGGATGTCGCCGAACGCTACGGGCTGTACGAGAGCATGCTGTGGAAGGAGCTGGAAAGATGGGGGAGAGGGGAAAGGGGAGAGGGGAGAAAGGGTGAGGGGTTGAGGGGTGAGACTTCGGAGGTCAGAGGTCAGAGGTCAGACGGAAGCGAGGCGGGATCTGCGCCATCC
>CAYIHQ010000422.1:1496-2894 GCA_964362905.1 uncultured Ignavibacteriaceae bacterium
GTGCTGTCGCTGGAAAGTTGGGGTTGGGGGGAACGGGGTGCGGGCAAGATACGCGGGATGTCGGGCGACGCTACGCCCCGAGGGAGCGAAGCGACCCGAGGGGGTCAGCCGCCAGAAGGGACAACGGAGGAAGTATCATCCAGGGAGATCCCGTCGGCCGAACGGGCGATCCTCAAGCTCTTCCTCGAACTCCATCGAGATGCGGTGGAGTATCTGAAGGCCAATTTGCATGAAGACGATGTCACCGATCCACGGGTGAACGCCATCATTCATCGGGTGCTGCAGGCCGTGGATCAGACCGGGACATTCGATGTGGCGGCGGCGTTGCAGTCGACCGACGATGAGGAACTCCAGACGATCATGATGGACACCGTCATGAACCGTTATGAACTGAGCAAATCGTGGGAGACGATGGAGAAACGGATCGAACGGGAAGATCCCATGAAGGTGGCGCACGATGCCGTGTTCGCGCTCCGGAATTCTACGCTCAAGAGAGCGATCGACCAGAACCAGCAGGCGATGAAAAGTGCGGCTCGCGACGGAAAGGAATCGGCCGAGTACCTGCGGGCGCATCAGGAGCTGATGATGCGGCTGAAGGAGCTCGAGGGGACGGGGAGCAAAGCGTAGGGGTGAAGAAGCAGGTGGTAGGCAATACGCCGGGCTTTTCGTTTCGACCTTTGGGCTGTCTGGACGTCTGTTTGGAGTCTGGACAAATGGAGTCTGGAGTCTGTTTAGTGGGCCTGCCCGACTGGGACGCGGTCGAAACCGGTCAGGCGGGGGTTCGAGGATTCGGCAGGTCTGGGATGTCTGCTCCACCAGGCCCGGTGTCCATTAGAGCGTCGGGCTTTCTGTTTGACGCGTTTGGCCCGAGCGAGCACCGAGCCCCGAGTGTGCATCCGACGCGCCGAGGTGCGAGTCGAGGGCTCTGGCGATTTGTTTGGGGTCTGGAGGTTTGGATCATTTGGCACGTTTGTTTCACAAGGCCCGGCTGGGGAGACCCCATTACATCTCTGTCATCTCATGCGTCCTCGCCAAAAATACCCTTCCCATTTTTGCGAATGCTGTCCCCCGTCATTGACCGCTGAATCGAATTCGTCTACCTTTTCTGTGATTCTGAAAGAGTTTTTCGCGCGCCGGGATCCGCCAGGATTCACTCCAACTGAAGTATGGAGGCCGCCATGAAACGAGGATACTCTGTTCCTCGTCTGTCGCGTGTTGCCGTCAACGCGACTCTTCTCCTGCTGTTCGCATCTCTCCCGCAGCTCCTCTCGCAGCAGACCCGCACTGCGGCACCCCCCAAGCCCAAGCTCAACGTTGCCGGCCTCGACTTCGACACGCGCGGAGGCCTCACGCGCGATGAGGCGGCCACCCTCTCCGACGCGTTTCAAACGGAAATTG
>CAYIHQ010000423.1:0-2130 GCA_964362905.1 uncultured Ignavibacteriaceae bacterium
CTCGGCGATCCATTTCAGTGCCGAACGCCCGATGGGTACGATCCGCTCCTTCGAACCCTTCCCCAGCACGCGGACGATCCCTTCCTCCACCAGCAGGTCGGACTGCCGCAGCCCGATCAGTTCACTGACGCGCAGCCCGCAGGCGTACAGCGTTTCCAGAATGGCCCGGTCCCGGATGCCGAGCGGCTTGGAGGTGTCCGGCTGGCTGAGGATCGCGTCCACTTCAGGGATCGAAAGCACGTCGGGTAGCTCGCGGCTCTTCCTCGGCCCGTCGATGAGCTCCGTCGGGTCTGTCTCGGCGATCCCTTCGGCTGCAAGGAATCGATGCAGACCCCGTACGGCCGACAGCATGCGTGCCTGCGTGCGAGGCGCTCGGCCGCGTTCGTGCAGTTGCTGCAGGAACTCCGACACAAGTTCGAGAGTGACCGCGGTCGCATCGAGGCACGACCGGGAGCGAAGGAACTCCCCGTAACGCGACAGGTCGAAACGGTACGACGAAAGGGTGTTGACGGAGAGTCCGCGTTCGAGACGAAGGTGGTCGAAGTACGCGCGGATCTGTTTGTCGAGGGGCGAAGGGGGGGCGATGCGTGAAGCGGTCACGTGCATGCCGGTACGGTCATGACCGGTTCCGTTCAGCAGCGGGCAATCGTCGGCGGACTATACCGGAGAGGTTGCCGACCAGGAGCGTCACGAGACACCCGACCGCCGTGTGCCACGTGAAGTCGATGCGGGTGAAGCTCAGCACGATGACCATGGCGAGAATGCCAGAGAAGAACCCGGCAAATGCATCGGACATATCGGTGCGCGGGAAGAGGAGGCCAAGAAAGAAGGTGCCCAGCAAGCCGCCATACGTGAACGAGGCGATCTTGAGTCCAAGTTCCACGACGGGATTCTTGGTGTCGGTGAAAAGCATCGCCCCGCCGATCAGGAGGATGCCCCAGAGGAGCGTGAAGGCGCGCGACCACCGGAGTTCACTGCCGGCATCCAGGCCTTGGCCATGACGGGTCAGCTTGAACAGGTCCAGGTACGTTGAGGAGGCCAGCGAGCTGATGGAAGAGGACAATGTTCCCATGGCGGAGGCAAGCACACCCGCCACGACAAGTCCAGCGAGTCCCGTCGGGAGCTGTTCGACGATGAACTTGGGAAACACTTCATCCGAAGAGGAGAGTCCGAGTTGCTGGAACGTCTGTCCGCCGTAGAACGCGTAGAGGCAGAGGCCGAGCACGAGGAAGAACGCAAACTGGAGGACGATGAACGCGGCGTCGAGCATCAGCGCCTTCTGGCTTTCGCGCGGCGTGCGGCAGCCGAGCAACCGCTGCACGAGCAACTGGTCCGTGCCGTGCGATGCCATCGTCAGGAACGTGCCGCCGAGCAACCCTCCAGCGAGCGTGTACGGGCTCGCAAGAAAATCCCAGATCGACCCGTTCCAGGCGGGATTGATGAAGGCGAATTTGTCTTGCCCCTGGGAGGTTGCGAAGGCCGTGACGTCGGCCCAGCCATTGGGCAGCGCCTGCAGTATGAGGAGCATGGAGGCGAGCGCACCGCCGAGATAGATGAAGAGTTGCACCACGTCCATTGCCACGACCGCCTTCAGGCCCCCGACGTACGTGTACAGGAGCGTAAAGCTGCCGATGAGCACAATGCTGGTGGCGTAGTCGAGCCCGGTGATCAGGTGGACGGGGATGGCGGTGGCAAACAACCGAACGCCGGACGCCAGCACACGGGTGACGATGAAGACGCTCGACGTGACCTTTCGAAGGGGGAGGCCGAATCGCTTGCCGAGAAAATCATATGCCGTTTCGATGTCGCCCCGATAGTACGCGGGAATGAACACGAGACTGACGATCAGCCGGCCGATGAAGTAACCCGCGGCGAGCTGGAGGAAAAACATGTTGCTCTTGAATGACAGGCCGGGGATGCTGATGAACGTGAGCGTGCTTGTCTCGCTGGCCACGATGGAGAATCCCACAGACCACCACGACATCTGTTTGCCGCCGAGAAAATAGTCGCGGGATGTGTGTTGCCGGCCGGAAATGCGAATGCCGGCGACCGTGACGCCGGCAAGGTAGAGGATGACGATCGCGTAGTCGAGCGGTGCGAATCCCACGGTGAGCCTCGTTCAGGGGTCGG
>CAYIHQ010000423.1:2140-2891 GCA_964362905.1 uncultured Ignavibacteriaceae bacterium
GCTGAACACCGGGGGCGGAGGAAGGTGCAGCGTCAGCTTTTGACCGCCTTTGCCACGGTGTCGTAGATCTGGAACGCGCGGTCGAGGTGCGAGATCTTGATCAGGGTCAGGACCTTCTTGTGGAGGCCGGCCAGCTTGACCACACCGCCATTCTCCCGCATCTTTCGTTCCGCAATGAGGAGGGCGCTCAGGCCGCTGCTGTCACAAAATTCCACCTCGCTCAGGTCGATCACCAGTTGCTTCGTCTCGGGGGTGCAGAGGATGAGGAATTCGCCCTTGAGTTCGGGGGAGACGGAGGAGTCGAGTTTCCGTTCCTTGACCTTGAGGACGGTGGCCGCGGCGTGTCTTTTTACGTCGAAGTTCATCGTGTCATAGCATATCGAGACAACGCATGAGGCTTTGGTAGGATGGACCGGGTGCAGCGGAGCCGGTCCGGATCTGCAGATTGAAGAACTCGTCGGCGTTCGTCTTGGTAAAGCTTACGCGAAGGCCAGCGCCCGATTCTTTGCACAGGAATGCGTTCGGCAGCGAGAATTCGGTGTTGAGGTCGAACGCCGCGTCAAAGGTACTCGATTTGAGCCTTTGAATCAACGCCGTGCGGGGTGTGAACCACGAGGTGAGGTCGTCCGGCGTGTAGGTGACGACGCGGGCCGCCGTCGTCATCGGCAGGCTGTTCCTCAGGTCTTCGCGGACGACGACCGTCGTGGACCCATTGGCGAACCGGCGCGTCAGGTATCGCAGCAGCATCTCA
>CAYIHQ010000424.1:0-2885 GCA_964362905.1 uncultured Ignavibacteriaceae bacterium
CGTGCTAATCGAACCTACGGGTTCGGTCGTCCGCGGCGCCGCAGGCCATCGGTCGCTCCTCAACATCCTTCTGAACAATGACCGGTGGGCCCGTCTCGTCAACACCACGGCACTGACGCAGAAGGAGCGTCCGTACACGCTGAGCGAGATGCTGGCCGACCTGCGGGATTGTGTATGGACGGAATTGAGCGCGGCCCACGTCGCGCCCGATGTCTATCGCCGCGGCCTCCAACGTATGCACGTCGACATGATCGGCACGAAGCTCGGACCGGCGCCCGCACCGTTCACACCTCCCGGCGCTCCTCCGGGATTTGTGATCGTGTCCACGCCGCTTCCCGGCGAAGCGCGCGCTCTGCTTCGCCTCGAACTGAAGGACCTCGATGCAGCCATCACTCGAGTCATCCCGAAGGCCGCCGATCGCGAGACGCGGGCTCACCTCGAGGACACGCGATTACAGATCAAGGACTTTCTGGATCCGGAGGAGAAGTAGGGGGGAGAGAGAATCAAGGAACAAGAAACAAGTAACAAGAATTGAAGAACAAGGGTTTAAGTATCCAAGCTCCAGATGTAGACAAACACGAAGCCCCCTGGGAGTTCTCCGGGGGGCTTTGTCGTTGCAGCGGATGAATGGATTTCGCTGATCCTACCAGACCTTCACGACGGCACGGTTGTCCGCGGCCTCGCCAGAAAAGTCCGCTACAAGCCGTGTCAGCGGACCCTTCGTCTCCACGACCTCTCCGCCTTCGACGCGCACCAACGGAACAGCCGACCAGACCTCAAATGTGTGTCTCTTCGTTTCCTTCGTCTTCTCCTCACTCCTTCCTCCTCTATCCTCTGTGCTGTTCTCCACCGACACCACATACGCTCCCTCGTCGAACCGTTCCTCGATCAAACGAAGCCCTTCCGACGTGGATCCTGGAATGAGATGACGTAACGGAGGAACGTAGCCGACACCGGCGCTGTGCCGATAGACGAGCACCATCTTCGAGGTGAGGCGGAACCCGACCGTCGGCGCATCTCCGTACGATGCGAGCGTCGATTCCACGGCGACCCGTTTTCGGCCGACGAGGACGTGATTCAGAACAGTTCCGAGAGGGAAGCGAAGCGCCAATCGCACGTCGACCGCGGAACGTCCTTCCAGCGCGAACTCGAGCGTCGTGAACCCGGCGTCCCGTTGCATCGTGAATGAGACGGTGCTGGTCCCGACACGAATGCGCCGGACGGCGAACGAATCCCAATGGGGAGGGACCCACGGCCGCAGAGACAGCCGATGGCGAGTTCCGTCCGCATCGATGCCCAGCATCCCCTCCAACAAAGGCTGGAGGATCATCGATTCGGACCACGCCTGCCGCGCACACACGCCCGCCGGTGTCAACGTGTCGCCGTGAAGGACTTCTTCCACGGACCCGGCGGCAAACGCTGTCGATGTGAGCAACGTCGACGTCGCGTGAAGGAAACCCTGCAACGGCCGGTCGTACCGGAACTCGGCTAAAGCCGTCCCCCCGGTGCACAAGGGCCAGACACTCCCGGTGTGGTAGCCGACCGGATTAAACATCGGGTTCGAACGGCCGATGATCCGAACGCCCCAATCCGTTGTGAACTCCGAACCCGCATAGGCGGGCAGACATCGCGCTGCATGGTCGGCTCGGCCGATGCCGAACCCCAGACCAACGGTCGTCAGGACGGTGAGGTCGTTCCGCCATGACCCGTCCTGCAGTTTTGCAAACCGGAACGAACTCTCCGCGTCGTTCCAGAAATCAGTCTCGACCGTGGTTCGCACTTTCGCGGCCGCTGCAGACCACCGCTTCGCCAGGGATGACCGGCCGACGAGGTCGGCCACAAAGGATGCCTCCCGAAGCGCCTCCGCCCAGCAGCTGGCGAGATAGTGTTCGGTGTGCACCGGGAAGAGTCCGCCGCCTTCCGCCCAGCCGTGGCCGACGTTTGTGTTCTCGATCAATCCATCTCCGTCCGTGTCGGTCGATGCGCAGAACGCCATGGCTCGTTCCAGACGCGCAAACTCGCGGCGTGCGAATGAGACATGCCCGGAGGCGCGGACATACCTCCCGAACAGGATGATATAGAGCGGGGTGGCATCGGCGGCATCGTAGTGGGCATAACCGCTCGTCGTCAGCTCATGAAGAATTTTTCCGCTCAGGTCCTGGTGTCGTCCGAGGAACTCGACGACGGAGCGCGCCCGATCGTGAAGTCCGCCTGCGAGAGCGGCGAATGCCGTCCAGACGGCGTCGCGGCCAAAGTACCACGCGTACCCCGGGCGCCCGCTCACGGCATGTCCCCCGTCCCAGCCGCGTTCGACGGTTCCGAATCCCGCCACGTACGAGGTTCCGAGTCCCGGCGTCTCCAGCAGGAATCGATCAGTGCCATTCACGGCAAATCGATACAGGTCGTTGAACGAGGTATGCGGGGACTCGAGGGCGACGTGGCGATCGAAGAGGTCACGGACGCGCGCCAGTTGGCGGCCATACGATGCGGCAGGAGACTTCATGATCTCGCGATAGGCGAGCTCTGCTTCGCGTTCACTTATGCCGGATCCGGCAATGCCCACGATAACGGGAGCGTCGCCCGGCTTCCAAGGCAACGTCATCGCGATTCGAACCGTCCGCTCGGACGCGCCGTCGGCGACCCACGAACCTTGACGATACGCAAAGCTGTTCGCCGGCGCCAACAGGTAAGAATGAGGAGGGACGGAAGATCCGACGAATGTGGAGAATTCCCCCGAAGCAGTCGCGACCACCGCCGCCTGAAGCCCATCGTCAAACGCATACTGCAATCCGCCGGTCGCCCGTTCGTTGAGGGGCCACATCAACCGGAGGTCGACCTCGGCATCGATGAGGATCCGCACATCGCAGGAAGCCCCGATGCGGTAC
>CAYIHQ010000425.1:0-2879 GCA_964362905.1 uncultured Ignavibacteriaceae bacterium
GCTCGCGCTGCGTCATAGCGAGCCGTGGTCGGGCGTGGTTCGGGCGGCGGGTGTGCTTGCGATCGCTGCGGCGTGGGCGTTCGCGATGGATTCCGACCGTTATCTCTCCGTCCTCGAGTACAATCCCTCCTCTATTCGCGGCTCTGCTCCCCTCATTCCTCTGCCGGGCAAAGCTGAAGCAATGACGCAAGCCGGAGGCCTCGACTACGAGTACGCGACGCAGTGGTCCCTGGGGCCGGGGGAGATGATGACCTTCCTCGTCCCGACGTGGTACGGGTTTGGCCACCTCGAATACGCAGGACCGCTCACGAGGGATCCGATCCGCTTCAATGGCTATTGGGGCCCGCAGCCATTCACGGATGCCGCGCAGTACATGGGAGTTGTGATCCTGCTCCTGGCGGTGGCAGGTCTGATCCGCCGTCGTCGTGACCCGTTCGTCCTGTACCTCGGAGGCATGATCGTCTTCTCGTTGCTCGTCGCCTTCGGCAAAGAGATGCCGCTCCTCTACGACCCGATGTTTTCGTATCTGCCCATGTTCAACAAGTTCCGCATCCCGTCGATGATCCTTGTGCTCGTCCAGATTTTCGTGCCGTTGCTGGCGGCGTACGGTGTGACGGTGTGGATGGGGGACCGGGATCACACATGGTCTCCGCGGAGCGAACAACGGTGGAAGCGGGCGACGTCGGGGCTCGCAGGCGTCGCCGTGCTGGCGTTTGCGGGGCGAAGTGTCGTCGAGACGATCTACAAGAGTTTCTTCCCGGTGGCCGAAGTCGGCCGGACGCTCGGACGTCAGTTTGGCCAGGTCCAGCCGCAGGTTATTGCAGAATTCTATGAGACCGTGGTGGATTACGTCGCCACAGATGTGATCATCGGACTTCTCTTCTGCACAGCTCTCGCGGCGGTGTTCTGGGCATATGGACGAAGGTCGATCGGGCTCAATGCATTGGCCGCGATCCTGATCGTGGCGGCCGGTGCGGATCTGTGGCGCATCGCCTCGCGCGTGATGGATCCGCAGCCGCGTCAAAGCCAGGAAGCGATCTTCGCGACGCCCGACTACGTGCGAGCGTTGCAGAAGGACAGCACGCTGTATCGGACGCTGACGCTGCAGAACGGACAGCTACCGTACGACAACACCCTCGCGTATTGGCGGATCCAGAGCGCCTACGGCTACCAGGGGGCCAAGATGCGGGCGTATCAGGACATGGTGGAAGTGGCCGGACTGTACAATCCCCTCGTCTGGCAGTTGATGAACGTGAAGTACATCATCTCGAACACGGACGACAGCACGGCGTTGTTCGAACGCGCGTTCGACGGAGAGGTGTTCGACATCTACCGGTTCCGCGGAGCTCTACCGCGGGCGTTCTTCGTCCAACGGTTCGAAGTGGCGACTCCGGAGCAGGTCCTCAACTCCATCGCCAACGGGTCGTTTGACCCGCGCGAACTTGCGTATCTGCAGGAAGACCCGGGGATCGTCGTGGATCGGCCCGGGCCCGAAGCAAATGCGGAGGTCACACGATTCGGCATTCAGGATATTTCGTTGAAGGTGACGGCGACCGGCAGCAACCTGCTGTTCCTGAGCGAGACATATTACCAGCCGGGATGGAAGGCCCTTCTGGACGGAAAAGAAGTTCCCATCCTTCGCACGAATTACCTGTTCCGGGGCGTCGTCGTTCCAGCCGGAACTCACACGCTGGAGATGCGCTTCGCTCCGTCTGGGTTTGAGGTCGGCAAGAATCTCAGCTTGGGCGTGAACGTCCTCGTCGTGCTGGGATTCGGTGCGGTGGGATTCCAGCAGTGGCGGAAGCGCTCAACTAAAGAGAAGAAATAGCCGCAAAGAGCACAAAGGACACAAAGACGGCAGAAGTTGGATCGCCCGCGTCTGGAAGTTTGTAACATTGGAGCCTTGTTTGGGATGTTTGGACAATTGGAATGTCTGGAACGTTTCAAGTTTGATCTTCGGAGACATCTCTGTGCTCGTTGAGCAAGACAATGAACAACTAAAGGACCAGGTCCGCGCGTATTGGAACGCTCATCCGTGTGGGACGCAATTCACGCACCTCGAGTGGGGGTCGAAGGAGTTCTTCGAAGAGGTGGAACGCTTCCGCTATGAGACGCAGCCGTTCATGCGCGAGGTGATGGAGTTCGACCGACACAAGGGCGAGCGGCTCCTCGAGATCGGGTGCGGCCTTGGGACGGACCTGATGCAGTTCGCCCGCGGGGGCGCGCTCGTCACGGGCGTGGACCTGACACCGGCGAGTGCTGAGCTGGTTCGGCGCCGTCTGGCGCTCTATGGACTTTCCGGAAACGCGCAGGTGGCCGATGCCGAGAGGCTTCCGTTCGCCGACAACACATTCGACGTCGTCTATTCGTTCGGGGTCCTGCATCACACCCCCAACACGGCCAAGTCGGTGGACGAAGCGTATCGGGTGCTAAGACCGGGCGGACGCATCATCATCATGCTCTACCACCGAAGATCATGGCATGTGCAGATGGGGATCTGGTACGCCCGGTTAAAGAAGAAACTGCGCCCGAACGTGGACGCGACAGACGACTGGGTGCGGCTGTACGACGGCGTCGACAATCCGTTAGGAAAAGCATACACCCGTGGCGAGATTCGGTCGATGTTCCGTCGGTTCGCCGACCTCCGGATCACGACGGTCGATCCGCACCGCCGCGGCCTGTCGCCGGCGATGAACGCTGTCAACCAGCGCCTGTTCGCGGCCTGGTGGGGATTCTGGTTGGTCATCAAGGGGTCGAAGAGCGGGTGAAGAGAAGATGGATATGAGGTAGTGAGGTAATGGGGATCGGGTATCAGGTATCGGGCATCGGGTATCAGGTATCAGGTGACAGGTTGCAGGACATATGTTACATCGACATGT
>CAYIHQ010000426.1:0-2876 GCA_964362905.1 uncultured Ignavibacteriaceae bacterium
GCAGGGCCAAGAAGCTCAAAAACCACTAACCGGACAAATGTCCTAATAGTAAATAAGTAACGCTGCTTTCTGCAAGAAGCGCCCAGAAGGCCCCGGAGACATTCCGGGGTCTTCTGCTTTAGGGACGAACACTGTTCTATCTGACCGCCCATGACCAACCGCATCTTCCTCATCCTCCTCGCCGGAGGGGTGTTTCTCGGTTGCCCCCCCGAAAAAACCGAATCTCCCACAAAAGGGAGTCTTCACATTCTCATCGCGGAATCCGTCGCGCCTCCGCTCATTCGTGAGGTCGACGCATTCCTCGCCATCTATGGCCCGCATGGCGCACAGATCACGTACGAAGTGGTGCCATCCGAGGTGGCGGTGAGTCGCTTCATCCTCGACACCACTCGACTGATCTTCACGACCATTGCCCTCGATTCCTTGGAGGAGGAGACCGTCCGTCGCCTTGCGGGGTCCCTCAGGTCCATGACCGTGGCGTATGAGGGCTTGGCGGCCGTGGTCCATCACCGCAATCCGGTCGACCGCATCACCACCACGGAGATTCGGAAAATCCTCGCGGGCACGTTGACCCGCTGGGAACAGCTCTCGTACCCGAAGGGCCAGCGCGGCCGCATCACCCTCCATCTTCAGGACGGTTCCGACGCCACGGCCTTCCTTCGCGCGCACATTCCGGCGACGGAGGTCATCCGAGCGCGCCATCGATCCCCGCCGGATAATCTGTCGCTGCTCCATGCCGTCGTCGCCGACGAACATGCCATCGGATTTGTCGGGCAGAGTTGGATCGACTCCGCGCGGGTACCGGCAAAGGCCCTCGACGTCGCCGCCGATGAATTGCCAGCAGACACATCCTTCGCCATGCCGCCGGAAGCCATGGGCAAGTTCTTTGCTCCGCACCCCGCCCATGTCCATCGGAATTACTATCCATTGAAGCGCAGCATCATCATGCTCACGAAATCCTTGCGTGGTGACCTCGCCTCCGGATTCGGAACATTCGTCGCCAACAAGGAAGGACAGCGGATCTTCCTGGAGGTGGGGCTTGTCCCGGCGACACAGCCGATCCGGTTGCGGCGGTAGCACAATCGCAGCGTCACAGCATTCCAGGGAATTTCATTCAAGTTCATCTGTTTCTGTTCCTGTTCTGCTTCACATCCGCACGTCAACTCGCTCGCTCCTTCCACAAACAAAAAGGCCCATCCTCGCGGACGGGCTTTTCTGTTCCTGATTCTGTTCCTGAACCTGTTTCTGTCCCTGTTCCCGTTATCCTTCCTCTTCTCCAGGACTCTCTCAAATATCCGGACCCAACGAGAAGTAGTAGATGGGCTCGCTGAAACCCTTCCAATTCCACCGCCACGCGACGTCGATGCGCAACGGGAAGCCGAAGAAGATGATGCGCGTGCCGTAGCCCAGGCCCATCAACAGATCCCGCGTCTGCGTGAATCCCGCAGCATCCTTGCTGAATCCCTTCCAGGTCCGCGTGTTGGTCCACGACGAACCGATATCGAGGAACGTCGTCCCCAGAATATTCTGGAAACCGATCGGCAGCGGCCCAAGGATGAGATATCGCACGAGCGGGAATCGGAATTCGAAGTTCATCACGGCAAACCGGGTCCCGTTCTGCGCATTGTAGTTGTGGCCACGCATCGGAAGGACTGGGGTCAGGAAGAGGTAGTCCTCCGCACTCCGCAGGGGTATGGTGCCGCCGTCGAAGGTTCGATTGATCCATCCTTCCGTCCCCCCAATGAAGAAATGCTGGTTGTCGCGACCGTTGCTCAGGCCGCCGGCGAATCGGTACGCGAAAATCATCTCCCGAAAGACGCGGAGGTACGACCGGTAGTCCGCCATGGCCGTCTGCAGGTCCAGCGCGGGGGTAATGGCCTTGCTGGAACCGTAGATCGTCAGGTTGAAGCGCGACCCGTTGTTGGGGCCGAACCATCCCCCCGTCCAGAGGGAATGATCGTTCACGTAGGTCAGTGACGGCAACAGAAACGACCTGCGCTGCGGGGCATTCACCGGATTGTCCAGGTCATCCCGCGACAGATTCAACCACGTCAAGTTCAGGTCCACTCGATTGAACCGGTCGATGGGGTACGACGCGATACCCCCGACCCCCCACATGCGGAAGCGGAACAACGTATCCCCGAAGAACAGGAAGCGCGCACTATGGAACGCGTTAAAGCCGTAGTCGACCCGGTCGGGTAGATACAGGTACGTCAGACCGTAGTCGCTGTTCTTCAGGTCCAGGAGAAGGTTCGTTTCAAACACGATCTGATGGTCTCCCATCATGTCGCTGAAGGCCATGACGGTAGACCCTTGAAGGCCAAAGAACGTGTTGTAGCCGGCGTTGCCGTACACCAGGTCGGGCGTAAAATTCAGCTTGTACTTCCGCGGAATGTAGTTCCCCTGCTCGTCCTGGTTGTCTGAGACGTTGAGCAATGTCGGAGACGGCTTCACATTCGTGGTATCGCGCCGCACCCCTTCTTCTGAGAACACGTAGTTACGAAGGTCGACGCGCGCATTGGTCCGGTAGCGCATCTCGGCATCTGCGGTGTCCGCCATGATCACGACGTTGTTGTGCACGGCCACCGTATCTGAAGAGAGGAGGGCGTTCGAGATGGGCCGGGGCAACTCGGCCTTGGGCATGCCGAGGCGCTTCTTCACGTGCTCGGTCGGCTCCAATGAGGCCGCCGTCAGCCGGCGGTCGAAGGGCCGGAGCATCAGGAAGACGTCGAACCCGGCTTCATGGAGCGACGCGAACACCAACTTGGAGCCGTCGTCCGAAACCGAGAGCTGGTAGATGCCGCTGATGGAATTGGTGATGGGCCGGTCTTCGCCCAAGGCCAGGTCCCGAAGATAGACATTGTTGATCCCCGACC
>CAYIHQ010000427.1:0-2876 GCA_964362905.1 uncultured Ignavibacteriaceae bacterium
CGAATGCCAAGGAATTCGGCATTGCGCCAGATTTTTCGAAAGGACGGGAGATCCACATCCATCTGCCCGAAGGCGCCATTCCCAAGGACGGCCCGTCGGCAGGGATCACCATGGCGATGGCGATGATCTCGGCGGCCAGTGGTGTTCCGGCGCGCAACGACATCGCGATGACAGGCGAGATCACCCTCCGTGGCAACGTGCTGGCTATCGGTGGCCTGAACGAAAAGCTGCTGGCGGCGCAGCGCAGCGGCATCACGACCGTGCTCATCCCGCAAGAGAACGTCAAAGACCTTACCGAGATACCGGAGAAGGTGAAGGAGGGATTGACGATCGTCCCGGTCGACACCATTCGAGAAGCAGCGGACCGCGTCTTTGGGGTGCGTGGCCTCCGTCGTCGCCGGTCGCACGCATGACGTTTCTTCTTTTCAATTTCCTTCGTACCATGCGCTCTCTATGAGCTTCCAGGTCACCGCCCGCAAATGGCGGCCGATGGTGTTTGAGGACATCGTCGGCCAAGGCCACGTCACCGCCACACTAAAGAACGCGATCGCGTCCGGTCGTGTGGCCCACGCCTACATCTTCAGCGGAACACGCGGCTCCGGCAAGACGACAACCGCCCGCATTTTAGCGCGCGCGGTGAACTGCCCTTCTCCAAAAGAACAGAACCCCGACAATACCTGCGAGATCTGCCAGGACACCCTAGCCGGTCGCAGCATGGACGTGATCGAGATCGACGGCGCATCGAACCGCGGCGTCGAGGAGATCCGTAACCTGCGGGAGTCTGTGCGGTACGCTCCGTCGCGGGGCCGCTACAAGGTCTATATCATCGACGAAGTCCACATGCTGACGAAGGAGGCCTTCAACGCGCTCCTGAAGACCCTGGAAGAGCCGCCGGCGCATGTGATCTTTGTCTTCGCGACGACCGAGATCCACAAAGTGCCGATGACCATTCTCTCGCGGTGCCAGCGGTTCGACTTCCGCCGCATTGCGACGGACGAGATCGCCCAACGGTTGCGCTTCATCGCCGCGGAGGAGCAGGTCTCCATCGAAGAGGACGCGCTGAACGTGATCGCCCGAAAGGGTGACGGCTCGATGCGGGATGCACAGAGCATCTTCGACCAGGTGCGCGCATTCTGCGGCTCCACGATCGTTACGAAGGACGTTCTCCAGGCGTTGAACGTCGTCGGCCAGGAACTGTATTTCCGCTGCTCCGCCGTCGTGCGGGCGAAGGATGCCACCGGCACGATCGCCGTGGTGGACGAGGTGGTGCGGTCCGGATACGACCTACGCGAGTTTGTGAGCGGGCTGGCTGAACATTTCCGACACTTGCTGATCGTCGCCGCCAGCGGCAACGCCGACCTCGTGGAAATGTCCTCGACGTTCAAGAAGCGGTATGAGGAAGAGGCGAAGACCTTCACCGAACCCGACCTGTTGCGCATTCTGAAGATCGTCCATGATCTCGAGAGCACCCTCCGGTTCGCTCCGCAACCGCGGTACAAGCTCGAAGCCACGATGTTGCAACTCAGTCGGCTCGAATCGTCCGTCAAGGTAGAAGATCTGCTTCGGCGGCTCGACGACCTGAAACAACAGCTTAAAGATGGGGCCCCGACATCCGTTCCGTCGGCGAAGGCTGCACCAGCAGTTCCCACGAGCGAGGTTCGGGTGATCGGAGCGGTCAGCGCAGGCCCGATGGCAAGTCCCGCCGCGGTCAAGTATTCTGCCTTCTATGGCAAGCCAGTGTGGGGACGGCAGGGATCCGATGGTGTCGTGTCCGCCAAGGCGACGGCGGCCTCCACAACGCGCACATCCGAGGGACTGACCGCCGCCATGCGGTCGGAGATCGCTTCGCGATGGCCGGAGGTGGTGGGAGAGGTGTTGAAGAAACGCATCGCCGTCGGCACGACGTTGAGCGAAAGCGAATTCCTCGACGTCGAGAACGGCGCCGTGCGGATCGGCTGCCAGGATGAATATCACCTGACAACATTGCGTCAATACAAGGATTATCTGTCGGAAACCGTGCTCCGCATCCTAGGAGTCCGCGTGGCCGTGGAGCCGGTGCTTCGCGCGGAGCAGCGTTCCAGCGTGATCACCTACACGCCGGTCCCTGAGCCCGATACCAAGAGCATCATCGTCACCGTGAACGCTCCGGGCGCATCGCAACCAAGCCACGAAGACCCGCTGATAGCGGCGATCAAGCGAGAGTTGGGCGCGGAACGCGTCGACTGATTCATCCGCACGAACACTGAGGGGCTGCTCATGGCGCGGTTGATGCCGCGCGTAGGCCGACTATTCCATCCATCCATCCATCCATCCATCCCACCTTACGCATGTATCAATTCCAGTGCGTGCGATCTCTGCTATTTCTCCTGAGTGTGTGTGGTTGCTTCGGGGGACACGACGAACAGCGGTTGGGGAGGGACGGTGTCATCGCGCAGTCTCGACGGAACAACTGCGGGCCGGCAGCGCTTGCAATGCTTCTTTCGGCAAGAGGCATTTTCGTGTCTGCCGATGAACTGGAACGGCGCATGCAACCGGGCCCACGAGGCGTATCACTGGCGACGATTGTAACAACCGCACGCGCCTACGGCGTGCCCTTGGATTCGTGGCGGCTCCGATTCGACGCACTTGACACGCTGACGACCCCGGCCATTCTGTGGATTGACGGGGATCACTTCGTGATGTTCGATTCTCTCACGTCGGCGGGCGCATATCTGCAAGACCCCGCAACAGGCCGCGTCCTGGTGCCCAGGCATCGGTTGCACGAACGGTGGGACGGCACCGCAGCGGTGCTGAGTCCGTCACCTTGATTCTTCGGCGCCGGAAGCGTACGTTTAACCTGAAAGGATCGTTGCCTATCGGACGGTTGTGACAGAGTG
>CAYIHQ010000428.1:0-2874 GCA_964362905.1 uncultured Ignavibacteriaceae bacterium
GGCGACGGCGCCGCCGGCGTCGATGAGAGCGCGTGCGGGGGCGTACGGTCCGCCCAGGAAGAAAGACGTTCCCGGGAGCAGGACGGCGGCGGTCGAAGACGAACGCAGGAGGCGGATGCTGGAATCATCGATGCATTCGAGATGGTCGACCGAAGCGGCGCCCACGTCCGCGCCCAAGGCCGAGGCACCGATCTGCGTCAACTGGTCTGCATGCAAGCGAACGCGGAGTCCTTCGTGAAGCGCGGCCGTCAGGAGACGTCGTGCGTGAGCGACGGAGAAGAATCCCGTTTCACAGAATACGTCGCAGAACTCCGCTAGATGTTTCCGCGCAACGTAGGGGAGGATGCGCTCGATGATGAGGTCCATGTATCCATTGGCATCGTCCGCGAATTCCGCCGGCACCGCATGTGCGCCGAGGAACGTGGGAATGATGGTGGCGTAGTGCTCGGCCCGCAGTTCCCGGATCGCGTCGAGCATCTTCAACTCGTCCTCCTCGGTCAAGCCATAGCCCGACTTGATCTCGACGGTCGTTGTGCCGTGGCGCATCATTGCGTCGAGACGTGCTTCGGTCAGCCGTTTCAGCTCGCGCTTGGAGGCGGCCCGGGTGGCCCGGACCGTGCTGAGAATGCCGCCTCCGTGAGCCGCGATATCCTGGTACGAGCTTCCTGCGGACCGCATCGCAAACTCGTCGTGGCGGCTGCCGGCGAACATGGCGTGCGTATGGCAATCGACCAGGCCGGGCAGGACCGTCCTGCCGGTGCAGTCGATCTCCTCCGCGTCATGGACGATGGACGCATCGAGGGCGTCCGATCGGCCGACCCAGCGGATGAGGCCGTTCTCCACCAGGACCGACGCGTCTTCGAGCGCCCGGATGTCGCGAAGGGCGGATCCAACGCGGGGTCCGTTCGGACCCTCGATTGTGGCGAGCGTGGCGATGTGGTGAAGCAGAATGGGACGCATGGGTGAAGGATTCCGGCGAGTCAAGTTCAGAAGAGAAGGCAGAAGAATCAAGGAAGCTCGGGTGCGGCGGGCTCAAGGCCCGGGCAGGAGCGAACGGGCAGACGGGGGTACTTGGGGAATCGTTCGTCGGCCTCGGAACGGGCACATCGGACGCACGCTCCGCCCTTCGCTACGTGAACCATCCGCGCATGGAGGCATTTGGCACAGAGACCGGCGGTCTCCAGGACCGGCGGGGGGGTGTTCATGCCGGAGGATCAACAAGGACCGACGTCAGCACAATCTCCATGGCCTGGATGGAGCGGGACCACTGCTCGCGGAACTGGTGGAGAAGGTCCGGCAAGATATCCTGACGGTCCTCTTCAACCGCGCGCTGGATCTGGCCGCAGAGGCTCCCGAGAACGTTTGCACCCACGTTCATTGCCCCGCCTTTCAGGGCGTGGGAAGCCTGACGCACGTCCGGCCATCGTTGTTCGTCCGCGTTTCGTTCGATCTCCATCGCCTTTTTCCGGGCGTGCGGGATGAAGTCGCGGAGGAGGTCGCGAATAAAGGCCCGGTCGGTGTCCTCCACGAGTTGACGGATGCGGGCTACCATGTCGGGTTCGTCGGGAGTGGAACTGTCCAACAGCATCTTCTGGCGGCTGGCGCGTGCGAGGCCCCAGCGTTCGAGCGCGGCACGTAGCTCGTCCATATGGATGGGCTTGCTAAGGAAATCGACCATTCCCGCTGCGGCACAACGATCCTGGTCCTCCTGGAGGACGCCCGCCGTCAACGCGAGGATCGCCGGTTGGCGGTCCGGAGGAAGCTGTCGCAGGATCTCGCGGGTTGCTTCGAGTCCATCGAGGACGGGCATGTTGACGTCCATTAAAACGATATCGTACGGCGCGATGAGGGCTTCGTCGACGGCCTCGCGTCCGTCCGTCACGATGCGGGCCGCGTACCCCAGTTTTTGCAGCAACCGCGCGATGAGTTTGCGATTGACGTCGTTGTCCTCCGCGACGAGAATGCGCAGGGGGAGACTCGCGGCGAGGAGAGGTTCGTCCGCGGGACGGCGGCGGGTTGCGCGTTCGCTGATGGGTCGCCCCGCTACCGCTGCAGTTACGTGTTCGAGCAACTGCAATTCCCGGATCGGCTTTGCAATCACCGTGATGAACAGTTCGTCCTGGTCTGGCGATTCTGGTCCGGTGCGGCCGCGGGAAGAGAGCAAGAGGAGGGGAAGTTCAACCTTCGTGCGATGGCTCCTAATCTCACGTGCGAGCGTCAGGCCATCCATGGCCGGCATGTTCATATCCAGGATGGCGACATCAAAGGCTTCTCCGCCTCGGACGAGTCGAAGGGCCTCGTCCGGACGCGAGGTGATGGTCGGTATCATTCCCCACTGCGTCGTCTGGACCCGCAAGATCTCGAGATTCGTCAAGTTATCATCGACGAGAAGGATCCGCTTGGCTCGAAGGGCATCGAGGCGTGATCGAAGATACAAGGTCGGGGCGGAGGCCACGTCGGCCGGGATGCGCGTGAGGAACGTGAAGGTGAACGTCGAGCCTTTGCCGGGCTCGCTCTCGACGGAGATCGCCCCATCCATGAGTTCCACGAGTCGTTTCGAAATGACCAACCCCAGTCCTGTTCCGCCGAATCGGCGGGTGGTGGAAGAATCGACCTGCGAGAATGCCTGGAAGAGGCGGGCCTGCGCTTCGCGGGGAATGCCGATGCCCGTATCCTGCACGGTGACCTGAATGTGGAACGACTCGTCGGCCCCTTCCACACGCGTGATCCTGGTCAGTACCTGCCCGGAAGGCGTGAACTTCACCGCGTTCCCGACAAGGTTCAGGAGGATCTGGCGGACGCGCGTGACGTCGCCTTCGATGGTACGTGGCACGGCCGGGTCGAGGACATACAGCAGGTCGAGATTCTTTTCCC
>CAYIHQ010000429.1:0-2870 GCA_964362905.1 uncultured Ignavibacteriaceae bacterium
TGAAAGGTGAGATAGTCGATGGAAAAAGAGGAATGGATCCGCACGAAGTTGTCTTCCGAAACCAACGATCCGATGACGCCTTCGCTCCCTGTGGAAACGAGATGCAGGGAATCGAGCGACTTGATGAAGCGCGCCGTTGAATCCACCCACGCCACGAACGCCGGCAGCATGGAGTCGCCTCTGGCCGAGACGGTCCCCGGCCGTGGCTCATTGGCTAGCTGCCACGCCATGATCGTGGGGTCGTCGGCATAGCGTCGGCCGTTGACGGTGTTCTTTCGCAGGATCAGCTGCTGAATGTGGCTGCGGAATATGCGTTGCGCCTCTGCGTTGGCTGCGAAGGAGCCGGCGTAGTCCATGTAGGCATCCCAGCCCGAGCTGTCAGGGTCCACGAACGATGCGCTGTCGACCCACGCGTTGTACGATGTTATCCCTCCCGACCATTCCCAGTAATTCGTGAGGAACACCACCGCGCGCATGTCGCGCTTCGCCATTTCATCGAGCATGACATCCAATCCTTGGAGCAGGTGCTCGTTCAAGAGACCGGGGCCTTTGACGACGGATGGGTTGAGTGCCCACCGGATGCGCGAGCGCTCGGACAACCCGAGGATGCGGAGATTCGTCATTCCGTCCGCCGCCAGCATATCCAGTTCGCGAAGCAGGCGTTCACGGCCTCCGCCAGTGTCATCCGCCGCGAGGTTTGGCCCGTACCAGATATTCGTCCCTGCGACGAAATAGGGATGATCGCCCTCTGCGAGCCCGCCGTCTCGAGTGCGGATGAACTCCGCTTCAGGGGTCCAGAACCCGACCAGGGAGCAGCCGGAAAGAGCACATGCGATCGGGAGGAGAAGAAGGGAGAACCGATAGCGTTGGGGTGTACGGAGACGGTCGCTCATTTCAGCGGGATGGATCTGGAGACAACGCAGGTGGGCAATGAACGGTTGATGGTGAACGAACGATGATCACAAAGTAAGAAAGTACACCGAAAGACACACTCGGCGTGAGAGTCCAATGACACAAGAGGAGAGCACCATCTGTCATTCCGAACGGTTGCGCTTTGGAAGGTGACCCCAGGGCGTGCAACCGATTCGGAATGACAGAAAATGTAAATGCTCTTGTCGGTCTGCAAGAGGCGATGCCATACTTGACCTTCAATTGCATCTCCCCGCACTGTGCAATAGATTGGCCCATTCACTTTTCAGCGAGGCCTCTTATGATGCCGCTCCATCGTGCTCTCATCTGCTCCCTTCTTCTCGTCAGCGCAGCCGTTGCGCAGAAGGACGATGATTCGGACTCAAACAAACCACCCGAGGTCGGTTCATCCATTCTCGGCGGATTGAAGTTCCGCAATATCGGCCCGGCCATGATCAGCGGCCGCATTTCTGACTTTGCTGTGAACCCTGCGAACGCTGCAGAATACTACGTGGCCGTCGCGTCGGGCCATGTGTGGAAGACGACGAACGCCGGAACGACGTGGCTACCGGTGTTCGACGGGCAGGCGTCCTACTCGATCGGCGTCGTTACCCTCGACCCGACGAACCCACATACGGTCTGGGTCGGAACGGGAGAGAATAACAGCCAGCGGTCTGTGGGATTCGGCGACGGAGTCTATCGCTCGGACGACGGCGGCAAATCGTGGAAGAATATGGGCCTGAAGAAGTCAGAACACATTGGGCGCATTCTGATCGGCCCGAAGAATTCGCAGGTTGTCTACGTCGCCGCCCAGGGGCCTCTGTGGTCTCCCGGCGGAGATCGGGGCTTGTTCAAGTCCACGGACGGCGGGACAACATGGAAAGAATCGTTGAAGATGGCGAACGAGCACACCGGCGTAGCCGATGCGGCCATGGACCCGCGTGATGGCAACGTCCTCTACGCCGCCTCCTACCAGCGCCGACGGCATACATGGACCCTGATCAATGGCGGGCCGGGATCCGGGTTGCACAAATCGACGGACGGCGGCGCCACGTGGAAGCAGCTGAAGAGCGGACTTCCCTCCGGTGACCTTGGCAAGATCGGCGTCGCTGTGTCGCCAGTGAATCCAGACGTCGTCTATGCCACGGTCGAAGCGCAGGGTGATGCGGGCGGAATCTTCCGCTCGACCGACCGGGGAGAGACCTGGGAGAAGAGAAATCCGTTCGTCGACACGCAGATGTACTACGGGGAGGTCATCTGCGACCCGTCCGACGCGGAGCGCATCTACATTATGGCGACTGTGCCGCGCGTCTCCGTCGACGGCGGCAAGACGCTCGAGCGATGGCTGAACAACAATGTGCATGTCGATTGCCATGCTGCCTGGATCGATCCGTCGAATCCCCGGCACATGCTGCAGGGAAATGACGGAGGCATCTATGAAAGCTTCGACCGCGGAACGACGTGGCGGTTCGTGCAGAATCTCCCGGTGGCGCAGTTCTACCGTGTGAGCGTGGATAATTCCCAGCCATTCTACTATGTCTACGGCGGCACGCAGGACAATAACACTGTCGGAGGACCGTCGCGGACGACGAGTTCGAACGGCATCCAGAACAGTGACTGGTTTATCACGATCGGGGGCGATGGATTCAAGTCGCAGATCGACCCCACAAATCCGGCCATCGTGTACTCGCAATACCAGTACGGCGGCCTCGCGCGCTACGACCGCACCACCGGCGAGGTGTTGGACGTCCGCCCGATCGAAGCCAAGGGAGAGCCGCCGCTCCGCTGGAACTGGGATGCGCCGCTCATCATCAGCCCGCACAATCCCCAGCGACTCTACTTCGGAGCCAATCGCCTGTATCGCAGCGACGACCGGGGAGAGTCCTGGACCCCGGTCAGCGGCGATCTTACCCGACAACTGGACCGCAATCAGCTCCCTGTGATGGGCAAGCTGTGGGGCA
>CAYIHQ010000430.1:0-2865 GCA_964362905.1 uncultured Ignavibacteriaceae bacterium
CGACCATCGTCTCTCGCACCGCGGTTGGCTGTTCGATCCCAAGGTGGCGGGAGGTGGGCCGGTCCACGATATCGGCGTGCACTGCCTCGACACGCTGCGATTCTTGTTCGACGATGACCCGACCGTCGTGCGCGCCGTACTGGATGCCGCCCCCACAGGGGACCGAACGGAAGCGACTGCGGCCGTCGTTCTGCAATTCTCCCGCGGCGGCCTCGGCTCGATCTTCTGTTCCTTCACCGGCAGCTATCGAAGGTCCTTCATTGAGATCCGCGGTACCGATGGAACGATATCTGCCTTTGACTTCACGAAGAGCGGTGCGCCGGTGATTCTCCACCGCGTGCATGCGCATGAGGGTGAGCCGCTCCAACCCCTCATCGAACAGATATCCGTCCCGAACCTGTATGCCCACGAAGTGCGTCTCTTCGTTGACTGCATTCGGAACGGAGAGCCCAACCCGATCCCCGGCGAGGAGGGATTGATCAATCAACGCATCCTCGAGCAGATCCTCTCGTCGTAGACAAGAGCATTGCACAGAGTTCCACAGAGAAAGGCAAAGGTCCACAAAGTAAGGATGAGCTTTTCTCTCCTCTGTGGGACTCTGTGTGATCTCTGTGAATCTCTGTGTACCTGCTCCTACCATCAGCGGCGACGGGCTGCGTGGACGACCTGCACCATCTCGCGTACCGCCGTCTCCAGACCAACGGCCATCGATCGGACGATGATCGCGTACCCGATGCTCACCTCGCCGATCACGCCTAATGCCGCGATGCGCCGCACGTTCTTGTAGTCCAATCCGTGCCCCGCATTGACGCCGAGTCCGATCGTCCGGCCATAGACTGCCGCAGCGCGGATCCTGCGGAATTCTCGTTCTCGCGCGTGGACCGTGCTTGCATCCGCATAGTCCCCCGTGTGGAGTTCCACCCAGTCGGCACCCGCTGACCGTGACGCGTCCAGCTGTCGGTGATCGGGATCGACGAACAGGCTGACCGGAATGCCGGCGTCATGGAACCGCGCGACGACGTCTTTCATCCTTCGCAATCCGGCGGCGACATCCAGTCCTCCTTCGGTCGTCAGCTCGAGACGACGTTCAGGAACAAGCGTCACCAGATCCGGCTTCGTTTTCAGGGCGATCCGGATGATCTCCGGCGTGGCGGCCATCTCAAGGTCCAGTTTAGTCCTGATCTCCCGGCGCAACCTCCGGACATCCTCATCGCGGATATGCCGGCGATCCTCTCGAAGATGGCACACGATCCCGTCCGCCCCGGCACGTATGCAGGTGCGTGCCTTCGCCACAATGTCGGGCTGGGCGCCCCCTCGGGCGTTTCGCAGCGTTGCGACATGGTCAATATTGATGAGGAGACTGAGCGCTCTCCGTGTTGCAGCCGCCATGGATGCCTTCCAGGGTGTGATAATCAGAGGAATATACGCATTTTCCGAGGTTGCCGCGGCTGAAACAACATTCTCGGCCCGTCCGTATGCCTCAAGCGGACGCACCACCTTTCCAGGTATGACATGAAAAACCTTCGAACGGCTTCGCTCCTTTGCGTTCTGCTGCTGTCCACCGCGATGGGACAATCGTCCCGCCGCGCAGCGGCGAACGACGACGACTTCGCGCATCGGCTCGAGCAGGAGATCGATCAATTCATCGAGCGATTCTCCCGCGGATTTGATGCCGCACTCGATGACACGCTCGACCGCAAGCGCCCCCGTTCCCTCCAGACCGCTGACATCAACACCCAAGACTATGCCCGTTCGCACACCGGAAACACCTCCGTGGAATCGGACGAGCGCGTGGACGGCGACATGGTGGTCAAAGGGGGAAATCTGACGATCTACGGTGCGGTGGACGGCGACGTGCTCGTCATCGGCGGCAACCTCTACGTACGCGATGGAGGCCGCGTCACCGGAAATGCCCGCGTCATCAACGGCACGATCGAGAAGTCCGGTGACGGACGGATTGACGGATACGAGGACAGGAGCAACGGTACGGCATCGTACCGCACCGACCGTTCGCGGTTCCGTCACCTGGGCACATCGTTCGACGCTCCCTGGCTGAATCAATTCGGCAACTTCGATAATGCTGTCGTCCGTTACAACCGTGTGGAGGGTCTATTCCTCGGCATGGGTTCGGAAAAAAAGTTCTATTGGGACGGACGCCGGTCGTGGGCGGCGTTCGGGTCTGTGGGATGGGGCTTCAAGTCTCACACGTGGCGCTACAACCTCGGCCTCGCGCGGCAATTCCCATTGGTATCGGACGGCGGCCAGTTGTTCGAACTAGGCGTCGAGGGCTACAGCCTCACCGATTCCAAGGATCAGTGGATCATCAGTACGAACGAGAACTCGGCAGCCGCTTTTTTTATTCATGAGGATTTTCTGGACTACTTCAGCCGTCGGGGGGTCACGGGCCACGTGGCATGGCTCACCCAGGGAAACCTCGTCCGCACAGAAATGCGCATCGGCTATTCCGTCGACCGGTACGATTCGCTCGTTCAACGCACCGACTGGGCGCTCTTCGGAGGCGAGAAGAGATTTCGTCCCAATCCACCCGTGGACGAAGGACAGATGCGCAGCGTGACTGGTTCGATCGGTCTGACGACCCTCGAAAAGACGTCCCATGGGCCGGAGGGATGGACCCTAACTGCTGCCGGCGAATTTGGCGAACGGATGACTGGAAGTGATTTCTCCTTCAATCGGTACGTCGTCGATCTGCGACGGTATCAACCGCTCGGACAGTATGACAACATCAATCTTCGCGTGCGGGTTGGTTCCGCCGAGGGGATCCTGCCGCCGCAGAAGCTGTTTGAACTGGGCGGTCTTGGAACATTGCATGCGTTCCGCTACAAACAGAACGCCGGCAATCGTATG
>CAYIHQ010000431.1:0-2858 GCA_964362905.1 uncultured Ignavibacteriaceae bacterium
AAGACGCCCACGACAAGCCCGGAAAGGTACAGGCCGATAAGTCCCGTGCCCGTCTGCCCCCCCAGACGACTGGTCACCCAATAGGGCACCTGGATCTGATACAACCCAAAGGACGACAAGGCAAGCCCAAACAGAAGCGCACCAATGCTCCCGAGCACCCACGGACTCTGGAGCCATGACCCGAACAGGCCGCCGCTGAGCGCTGCCGAGACACCCAGTCCGGTGTACATGGTCGCGATGCCAAGCACGTAAACAACGGCTCTGAAGAATGCGCCTCGCACGTCCTTATGGCTCTGCGACCCGAAGAGGGAGACCGTCACGGACAGCATCGGGTAGACACACGGCGTCAGGTTCAGCGCCAAACCGATGAGAAAGATGGCGAAGAACGCGAACAGGGAACCCTCGGTTTCGAACATCCCCGCCAGTTCTCCCTGGGCCGTGTTCGGGCGCTCGTATTCCCGGGAGGAGACTTGTCCGAAGATGTCGGCGTTGAGGTCCATCGCCGTTGCGGGACCTTCCGACACGGTTAACGGCACAGCGATGGACACGCGGGAAGGCGCAAGACACACTTCGTTGTTGCACGCCTGAACCGTTACGAGCCCGCGCAGCGTGTCGACGCCGGGTGTGAACCGGCCCGACACCTTGAGGTCGGCAAAGATGATCGCCCGATGTTCGTACACGTCGATCGGCTTCTCGGCGAAACCGAACTTCATGGACTTGCCCTTCGGAAACCGGAGGTCCGCGACGATGATCCCCTCCCGTGATTCCAGTTCCAGCGTTGTTCCGATGAGATAGTCGTACGTCGGCTTGTGCGCGTTGATATGCCACGGGTCGATGATGTCGAGGATCACGGCGAGGCGGACTGTGCCGCCCGGCGCGACGGCATCGGCCGACAGCGCAGTGGTGACATGCACTTTGTCTGCGCTCCCGAGAGACTGCGCTGCCAGCGGGAATGCGACAGTGAGAAGGAGGATGAGGGAACGCAGCATGGGAATGGTCCGGGTTCAGAGCAGGGGTTTGATCTTCGCGAGGAGCTGTGCCTTCGTCATCAACCCGATGTGCGTCTCCACGATGTTGCCTTGTTTGTCGACGATGAAGGTAGTGGGGATGGCTTGGATGTTCCCCCACGCGCGTGCGACATTCCGGTCGCCCAGCACGATGGGATAGGTGATCTTGCTCCGTTGGACGTAGGGAGTCACGTCCGACCAACCACCCTCGTCCAACGAGACGCCGAGGATCTCAAGCCCCTTGCTCTTGTAGTCGCCGTAGATGCTGATGAAGTCGGGGATCTCGGCGCGGCAGGGACCGCACCACGTCGCCCAGAAATTCACGACCACGACCTTGCCCTTCAGCTTGGCGAGGTCGATGACGGTTCCATCGGCGGCCTTGGCAGAAAGGGAAGGGGCCTTCTTCGGGTCAGCGGCGAAACCTGCGGCCATGAGAAAAGAAGCAAGAAGGATCGCAACGAATACGTGCTTCATGGGGATTGCCTGATATAGGTGTGGATGGAATGGGATCACGATGTTCCGGACTTTCTATCAACGCCCCGACGCGCCAGAACGCTCCCGCCCCGGCTATCCAATCCCATCCCAGCGAATCATCATCAATTATAGGGAAAAACCGAGGGAGATAAAAGGAGCGAAATCGAGCGGAAATTGCACTTCCTGGCAAATCTCTCTATCATACGCCGCTCATGAGCAACGAACGGTTGGTGATAGGATTGGACGGCGGCGGGACGAAGACCGCAGCCGAGCTTTCCAATGCCGGAGGGGTCACCCTTGCGATGGCAACGGGCGGACCGTCGAATTTTCAAGTGATCGGCGTCGAGGTCGCCGCGCGAACGATCCTGGACCTCGTCGAGACATGTAGCCATACGGTGGGATGCAGTGTTGACCGATTGGATTCGGTGGTGGCTGGATTGACCGGTGCCGGAAGGCCCGGCGACCAGGCCCGGATGAAAGAAGGGATCCTGGCCGAAGCTGTCCGACGCCGGCTTCCTCTGACCCGGGTCCGGGTGGAAAGCGATGCCCGTATCGCTTTGGAAGGCGCGATGGGCGGCAAGCCCGGAGTCATTGTCATCGCCGGGACCGGATCCATCGTGTTCGGCAAAGACGCTCGGGGCACGGTCCATCGTGCGGGCGGATGGGGCCGCATCATCGGCGACGAAGGGAGCGGGTACGCCCTGGGCCGTGAACTGTTTCGCGCCGTCGCCGCATCCATGGACGGAAGATCTCCCCGCACCATCTTGCCAGCCTTGCTCAAGTCGTCCGCCGGATTCGGCACCCAGGAGGCTGTCATCACGGCGCTGTATCGCGAAAACTTTGACGTTGCTTCCGTCGCCCCTCTGGTGACCAAAGCCGCGGAGCGCGGCGATCGAGTGGCTCGACGCATTCTCTCCGATGCGGCGGAAGAAATTGTCGACGTCATCGCGGCCGTCGTACGCAAAGTGCGTGGACGCACGCGACAATCGGTGCCGGTCGCATTCATCGGCAGCGTGCTCAGTTCACCCAATCCCTATTCGCGCCGCGTCCGGACGCTTCTCCGCACGTCGCTCCCCGGTGTGATCGTCCGCCCGCCGGAAGCGTCCCCCGTCCACGGGGCGGTACTCATGGCTCTGGCGGATCCATCGACCACACCCTGAACCTCCGACCCGTATGCCACGCATCACAGTAGTTCTTCCGCACTCGACGCTCCCGTCCTTTTCCGCCACCCTTCGTCAATTCACCGCCTCACCCTTGGTGGGCCGTGTCGTCGTCGTGCACGACGGTTCAGCCGAGATCCAGGAGGCGAAGTGCGAAGGCCTTCGCGCGGCTTCGTTGACGTCGGGAGCGACGCTGAGCGCGATCATCAAGAAAGTG
>CAYIHQ010000432.1:0-2856 GCA_964362905.1 uncultured Ignavibacteriaceae bacterium
GGCTTGCCCCGATTGCCAGTTCGGACGGGGGTTCCGGATGACTCCACGATTTTTCCCGACCCCTGCGAAATTTCGGACCTGGCTGCAGGGCAATCACGCAACGACGAAGGAACTGTGGCTCGGGTTCTATAAGAAAGACTCCGGAAGGCCGAGCATCACCTGGCCTGAATCGGTGGACCAGGCACTGTGTTTCGGTTGGATCGACGGGATCCGGAAGACGTACGGGCCGGACAGCTACATGATCCGGTTCACACCCCGCAGGCCTCGGAGTAACTGGAGTGATGTGAACATTGGCCGCGTCAGGAAGCTCAAGGCGCAAGGGCTAATGCGGGTGGCGGGGTTGAAGGCGTTCGCGCACCTGGATGTGAAACGATCGGGTATCTACTCGTTCGAACGAGCGAAGGTGGATTTCGATGTTACTTACAAGGCGCAGTTTCAAAGACGCAAACGGGCGTGGGATTTCTTTCAGTCGCAACCGCCGGGCTATCGGAAGACCACGATCTGGTGGGTCGTCAGCGCGAAACAGGAAGCCACGCGACGGCGGCGACTAGCCACCCTCATCCAGGATTGCAACGCCGAGCGGAGGATCGGACTGCTGCGGTGAAATGTTCAGGATGCTCTGTTGCGCGCCGCCAGACCACTGCGCGGTACATGTGGGGAATCACGTCATGAAAGGTGCTGCAATGCAGATCAGCGTCTTGGACGGCAGTAACTACTTCAAGGGACTCCTGTTGCTGCTTCGGAAGGATGAGCGGGTCACTCCATCGGAACTCGACCTGATGAGGCGGGTCGGCGCCACGCTCGGATTCGAAAAGGAATTCTACGAGACAGCGATCAGAGATATCCTGGAGAACACACACATTGTTGACGCTCCGCCGTCGTTTTCGAAAATATGCCTGGCCGAACAGTTCGTTCGGGACGGGATCCGCATTGCCAGGTCGGACAATGATGTCCACGTTCGAGAGGTCGAATGGCTTGAGGCAACGGCGGCCCTCAACGGGCTCGATCCAACTGTCGTACGACGAGAACTTGCCGAGATGCATGGAACTCCGCTTGATGTTTGTCGTCTTGAGGTGGAAGACTTGACAGTGGATCGCTGACCGTTTTCGAAACGGTCAATGGACACAGAACGGCCGCCGGGGTCTCCCGACGGCCGTCGTGTGTACGCCCCACCGCCCTCTTGCGGACTGAAGCCCGCCTACGCTTACATTCCGGCGGGCAGGCCCGCGGCTACCAATGGCGCGCGGCTCTTGGTGTCCGTCTTGACTTCCCTGGTCCCCTAATGCTTCTGATGGAGATCATCGTCCAGGTTATCTTCCAAGGTGATCCGCGAAAACACCGAATACCGAGGCGCAGGCATGGTTGTGCCCTTGATCGACGCCCAAATCACTTCATTGAACGCACGGTCCGGAGCCGCATCAGGTTCACTCAGGTCGAACGTGTCCATCAGGTCCTCACCGAAACTCTTGGCCGGATTCCTCTCCTCCAGATCCCAGGTCGCCCGGAGGGCTGAGAATCCTGCAGGGGTCGGTGTCTTCATGAACGCGTTCGCCATCGGGGTCGCCGCGGCATCGTATTGACTCATGGGCGGAAGGCCCAGAATTAACTCCATAGTCCTGAGCATCGAGGTCGTACTGTAGAGCGTGCGGTCGACGAAGCCCCGCTTGGCGTAGGGGGAAATGACAAACGCCACAGAACGATGGGCATCCACGTGGTCCGGGCCGTCCTGCGCATCATCTTCCACCACGAAGATCGCCGTCTCCTTCCAGAACCGGCTCTTCGTGATGCGTTCCACGATGAGCCCAAGCGCACGGTCGTTCTGAGCCACAAGGGCCCGCGGGGTCAGGGCTCCTCTTCTTGTCCCTGAGGTATGATCGTTCGGCAGGTGCAGAATGGACAGATTGGGCAGCTCACCATTCCGTTCAAATTCCGCGAACTCCTTCTCCCATGCGGCGGCACGGTCGAGATCCGAATACTCCATGTCCCATCCGCGATAGGTCGGAGAGAAGTTCTTCTCCAGATCCACGTCCTTCGGTCGTCCGGGTAGGCCCACCGAGTCGTTCGTGGCAACCCATTCGCCGTACGTTCGATACGTGAGGCCTTTTTTTGCACACGCCGTCCAGAGGTATCCGGACGAGGGCCGGGCCGTGGGTTCGTCGCCTTCGAAGTCGTATTTACCACCGCGACCGCCATAGTTGGGCGGCCACGTTTTCTCGACGTAGTCTGTGGCATAGGCACCGTCGGACCAGTTGTGCCCATCGGCGCTCACCTCGGCATTGACGTAGAAATTGTCGAACAGGACGAATTGGCGGGCCAGCGCATGGGCGTTGGGAGTGACCTTTTCGCCGAAGATGCACAGTGACGTATCACCGTTCCCTTCTTTCATGTCCCCGAACACCTGGTCGTAGGTTCGGTTTTCCCGGATGATGTAGAAGACATGCTTGATGGGAGACGCACCTCCGACGGTGCGCGGAATGGGTGTATCGTTCGCATGTGGAGACACAGCGAGTTGTTCCTGCCGATACGGAGTGTTGGCGAACACCTGCTTCGTGTGCTTCTCGAGGGCATCCGGCGAGGGAAACGGAATGAACGAACAGGAACCTGGGAACAACCCGCCGATGTACTGCTTCTGCGGGTTCGCCAGGGAACGTCCCCCCTTCCCATTGAGCACCAGGATGCTACCGTCGCGAAGCGTCATCACCTTGGTCGGGTACCATCCGACAGGAATGAACCCTGCGATGGATGGCCGGGCAGGCGTTCGCACGTCGACGACGGCGAGAGCGTTGTTGTCGGCGTTGGCGGCCAGAACGAGCGATGTGCCCGGCACGAAGGCGACGGAATTCGTCGTCGAACCTT
>CAYIHQ010000433.1:0-2850 GCA_964362905.1 uncultured Ignavibacteriaceae bacterium
CTTCGTCTTCTCGCGCATGGAACGGACGAGCGACACGATGGTCATGGCGCGCTCCATCTTCTGCTCAAGGGCCGGGTCGATCATCGACTCCACCGCTACAGGAAAGGCGGTGAGATGGACCGATTCCTCGGCGGTCGTTCCATCCGGCCGAACGAGGTTTCGGTAGATCTCCTCGGCCAGGTATGGGGCAATCGGGGCCATCAGGCGCGCCAGCGTCACCAGGCACTCAGACAGGGTCTGATACGCGGAGATCTTGTCCGCGCCCGGCTCGCTCTTCCAGAACCGCCGTCGATTGCGGCGCACATACCAGTTCGAGAGACGTTCGACGGCGAAGTCCGTCAGCAACCGGGTCGCGCGCGTGGCATCGTAGGCGTCGAGCGCGGCGGTCACATCGCGGATAAGCGAATGGAGTTCGGACAAAACCCAACGGTCGATCTCCGGCCTGCGGTCGTGGGCCACCGCGGGCAGCGAAGGGTCGAAACTGTCGACATTGGCGTATAACGCGAAGAACGAATACGTATTGACGAGCGTGCTGAAAAATTTGCGCTGAACCTCGCCGATCCCTTCGTCGTCGAACAAGGTCGGCCGCCAGACCGGACTGTTGGAAATGAGATACCAGCGTGTGGCATCTGCACCGTAGGTCTTCATCAAGCCGAATGGATCGACGGTGTTGCCGCGGGACTTCGACATCTTCTGGCCGCCCTTGTCGAGGATCAGCTTGTTCACCAAGACGTTGCGAAAGGCCGGCTTGTCGAACAGGAACGACCCGATGGCGTGGAGCGTATAGAACCATCCGCGGGTCTGGTCGATGCCTTCGGAAATGAAGTCGCCCGGATAGGAACGTTCGAACACTTCTTTGTTCTCGAACGGATAGTGCCATTGGGCGAACGGCATGGATCCTGAGTCGAACCACGCGTCGATGAGTTCCGGCGTCCGCCGCATGGTTCCACCGCAGGCGCAGGCGAAGGTCACCCCATCGATGTAGGGCTTGTGGAGGTCGACGGGGTCGGGCACGTTCTGACCGGTCCTCAACTCCTCGATGCTGCCGACGCATTTCTGACCGCCGCACGCGTCGCACAGCCAAATGGGCAACGGCGTTCCCCAGAATCGGTCGCGCGAGAGCGCCCAGTCCTTGTTCTCTTCGAGCCAGTTTCCAAACCTGCCGGCTCCCACTTCCGGGGGGAACCAATGCACGTCTTTGTTCAACTCGATCATCCGCTGCGCATAGGTGGTCGTGCGGATGTACCATGAATCTCGGGCGTAATAGAGCAGCGGCGACGCGCACCGCCAACAATGCGGGTAGGAGTGAAGGTACTGCTCCTTCTTAAAAAGGAGGCCGCGCTCCTTCAGGTCCGCAATGATCTCCGGGTCCGCATCCTTGACGAACTTCCCCGCGAACGCGGTTACTTCGGACGAGAACTCTCCCGATTTGTTGACCGGATGGATGGTGGGCAAGCCGTGCTTTCGGCCGGCCTGATAATCGTCCTCTCCGTATGCGGGAGCCATGTGGACGATCCCCGAGCCGTCTTCCGTCGTCACAAAATCCGCCGCGATGACGTACCAACCCTTCTCCGGCGGCGTGTGGTAGGAATAGAGCCGCTCATACTCCTTCCCCGCCAGATCGCTCCCCTTCATCTTCTGGACCACGACGGCGCCTTCGCCAAGGACGGCAAGGCGCGCTTGGGCAAGGATGAAGAACTCACCCTTCAGGTCCGCCTTGACGTACTCCACGTCCGGATGCACGGCGATCGCGACATTGGAGATCAACGTCCACGGCGTGGTGGTCCAGACAAGGAACGACGTCTGTGCCTCCCCCTTTACCTTCATCCGTACGTAGACGGAGGGGTCCTTGACGTCCTTGTACCCGAGGGAGACTTCATGGCTCGACAGCGGTGTTTCGCACCGGGGGCAGTACGGCTGGACCTTGTAACCCTTGGTGATGAGGCCCCCGTCGTAGAACTGACGCAGCGCCCACCACACGGACTCGATGTACGAATTCTCAAAGGTCACATACGGCGCGTCGAGATCGACCCAATACCCCATGAGGCGGGTCATCTCTTCCCACTCCGTCTTGTACTTCCAGACGGACCGCCTGCACTCGTCGTTGAATTTCGCGACGCCGTACCGGACGATGTCGTCCTTGTGCTTGAAGCCCAGCGCTTTCTCGACCTCGATCTCCACGGGCAAGCCGTGCGTATCCCACCCGGCCTTCCGATGGACCTGGAAACCCTGCATTGTCTTGTACCGGCAGACGAGGTCCTTCAACGTGCGGCTCATGACATGATGGATGCCCGGCTTTCCGTTGGCCGTCGGCGGACCCTCGAAAAAGGAATACACCGGGCGCCCGTCACGCGCTTCGATGCTGCGGACGAACACCCTGCGATCGTCCCAGAACCGGCGCACGGACGCGTCCAGGTCGGCGTAATTGATCTTGTCGCTGATTTGCTTGAACATGGTGTCGATGGGTGGAGGGATCAATTCTTGTCGCGAAGCCAGTCGACCATCCAAAGGATGGCCGAGACGACCGCGCTGACCAGATCAGCGCCCGTCTCCGCCGGGGAGGCGGCGCACGACCTCTGTCATGAGGCGCGTCATGCTGGGCTCCGTCGCATTGGCCACCGCAATGACCTCTTCGAGCGTCACGGGCTTCAACGCGTCGGGGAAGCACTCGTCCGTCATGATCGAAAACCCGAGCACCTCCATGCCCATATGCACTGCCACGATGTTCTCTGGCACGGTGGACATGCCGACCGCATCTGCTCCGATCGTCCGCAGGAATCGATACTCGGCGCGTGTTTCGAGCATGGGACCCTGCATGGCCGCGTAGACCCCGCGCTCAAGCGGAATGCG
>CAYIHQ010000434.1:0-2839 GCA_964362905.1 uncultured Ignavibacteriaceae bacterium
CTGAAAACAGCTTGACTCTGTCATAGTATTCAAGCTGCGCTCGGTGCTTCGCGGGTCCATTGTGGAACGAGTGTACCAGATCCAACGAGTTGAGTAGAAGTAAACGAACTACTAACTGAGACATCATCTTGTCCTACAACGCACCGGCGCAGCTTAGCTCCAGCCGTTAGCCACTCGACATGAATACACCGATCGCATGGCACACAGAGTTCGCGAGGGTCGTTGCGTGCACCAAGTGCACCGCAGCCACGGATCGCAACCTACTTCGTGACGCCGCGGAAAACGTGCCGCAGCCCGGAGATCAGGGACTGTCATGGAGCGGAGCGTGGCTACTTCCACAGCAGCGTAGTACGAACGTGCCGCGTTATCGAGATGCTCCACCGTCTGCAGATGGTTGATGCAGAAATACCTCCGGCGGTTCAGCAGAAAGATCTTTTTGAAGAGAATGAGGAAGGTGCGACACAGCCACAAACGGCGTTCGGCGGTAATGATGACGTAGTCGATGTCGGACTCGGGGCCGGCGACGCCTTTGGCCAGCTCGCCGGAAACAAAGACACCCCGGACAAAGGGAAAATGGGCGATCAACCGGCTCATGGCACGGGCGATCGGCCAAAGACGTTCGGCCTGTCGTTGTTTTTCCCGGCGCGCGGAGAGTGTAATGGTGGTCGAAGCTGCGAACGAGTAGTAGCCATCCTCATGACGCAACAGTGGCTGCAACGCACCGGTTCGGCAGAGCGCTTCAACTCTCTCCTGGGAGATCCCCCGAACAGAACAGAATTCAACGATCTCCGGAGCGGTCAGTGGATGATGAAAGACATCGAAGTACAGGATTGTCCGTAGGATATCCTGTTCAATCGGCGCCAGCGAAGATGTGGATGAGGAACCCATGGGGCGGATTTCCCAAACATAGGCGCATTCTCACGGGGAAGCAATCGGCCGGGGTGTGAGCAAGAGCAAGGACTTCGAACAGTCCACGCGTTATTCCATCTTTTGCAGCACCTCGTCGACCGACACGCTTGCAATGCGTGTGGCGTAGTCGGACATCGCATAGGGAAGGAGCAACCGGCCGTTGTGGATCAACGCACCGCACGTGTACACGACATTCGGCACATACCCTTCGCGCTCTGTCTCGTCGGGCATGATCAAGGGTGAACGGAGCCTGCGGATGATCCGGGACGGATCTTCCTTGTCCAGCAGTATTGCGCCGATGCAGTACTTACGCATTGGTCCAACGCCGTGTGTCAACAGCAGCCAGCCGGCCTCGGTCTCGATTGGGGAACCGCAGTTGCCGATCTGAGTGAACTCCCAGGGAAAGGTCGGTGTCAGGAGAGCCCGAGGGCCGTCCCAGATGTGGACATGGTCGGAGGTGACGATGTACAAGCTCTCCGCGTCATGCCTCGAGATCATGGCGAAGCGGCCCCGCACCTTGCGAGGAAATAGCGCCATGCCTTTGTTCTGCGCCGCGTCGCCGCTCAGCGAACGGACGTTGAACCGGAGAAAGTCGGACGTCTCGATTATAAGCGGTTTGATTGTTCGGCCGTTGTAGGCAGTATACGTGGCGTAGATCGTCGCTCCGCCGTGTTCATCAAGGAATCGGACGAACCGTGCATCCTCAATGCCGTTGCTTTCGTACGATGACACGGGGAAAATCGCCCGCTCCGGCAGGGGTTGATCCTTGGAAAATGAAATGGTGTAATTCAGTTCCGCGAGTGCCTCTGCACGCTCTAGGGAACGGGTCTGTTTGGCCGACAACCGCTTGTTCAACTTCCGAAATCGTGCGATCTGCGACATCAGATGTGAACGTTTGAACCTCCTGGGCAGAGGCCGCAGGATCTTCGTCATCGAGGCATCGAGACATCCCTCATGTTGCAGCGTGCTCTCGAAGACCGCGCGGTCGTACGACGGATCGGCCTCCACGTGCGGCAGGCTGACAAATCGGCCTGGCTGGTCGAGGGTGACATTCCCCTGGCCGTCGACAAGCCCGGAGCGGAATTCGATGGAAGAGATGTGTCCCTCGCCGGTCGCCCGCAGACTCATGATGAACCGGAGCGACCCTTCGGGAACACCCTGCTGGTCGGGATGCGGGACGACGGAGGGATTGAACAGCGCCGCCGCCTCCAGAGAGTACTCGCAACAGAAGTATGATCCGATCAGGAGACGTTGCGACCGTGATGGCTTGATCCTCGCCGGAAGGAGATGCCTGATCTGCTCAAACCGGTTCGTGAATGCTCTTTCGATGTTGCGATGACGCCCGCCAAACTCCGCACGAACGGCTTCGAGCAGCTGCCGCGCCTCTCCATCTGTGATCGTCGAGACGCGCGTGAGGATACCTCGGATCCTGGCCTCATCGCCGGGAACGAACGGCTTGAGGAGCACACGCGCTCGGTCAGGATCGATGCGCGGCCCATGGCGCCAGGTGTTGAATTCTTCACGTTTCATGATGATGGTGGTCCCTTCCTTCAAAACGGTTGGTCGTTCACTGAATGCACATTGTCTGGTCCGAGGATGGAAACCGCTCCCGGGAGGTTCATATCTTTTTCACCGTCGTTCGGATGTCGCCCTTCATCACGCCGGCCGCGAGCGCCCTCACCCGCAACCGCTTCTGCATCAGCCCATCTTCCATGTTCGCAGCGAATGAAATGGTCCGCGTGATACCGGGGTCCAGATCGAACCAGTTGTCCGAGAACAGAATATCCTCACCGTCCACAGAAAGAACGACGGCGCGAACGAGAGAGTCCGACGTGAGGCGGAGGAGGCATGTTCCATGCGTTTGACGACGCCATTCCGTCGTGATCGATGCCGGGGGGAGCTGCAGATGTTTCGGCTCGGCGAAGAAGAA
>CAYIHQ010000435.1:0-2837 GCA_964362905.1 uncultured Ignavibacteriaceae bacterium
AAGATACCCCTCCCGATCTTCCGTCAGCGCCTGGATGTAGTTGTTGGGCAACCCGTTGTCGGTCGAATAGACCCGTTGCACTCCGTCCCGGTACTCCACAAGGCCGCCCCCCGTGGTCCCCAACCACATCGTCCCCCGCGTGGCTTCATAGATCGTATGCACGCTGTTGTCGGGAAGGCCGTCGCGAGCCGACAAATGCCGGATTCCTCGCTCACTGTTCACGATGTGGACGCCGTCTCCGTCGGTGCCGATCCACATTCGGTCCCGGGAATCTCGAAAAACGCAGAACACAAACGTCTGATCGAGCCGGCTGAGGTCCGCCCGCGAGGCGAAGCTGCCCGCGGCAAAATGATGCAGGCCGCGGCCCAACGTGCCGACCCAGAGAGAACGTTCGCGATCGAACAACAACGCGGAAACTGTCCACACCTGAGGTCCGTTGGCCACGTTCAACGCCGTCACGTCGAACCCGTCGTTCCGGGCTGCAACCTGGAAAAGACCGAGAGAACTGCCTACCCACATCCCGTGCGACGTCACCTGGTACAGCGCATAGATCGAGACGGATGGCTGCGTCGACCCCAGCGGGACTGTCAGAAACCGGCCATCTCGCAGCAATCGTAATCCCTCTCCGGACATCCCCACCCATAGGTCGCCCGCGCCGTCTTGGATCAACGCGTTGATCGTCACCCCACCGTGCCCGGTGCCGGGTCCAAAGTGTTCCAGCGCGCGTCCGGTCCATCGAAACAGGCCATTCTGCTCCGTTCCAACCCACAGACTGCCGTCGGAGTGTCGCACCAGCGCCCGGACGTCCCACGCTGAAGACGACCCCGGCAGATCCATCGGGCTCGCCACACCATTCCGCACGCGGAAGAGGCCCCGCGTGGTTCCCACAATCAATGAACTGTCCCGGTCTTCGATGATCTCTCGAATGACCCGCCCGGCAAGTTCCGTTGCCCCCGGCGCGATACGTCCGCGTTCAAAGAACGCGAGGCCTGCATTCGTGCCGATCCAGATCCGTCCGGATCGGTCCTCCAGGAGGCATGTGACGATGTTGCTGGGGAGGTCGGGCGCCGTTCGGCGGGCAAACACGGTGAATAGCATTCCGTCGAAGCGCGCCATGCCTTCCTGGGTACCGACCCAGACATAGCCGTTCCGCGACTGGAGAATGTCGTTGACCGTGTTCTGCGGAAGTCCGTCGTCGATGGTCCAGCTGGAGCGGATCAACCCGGACAGACTGGGGCGCGGAGCCGTCGATTGCCCGATGGAATTTGTCCACAGGAGCGCGGCCGCCACGACGGCGGAAAACCAATACGAACGATGTGGGAAGGAGTACGCCATTTGCTTTTCTCACTCGGGGGAGGTCTTCGTGACCGCGGGCAACGCAGGGTTGACAAAGAGGACCGTCTCGCGTTCCACGACCACCGTCCCGGTAGAAGCGCCGCGGGGCTTGCGCACGAATTTTCCCTCGCACATCGCGACTGGTACGAGCGATCCCTTGCGCATCTTGCTGAAATATGCAGCGACGGCCGCCGCCTGTTCCTTGGCTCGTTTGCTCACTTCGCCGTGTCCCGTGCCGACCTTCAAGACAACGTGCGATCCTCCGGCCCCGCGGACGTGAAACCACAGATCGTTCTTCGCCGTGTGCCGCGTGGTCAACAGGTCGTTGTTCTCGCCGCTCTTTCCTGCCCACACCTGGAAGCCGCCCTCCACGGTGAAGATGCGGAACGGAGGACGTGCCTCCTCCTTGCCCCGATGCGCACCTCCGCCCGTGCGAATACCCAGTTGCTTCAGGATCACCGGATGTCGTTCGGTGAAGGCGTCGAGTTCCTCCGGCGTCGTGATGTCTTCCGCCTCGTCCACCAGGGGCGTGACCGTGCGCCGCCGTTCCTCGAGCGCGATCAGCCGCGACCGCTGTTCGGCGATTGCTGTGCGGGTTTTCCGTGCCTTATCGAAGTACCGTTCGGCGTTCTTGGCGGGTGTCAGGTGGGGGTCCAACGGGATCGCGATGACCTCACGGCCGTCGGAGAACAGATCCTCCACGATCGCTTCGCGCTGCCCCTTGACGATCTGGGAAAGATGCACTTGCAGAAGTTTCCCGTAGCGTTCGTGCCGATCGGCATCCAGCGTTCCGGGCACCTCTGCGTGGATGCGGCCCATGGTGGTCTCGGCGTGCTCGGCCTCCTTGCGGAGGGCGTCGAGGAGGTGCGAGACCGTCCGGGTGAGGTCCGACCGGCGGCGCGACGTGCCGATGAATTTCCGCACACCGTCGCTGACGCTGGCCTGTTCCTCCACGCGGAGGTGGGCAAGGTGCGCCAGCGGAGCCGGAGCAAATTCCACCGGCTCGAGCTCTCTATAATAGATGACGGGACGGGGGGAAGATGTGACCGCCTGAAGCACGAACATCGACACCTCGGCCACAGAGGCGAGTGTTCTCGGTGGAATGGACCGCACGGGTTCCCGTCCCTCCACTCCTGCGCGAAAAAGCACTTCTCGGATGAGCACCGTGCCGAACGAAGGAACCGCTCTCTTCAGCGCGGAGGAGAGAGGCGCCTCGGGATCGGCGCCGAGTCGATCGGAGAGGGAACTGACGGTGAGAGCTGGAGGAGGGGTGCGAGGCCAATCCTCCACCGCGGAGCCGATGGTCTCTCGAGTACGCAGGAACGCGTCATGGATCCGCCCGTCCTGCCCCACCAGCATCACGTTGGCCCGTGAGCCGAAGAACTGCAGGAGGATCGCGACACCCGTGCGGAGGTCGATGCGCACCTGGCGGTCGGCTGGATGGAGAAGAATGTCGCCCACCAGAGCGCCTTCGACGTCGTTGAAGATGTCCTTGGAATTTC
>CAYIHQ010000436.1:0-2828 GCA_964362905.1 uncultured Ignavibacteriaceae bacterium
GCTCAAATGGCAGGAAATGAGCCGTTGGGAAATTGAAAAAATCTTAAAAATCTGCGAGAATAAGATTATGAACGAAGAGATAAAAGAGTATGACTCTTGGAATAAATTAAAGAAAAAGATTCAATCTGAAAATGATGAACTGAACTTGAATTATTTTCCGCAAGAAGGCGAGGTTTGGATGTCGTCTTTGGGTAAAAATATCGGGCACGAACAAAACGGAAGTGGAGATAATTTTTCAAGGCCGGTGCTTGTCATCAAGAAATTCAACAATCATATGTTTTGGTGTATTCCGCTTTCAACCAAACAAAAACCCTTTGATTTTTATTTTAATTTTACTGACCCAAATAACGAAAAAGTTTCTGTGATTCTAGCGCAACTAAAATTGATAAGCATAAAAAGACTGAAAAGAAATTTATATAAAATCGAAGCTGATATTTTTGCAAAAATGAGAGAGAAACTCCGAAATTTCATCAGATAATCGAAACCCCGCTTTCGCGGGGTCTCTCGGAGCCTTTCGGCACTTTGTATTGAAAGTATAGCAGATTGAGTTTTGCTGTCAATGGCTGTTTTGTGTTATATTTGTTTCTAATATGGAACAATTTGAACCAGAAAATTTAACTAGCAAAAAAGCTGAGAAATCTGACTTAGAAATTTTAAATGAACATTTGGTTGGTAAAACTGAAACAGCGATGGAAAAAATATGAAAAAAATTGACAAAAGTATTTTCATCGGAATAGTCGGGCCATCTGGCGCCGGCAAAAGTAGTTTGTGTAGAATTTTGGAGAAAAAATCAAAATTATACGAGCATATAAAATTAGACGATTATTTTAAGTCTCCAAAAACATTTCCTAAAAAATTTGGATTCCCAAACTGGGAACTGCCTTCAAATTTGAAATTTGATAAATTATTTTCCGATCTGAAAAAACTGAAAGCTGGGAAAATCGTAAAGACAAAAGATTTTCCAAAAAGAAAAGGTGGCAAACCAAAACCGATTACACTTTACCCCAGAAAATATATTTTGATTGAGGGGTTTATGCTTTTCAAAAATAAAAAAGTTAGAGATTTTCTTGATACAAAAATTTATCTTGATTTGCCTGAAAAAATGATAATTGAAAGGAGAAAAATAAGATTCGGGCAAAACCATCTAAATGAATATGACACCAAAGTTGCTATTCCTGAATTTTTGAAACATGGGATCACCCAAAAGAAATACGCGAATTATGTGGTAGATGCAAACAAACTACAGCAAAAAGTGATTGATGAAGTAAAAAATATAATATCCAAAGCTTAATTTTAATAGCTCACTCCAAAATCCTAACGGCTCATTTCCTGCGATTGATTTTTGTGGAAAATTGCATTATAGTGGTATTATAAAAATGTTTTAAACTATCTTTATGGACAAAGAAAAATTCAATCCATTTAATGCGCCCGAGGAAGACTTGGAAATAAAAACACCAGTTGAATTAGAAGAAGCGAAGAAAGCGGCTGGCGTAGTTTCAGAACACGAGCATACAAATAGGATGTTTGATGGTGGCGATCCTAAATTAAGAGAGGTTGCATTGCAACGAAAAAAGGAAGAATTGTTTAAATTAAATGTATCCGGTAGAAGGCGAACAGAGGTAAAAGAAGAAAAACTTGAAACAGAAAGTAAATCAAAAGAGCAAATTGAAAAAGAAATACAAGACGAACTTGAAGAGATTACGAAGCAAGAAACTCTTTTGCAAGGGGAAATTCAGAAACATAAAGATAAAATAGAAAGTTGGAAACCTCTGGAAGAATTACTGCGCCTTGCTTATGACCGCGCTTCTGTTCAAGAAAATTTAGAAAGACAAACGTCTGAACTACAGGTGCAACTTGCTGGATTAGAAAAAGGTATATTCGGAAGAATTAAAGATAAAGCCCGTGAATCGGCCATAAATAGCCATATAGCAGAGCTAAAAGCGCATGTAAGTAATTTACCAACCGAATCAGAAAAAGCTAAAAGAGAGGCAACCAGTTTAGCCCCAAAGTTTGGTTTGAAAAGGGATATCTCTTATCAGGAATTTTTCAAAGCTAAACAGGATATACTGGAGCAGATAAAAGTTGGGGAGATGTCATTGAAACAAATTTTAGAAAAACGCAAATTTCTGACAAGACCGCAAACATTTTTAGCATATGGAGGGACTGGTTTTCAAGGACAAGGTCGAATTGGTCGTTGGTCCGAAAAACCAGAAGGAATGATGCAAGATTATTATGGGCTTGCATATCCCGAAGAACCTTCTGAAAATGGAGATGTATCTTTTGGAGTAGGTGAGGAAATCGGTAAAAGATTTATAATTCTGCGCCAGCGACAAAATGTTTCAAACCGTGGCGGTTATCCATACACAATTTTTTTAGATCCCGGAGAGGTTATATGGCGGATGTATGATTGGAATGCAGCGCTTGTGGTGAAAAATATTCTACAGAATCCATTATTGAAGAATAAATTACTTGATGAGCCAAGAGAAATGCATTATAGGGAAGGAAAAATTGTTGAACTAGCAGAACTTGAAAAAGCTGAACGGAAAATTATTGTATCTCCAGACGCTAATGTAGAAAAGATTTGGGAAAGTGCTCACGAAGCAACATTACCCATAGTAATTGGTCCAGGAATATTAGACAGGCCCACACCGGAAAAATTTGCAGAAGTACTCGCGGCACTTCCTAAGACAGTGCGAAAAAATATTACATGGATTATTGGAGGCGGCGGTTCACATGGTCGTACTCTTGGTTTACATATTGTTTGGGATCCTAAAAAATAACCTTGAATTTTACCAATTTAGTTTTCCACAAAAATCAATCGCAGGAAG
>CAYIHQ010000437.1:0-2828 GCA_964362905.1 uncultured Ignavibacteriaceae bacterium
TATGACGCAGCGCGAGCACGGTCAACATCAGGTAGTACCCGCCGAACGCCAGCGCCGCGTAGAAGATCATCTGCACATGGCTCGGCGTGAACATGAAGTGCAGAAGCACGACCGCCATCAACGCCCAGAGCCATTGGAACCTCTCTCGCAGGCGGTCCGCCACGTAGAAGAGGAACGGGAACGGGGCCATCGTCGCGATCTTCGTGTTGTGCCCCGTCATGATCCAGATGATGATGTACATCGAGAAGACGGCTCCGAATGCGGCGACGAACGCCGCGAGAGCATTGCGGACCTTCGAATAGGCGAGCAAGTACATTCCCGCCGCGAAGAGGAGATAGTAGAAGACAACCCACGTCACCTGACCGTTGCCGACGACGCCTTGAAAGAGCACGGACGCATGGTTGATGATCCAACCCGTAAAGTCGTACCACCGGTCCCCCGTCACCGTCAGGCTCCCGTAGGCCGGCATGCCGCAGAAGATGTACGGGTTCCACAGCGGGAAGATGCCCTGACCATGCGCGTCCTTCAGGAAGGTGTCGAAGCTGTGGGAGGCGATGGAGTCTGGCCCGAGGAACGTCTTTCCCCCGAACACCACGGGAAACAGGAAGATGAGAATCGCGAGGGCCAACCCGACGATGGCCACGACGTGTCGGTACCGCTCGGACACAAGAGGTTTGTCCTCCCGAACCGGTTTGCGGGAGGTGCGCTGCTTCTGGGCTGTGCTCATTTGAAATGAGGGGATGGAATGCAGGTCGGTAGTCAGCGGCGCTGCACGACGTACGCGAGCAGCTCGGCGAGCCGTCGGGTCACTTCGCGCCGTTCGTAGGCACGAACGGCTTCGCCATTCGACGGTGGGCCGGAAACATGGTAGACAAAATTCCGATAACACTCAACGAACGCGCGGCGAATGCCGTCCACGTCCTGATTGGCGACCACCGTCCCGGAGCCCGTGTCGCGCACAATGGCTGCGGCCGCCCCTTCGGGATCGGTGAGCGCAAGGATGGGACGCCGCGCACCGAGATACTCGAACACCTTGCCAGGCACGATCGCCCGGCTGTCCTTTGATTCGTCCACCACCAGCAGCAGCATGTCCGCCAGAAGCAACTGACGCACGCTCTCCTGGTGCGGGACATAGCCGACCTGTTCGATGCTGGATGCGATGGCAGAAATGCGGAGCATCTCCTTCACGTCACTCCCGAACCGGCCGATGAACTTCAGCCGGACCTTTGCGGGATCGACCTCGCCCGCTGCGACGGCGGCTTCGACGGCGCGCAGCAGCGTCGCAGGATTTCTCTTGCCATACATGGAGCCGGTATACGTGAGCGTGAACTGGTCATTCGCGGGCCGTTCCACCGCCGGATAGTCGTCCGGGTCAAATCCGTTCGGCAGATGCACGCACTTGTGAAGATTGCCGTGCGGGAACTTCGCGGCGAAGTCGTCGATGATTCCCTGCCAGGCACAATCGATGAGATCCGCCTCGGTGAACACACGTTTCTCGAGCCAACGGTCGACAGCGTCCGGAATGGCCCATCGGTCGGGAGCAGAAAGGAAACCCGTCCACGGATCCCGGAATCCAGCGATCCACGGCAGTCCGGTGCGACGCTTTACTTCCGCCCCGATCAGGGCCGCCGTGTACGGAGGCGACGAGGTGTAGATCGCGTCGATCCCTTCCGTGCGCACGATGCGCATCGCTTCCGCCACCGACGTCGCGTACCAACCGATTCTCGCGTCCGGAATGAAAAACGTCTGCCGCACAAAACCCGCCACGTGTTCCATGATGGAGCGCTTTCGGTCACCCTGAGGGATATTTTCAACATCGACGGGAGATCCCGGCGGCTTTCGCGTCAGCTTTCGGTACCACGCGTAGGGCTCGAAGATCTTCGTGCGATAGACGCGGACGTCGGGAGGGATCTCCTGGAGGAGCGACTCGTCGCGGGCGGGGAAATCACCGTTCTCCACCGTCAACACGACCGGCTTCCAGCCGAAGGCCGGCAGGTATTTGACGAACTTCAGGACCCGCTGGACGCCCGGACCGCCGGAGGGCGGGAAGTAGTAGGAGATGATGAGGACGCTTTTCAAAGAAGAATACAGGAGTCAGGAGACAGGAGTAAGAACTCAGAAATTAGAATTCGGGATTCAGGACAAAGAAGATTGTCGAGAATTCGCTTTTCTCTTGTGCGCTGTGTGCATCCCGCCGCCGGCGGGCGGGAACGATTCACCATTCACACCTCACGTTTCACATCTCACCTTTCACTTTTCACCGCTCTTCACCGCCAACACGTTCAGTCCGGTCCCGCGTCGATTCTCGAGCAGGACATCGAGGGCCATCAGCGGCAGCACGATGGGCAGGGCAATCACATAATAGAACGGCAGGACCACGAAGAACGCCTTCGAGACATTCAGAAGCACCATGGGGATCTTGATCCCCAGCCGCCACGCCGCGCTGCCGAACGGGCCGTATGTGTAGCGGATGTACTCCACCCGGAATCCTGCGGCGGCGAGCTTCGTGCGCATCTCGTCCGCATTGTATCCGTTCCGCGCATGCTCTTCGATGAACGACGAGTCGTCGGGACCGTGAGCGTCGGAGCCGCCCAGGTCCGAAGGGGTGTTGATGAACAACCGGCCGCCGGGCCGCAGGGCGCGATGGAAGTTCCGGAACACCGTCACGTCATCCGCGATGTGCTCCATGACGTCGACCGACAGCACAAGATCGAACCGGTTCTCATGCGTAATGCGGGTCAGGTCTTCGACGGCGAACACGCAGTTCGCGATCACGCGGGCCGCGAAGAATCTTCGGCAATCGTCAATTTGTTCATCCTTCACGTCGA
>CAYIHQ010000438.1:0-2817 GCA_964362905.1 uncultured Ignavibacteriaceae bacterium
TGAAAGCGTCAGAGCCGTTCGTGATCCTTCATCCGGGGACGGGAGGATCGTCAAAAGACTGGCCCGCCTCCCGTTTCGCTGAACTGGCAGCTGGACTCGCGCGAACCATGAAGGGCGTCGTTACCGGAAACACTCAGGAAGAGCAGCTGGTTCGCCAGATTGTGAATGGAGCGGGTGGCGTCGCTCATGCCTGCGTCGGCCGCTTCTCGTTGATGGAGCTTGCTGCGTTCATCAAGACCGCGCGGTTGTTCATCTCCAATTCCACTGGACCGCTGCATATCGCGGCGGCCGTTGGGACGCCGGTGATCGGATTCTATCCTCCTCTCGCGGCAGCCAGCGTAACACGGTGGGGGCCATTGGGAGATCGCGTCGCGACGTTTACACCGGACCGCCGGAAGTGTCCGCAGTGCCACGGAGGCATTTGCTCCGGCAACGTGTGCATGGAACAGATATCGGTGGAGAGCGTCGCGGAAGCGGCAAAGGAGTTGATAGGGTAGGTAGCTGGTGAAATTCCCGGCAATGGTGTACAATTCAGTCTATCAGTCGTCGTTCCCGCACGTTGCTGACGGGAACCGCTCCAAATCATCAATGCGGCCCCCGACAGCAGCATTCGGGGGTGACAGAATGGTATCTTGACGCGGATTGCCGAAAGCCGAACGTCGCGGTCCCTCATTGCTTTATCTCATCTCGCTCATATTGATCGTTACGCAGGCCGCTTTCGGACAAGTCGGCCGGGATTCGGTTGATGTGTCATTCCGCCGGATTGAGCAATCCGCGTTCGGCGTCGGCGAACGGCTGGTCTACGATGTCGGCTACTCCTTCTTCACGGCCGGCGAGGCGGTGTTCGCGATCCCGTCCATGGATACTGTTCATGGCCGCACAGCATTCCGCATCCAGTTTACCGTCAACTCGACGCCTTCGTTCTCGTGGATCTACAGAGTCGAAGACAAGTATGAGACAATCGTGGACGAGTCTGGGCTGTTCCCCTGGCGCTTCACGCAGCGGATCCGGGAAGGGGGGTACGAGCGGGACTTCGAGGCGGTCTTCGACCATTTTCGGGGCGTGGCGCGGACGAAGGACGGAGAGTACGCCATTCCCCCCCACGTTCAGGATGTCGTTTCTGCCCTCTACCTCTCGCGCACGTTCGATTTTGGACACATGCGGCCGGGACAGCGGACTGAGTTGACGAACTTCTACAAGGATTCGGCTTACACGCTGGCCGTACGATTCCTCGGTTTCCAGAAGGTTTCGGTCGACGCCGGCACGTTCGATTGCTTCCTCATCGAACCGCTTATTAAAGAGGGCGGCCTTTTCAAGAGCGACGGGCGCATCCTCATTTGGCTGTCAAACGATGAACGTCGGATACCAGTCAAGGTCAGCACGAAGGTCGCGGTTGGGTCCATCGAAGCAGAGCTGCGCGAGTACTCCGGGCTTCGTGGCCCGCTCAAGGCGCGGATCAAGTAGTTGTCGAACGTTGGGGCATCTACGATCAGCCTTGAACAAGAAATCAGCACCAACCAACGTTTAGCATTTGTCATTTCGCATTTCGGACTTTCACCACACCCATGGCACGCTACCAACAAATAGACCTCTCGGGCGTTCGCACAATTTCGATTGCTGCGCGCAAGAGCAAGGTGAAGCCGAAGGATTTCGCCAAGGCTCTTCCGAGCGGACCGGTGTCGCTACGCCGGTTCCTGGACTCCTTTCCGAACATCCTCGTTGCCGGAGATCTGCGCACGGTGGCCCGTGACATTCGGAAGGCGCGCAAAGCCCGCAAGCCCGTCATTGTGATGATGGGAGCACACGTGGTCAAAGTGGGGCTGGCTCCCGTCCTCATCGATCTCCTCGAGAGGGGAATCATCACCCACGTGGCCATGAACGGCGCCGCCGCCATCCACGATGTGGAGACCGCCATGTGGGGTCACACGTCGGAGGACGTGGCCGTGAACCTGATGGACGGAACGTTTGGCATGTCCCGCGAAACCGGCGAGTTCATCAACAAGGCCCTCATCAAAGGAATGGCCGACGGATCAGAAGGGTACGGAGAGGCGCTCGCCAAGAAGCTGATCGCGCTGAAGGCCCGCAACCGCAAGGTCTCGATCCTCGCACGTTGCTATGAACTCGGCGTTCCCGTCTCCGTCCACGCCGCGATTGGCACGGACATCGTGCACCAGCAGCCCTCGATGGACGGCGCCGCGACGGGAGAGATGACGTTCCGCGACTTCCGGGTGTTCGTCCATTCTGTGAAGGACCTGACCGGAGGTGGCGTGGTGCTGAACATCGGCTCAGCCGTCATTCTGCCGGAGGTCTTCCTGAAGGCCCTCACGGTCGCCCGCAACCTTGGCCACCGCGCCAAGGGATTCACGACGGCCAACTTCGACATGATCCGCCACTATCGGCCGACGATGAATGTGGTCGAGCGTCCCACCCAGAAATACGGTCGGGGCTACCAGTTCACCGGCCATCATGAGATCATGGTTCCGCTGTTGGCGGCCATGATCCTCCACGCCCGCTGATGGAACCCACGCTGCCGAACGGACCCGGGGAACCCTCCACGTTCCTCCAGGATCGAAACATGCCGCCCGCCGTCTTCGGACTTCTGGTTCTGGTCGGTGTGTTCTTCTTGTATCAAGTGGGGGGAGGGATCATGACCTTCCTCGCCATGGGCGACCTTACCGTCACGGAAGACAATGTCCAGACCGTGCGGCTGGTGACGCTCTTGTCGCAGCTCCTCTTTCTCCTCGGTCCGTCGCTCATCTTTGCGCGGCTCGTCAGTCACCACCCGCTCGAGGTCTTTCCGTTCCGGGTGCCGTCGGT
>CAYIHQ010000439.1:0-2813 GCA_964362905.1 uncultured Ignavibacteriaceae bacterium
CTGTCCCTCTCCCGTCCCCCACCTGCCCGCACCTGCATACTCCATAATGCCTACTGGCTACTGACATCTCTCTACCACAACCTCGGTCTCCGTATCTCTGGCTTTGGCGCTCTCCATTCAAGCAGTCTCTGGAGGACGAATGATGCGACGGTCGGATCGATCTCAGCGCTCTCTTTCTTGAAGCGTCCGGCGATTCTGGTCGCGTCAAATGCGCCGTCGGGGATGAGGATGGGGGTGGATTTGTACTGGCCTGGATCGCTCTCGCCGTCGTCCACCCGGTCGTGGCGTGTGGACCCCGGCTCTTTCCAGGTGAAAGCGCGTTGGTCCTTCCGCTTGTCGTAGCACAACTGGAACCCCACAATCCGCTCGTCAGGTGCATACCAGACGATCAGGTCGAAGTCATCGTCCGCAAACCACCGCCGGCGCGGTTCATCCGGAATATTCTTGACATATGGGATCTCGGAGAGCATGGCGTTCGGCCGACTGAAAGATCACCAACTGCCACGCCCGTCGCCGTGGCGCGGGTCACAAGCCCCCTGCCCGGCAATTCCCGTTCCCCACTCCCATTTCCTGATCATCGCACATCGTCAATCTTGTCCCGAGCGAAGTCGAGGGACGTCAATCCCCTCGGCCATCACACGAATACCTTCTTCAGTCTCCGCATTGAATATCGGATCAGCTCCTCCAGAGTCTTCATGTCGACGCCCTCGAGTGATTTCAGGTAGAGGCAACCCTTTCCGGTCGAGTGCTGCCCGAGTCTCCGGAGCAGATCCCTCCGGTCGTGGAGTCCCACCATCAGATAGAGGGTCATCGTTCCTACCCCACGATGCTCGGTCCCCACATGGCGGGCGGTTTTCCGGTGGCCTTGCGCATCAGTGCGACGAACGTCTTCGAATCGCGTATCTGCTGTGGATCTTTGAGGGCCGCGATGAACTGGGCAACGCTCTTCTTTGTGCGGGTGGTCTTGGGTTTGGATGTGGCCATGGCGAGTTCCAGACGAGTGAACAGGAACGGTGAACGGTTTGCCCCGAGCGACCTTAGTTTAGAAGCCTCTTGAGTACCTTTGTTGGTACTTCTCGAATAATCCGGACATCCTCACTGGCACAATAGTAAATCTGTCTCCCCTGACGATGGTGTGGATAGATCAACCGCTTTTGGAGCAATGAATTGAAATACTTGCTGATGTTTTGTCGTTGCTGCTTCAGTGCGCGAGTGACTTGAGCGTTGGTAAAGCTCCCCAATCGTACGGCTACTCTGAGAACATCCCACTCTCTGCCTGTCAGTTCATGGCGGAGTCGGTCAATAACGAGTTCCGCGAGATAGGTTTTGGCGGCGGACACATCAAGTGTTTCTGTTCCCACGTGCGGGAGATTTGTAACGATGCTTGTGACTGCGTCGAGGATGAATCGAATCTTGCCGTCATACAGGTCATAGAGGTAGCCGAGCAGCGTGTCGTCAACCGGACGGATGTAACGATCGGGATGAATGGCTAATAATTCGTATCGGCGTTGAATTGCCTCAACCAATTGATCCTTGGTCAGCGGGGGCACTGAGATGGGGAATCCGGAGAACACGCTTCGTACGCGTTCGAGCGGACTGATAATGTCCTTGAAGAAGCCACGTTGAGCGACAAAGATGTAGTATACGTCATGGATTTGAAGGAGGTCTCGGAGCTGCTCAAAGCGTTGGCGGGTCTCCTCGGGATTGCGGAGGCTTGCCAGTTCCATATTATCGAAGTGGAGGAAGACGCCTTTGTACCCGAGTGCTTTTGTTTCCGCAACCAGATCTCCCAAATAGGAGACCAACTGCACATCCGTGAGTTCAGGCAGGCTTGATTGAGCGGACCGGCCTAGTCCTCCTCCAAATCCGTAGAGGGTGGCCTGTATGTCGAGGGATCTGTGGGTAAACACGCGGTTCAAGAGAAACAATTCGTGCAGCAGTGGCCTGCCGTGAACGTATTTCTCACCCTTTAGAAGAATGATCTTCCCCAGTATCGCACCAAGGATGTTGCTGACAAAATCTGCGACATTCAGGTTGTTGGTAACCGCCATCTCGGTCGCTGGGGTGAGGAGTTTGTCTTCCGCTTCAACCTCCCAAAGATACCGATGGTAGTTAACGAAGGTGGTTTTGCCCACACCGATGTCACCTTCTACTACTACGCGGCCGCCTCCTTTGCTCCGCAAAACCCCCGTAAGCATCTTGGACTCTGTAGAATCCATGTCGCGGCCAACGATTGCTTTGCTCACCGGTAGGAGCGCCCCAGTCGAGGTGGAGAGCGCCGCTGTGTCAAACGGGTTTCCCCGAAAGCCATAGCGGGACCAGATGTCTTGAATCAGTTCGAATGCCATGGGAATAAGGTGTAATACATTTTTGTATTACATGCTATTACATGGAATTACGGATCGTTCTCGGTTCGGCGCTGATGCATTCTGGCCCCCCGTCCTCCGCTATCTCACCTGGTCTCGCCGACCAGCAGCCCATCGCGATCTCCGTCACCCCTGCAGGCTTCAAGCAGGGGTCGCCTCCGTTTGCCTCAGCCGCGGAGAAGTCCACACCAAAGCGAATCTCGCTGTTAGGCTGAATTCTGCCGCTGTGGACAGAAATGAGCGTTAATCAGATTCAAAGATGAAGCCCTTTTTTCGTCTTCTCGAAATCGTCGCCAAGCGCCTCAAGGTCAGATGCCTTGAGCGTGACGTTCTGTTCGAGACGGATGTTCGCTGGTTTGTTGTCTTCGGGGAAGAAACGCCAGCCCGCCGCGTCGAGCAGTCTGTTGATCTTGATCCGGGCGGTGGCTTCTTTGGCGGACATTCAGG
>CAYIHQ010000440.1:0-2431 GCA_964362905.1 uncultured Ignavibacteriaceae bacterium
ACATGACGCCGGAGCAGCGACAACAGGCCTTCCAACAGTTCGGCGGAGGAGGGGCGGGGGGCGCGGGTGGAAGGCTCCGGAGGCCGGCGCAGCCGTCGCCCGAGAATGAGTCGCGCTGGCGCATTGTGACCGTCAAGCAGGGCGTGGAGTTCGCACCGAAGCTCGTCAAGGTGGGCCCGAGTAATTTCGACCTAAGTGTCGTACTCGATGGATTGAGCGAAGGTGATGAGGTCGAGATCGTGACGATCTCGCGCGCCAAAATCGCGCAGGAGCAAATGAACGAACGCATGCGCAGCATGAACTCGCTCGGGGGCGCCAGCAGCACGAACGCGGCACGCGCGGCATCCGGCTCGGGTGGGCGGCGTTAGGATGAACCTCCGCGAGAGCTTTCTCACCGCCCTCAGCGCCCTGTTTGCCAACAAACTGCGCTCGCTGTTGACGATGCTTGGCATCATCATCGGCGTCGCCGCGGTCATTACCATGATCGCCATCGGCGAGGGGTCGCAGCAAGCCGTGATGGAACGCATCCAATCTCTGGGGTCGAACTTGCTCTTTATCAGTCCGGGGGCCTCCCGGGGCGGTCCCGGCATGGTGGTGCAAACCGGGACGAGCCAGCGATTGCGCATGGAAGATGTGGAGGCGATCGAGCAGGGCTCGACGGCGATCATGGCGTTGATTCCGGAGTTCAATCGCCAGGCGCAGGTCAAGTTTGAGAACCGCAACTGGAGTACGCGCATCGTGGGAACGGTGCCCGAGTATGAGCATGTCCGCAATTTTTCAGTCATGCAGGGGCGCTATTTCACGCACGCCGAAAATCAGGCAGCCGCAAAGGTCGCCGTCATCGGCGCCAACATCGTGGAGAATCTGTTCCCGAGCGAAGACCCGGTGGGCAAGATCATCCGTGTGCAGGGGTCGAGTTTCGAGGTCATTGGGGTGCTCGAGTCCAAGGGGCAAAGCGGCTTCAATAATCCGGACGACCAGATCATCGTTCCGCTGACCACGGCCCAACGCCGCCTGTTCGGAGTGGACTTTCTCTCTCAGATCACCGCACAGGTGTCGGATCCCGCCCGGTCGGATACGGCCTTCTACGACATCGAGCGCATCCTGCGCAAGAAACACAAGCTTCGCCCGGAGCAGGACAACGATTTCTCGATCCGCAACCAGGCCGACATCATCCAAACCTTTCAAGAAACGCAGGCGACCTTTACGTTCCTCCTCGCGGGTATCGCCGCGGTCTCGCTGCTTGTCGGTGGGATCGGGATCATGAACATCATGATCGTCTCTGTCACCGAGAGGACGAAGGAGATCGGAATCCGGAAAGCCATCGGTGCGCGGCGACGAGACGTTATGACCCAATTCCTCATCGAGTCGGTGGTCATGAGCGTCGTCGGAGGCCTCATGGGTATCATCGTCGGCGTTGGAGCATCCTATGTGATCACGATGTACGGCAACATGAACCCCATCATCTCCATCGATTCCATCGTCGTCAGTTTCGCGTTCGCCTCGCTCGTCGGCATCTTCTTTGGGCTGTATCCGGCCTGGAAGGCGGCGCAATCGAACGTGATCGACGCCCTCCGGTACGAATGAACATGACATCGAAAACCATTATCCTCGGAGCCGCGGGTGTTGTCGTTGCGGCCGCCGCGATCTTGTTCTCAAACCGTAGCGGCACCGCCGAATCTTCGATGGGCCGCGGTGGCAACCAGGCATCCCGCGCCGCAGGCATGCGCCTGCCGGTCATCGGCACTATCCTCACGCCCCAACCGTTCGATCACAGCATCCAGGCCACGGGCACGATCTTGGCAGCGGAAGAAGTGGAGTTGCGGACCGAGGCTTCCGGCAAGGTCGTTTCTCTCCCGTTTCGTGAAGGTTCCAAGGTGAACAAGGGGGACCTTCTCGTCAAGATCAACGATGCAGACCTTCGGGCTCAACTGATGCGATCGCGATCCCGGCTGACATTCGCTTTACAGCGGGAGGAGCGGCAACGAAAACTGCGGGAGATCAATGGTGTGAGCGAAGAACAGTATGATGAGGCGAAGAACGAGCTAACGTCCGTCCGGGCCGAGGTGGCTTTGTTGGAGGCACAAGTGCAGAAGACAGAAGTCCGGGCTCCGTTCGACGGCGTGGTCGGGTTGCGCTTCGTCTCCGAAGGGAGCTTCATCTCATCCACAACGCTGGTGGCCCGTCTGCAGGACGTCAGCTTCGTGAAAGTGGACTTTTCGGTCCCTGAGAAGTACGCACCGCAAGTACGGGTGGGGATGGAAATCTCGTTCACCGTGGAAGGGAGCAGCGATCCATTCCGGGGCACGGTCTATGCCATTGAGCCGAAGATCGACCCGGCCACGCGCAGCCTTCGCGTCCGTGGTCGTTTAAAGAACCAGCACCGAAGGCTACAGCCCCGCTCCATTTAAAAAATGGTCCAGGGGCGTAA
>CAYIHQ010000440.1:2441-2813 GCA_964362905.1 uncultured Ignavibacteriaceae bacterium
CCTATACAAAAGTGCTCCTCGTGCTGCAACGCCAGCAGGATGCCATCCTCGTGCCCACACAGGCCCTGATGCCGGACCGCGACGGCCAGAAGATCTTCGTCGCCCGCAACGGTGCCGCTCGACTCCTTCCCGTCGAAGCGGGCCTCCGCAACGAGAATACCATCCAGATCCTGTCCGGATTGCAGAAGAACGACACGGTCCTCACCACCGGTTTGTTGCAGCTCCGCGATGGCTCGCCCGTGAACGTCACCATTCAGAACTGATCGCGTCTCCCGCGGCATGACCCTCTCCTCCGTATTCATCGAGCGCCCCGTCCTGGCTTCGGTCAGTTCGATCATCATTGTTCTGTTTGGAGCGATCGGGTTCACGTAC
>CAYIHQ010000441.1:0-2812 GCA_964362905.1 uncultured Ignavibacteriaceae bacterium
TCCAAAGGAAAGCCCGACGATCATCGGGCTTTTCTGTTCTCTCGATGCCGCCACATCCAGGATTTCTCCTGCCGGCGCTGGTAAGCCGACCGGATGACCGTCTGAGGCCCGTGGTTGATCAGATCCTTCCCAACCACGGCGTCCCGGCTGCATTGCTGGTACCCCCACCAACCCACGGGATTGTCCGCGCCATTCGCTATATTCTCGAACGCCACAACGTCCTGGAGGAATCACCCGACGGTCTCTACGACGTATGCGAGCGTCTGCCGGAGGAGACGGTGGCGCACATCGTGACGAAAACCCGACAGGAGCTTCCTGTGCGAGTGCAACCCCACAACGCGACACTCGGCGCCATCGATGCCGCGAAGCGCGCGTACGAACGGGCCGTGGTTGATCCGGAAATTCTCTCATGAAAGTGGTCAAGGTCATCCTGAATGATCGGCGTATGCTCATCGCCTTGATCCATGAAACACGAGATTCAGGGAATTGGATCGTCCGGCAGTGGCGGCGATCGTGGTGGGGGAAGAAGCGGATCCTGTCCGAGTGGTTCATCGACCCGGATCAGGCAATGCGACGGGCAGAAGAACTCAAAAGGAATTACGCTGCCGCAGTACCTCGGTCCTGACTCGTTTAGGGACCCATCCTGGCTTCGGCAGAAAACACGAGACGCCCTCAGGTCACTCCTCCAGCATCATCGTGACGGCGTCCACTCTTCCCAGGGGTGCGGCGAGCTGCACGCCTTCGACCTCGGATCGAACGGCGTGATACGTTTCGCGTGCTATCTTCACTCCCTCGAGAAAGCCCTCTTCCTTCGTCGATGTCTTTCGCATGCGTTCCATGATCTCCGGAGGAACAGACGCTCCCGGGACCTCGTTGTTCATGAACTCGGCGTTGCGATAGGAGATGAGGGGCCAGATGCCGCACAGGATCGGCAACTGGATATGCTCGATCCGTTTGAGGAATTTCTCCAGAATGCGCACGTCGAAGACAGGTTGCGTCACCATGTACTCGGCGCCGGCCTCGATCTTCCAATCCAGCCGCCGCAGTTCCTCGTCGAGGTTGATGGCTCCGGGGTTCACTCCCACAGCAATGGAGAATCCCGTCGGAGCGCCGATCGGGTTGCCGGCAAGGTCCAGGCCATGGTTCAGCCGGTTGAGGAGGTTCGTCAAGCCGATGGCATCGACGTCAAAGACCGCCGTCGCATCCGGATAGTTGCCCAGCTTCGGCGGATCTCCCGTGATGGCGAGGATATTCCGGATCCCCAGCGCCCACGCGCCAAGAAGGTCGGACTGCATGCCGATGACGTTCCGGTCGCGACACGCGAAATGGAGCACCGGTTCGATGCCCACCTCGTTGTGGATGCGGACCGCGAGGGCAAGCGCCGACATCCTGGCCGACGCGCGGGGCCCATCAGGAATATTGATGGCATCGATGCCGTTGTGGAATAGCTGTCGCGCCTTGGCGACCTCTTTGTCGGCAGACACTCCCTTGGGGGAAACGAGTTCGACGAGCTTCACGAACTTCTTCTGCACAAGCATGTTCGAAAGGCGGGACTTTTCCTCTTTCGGCCACACCCGCACTTCTTCAGGTTTTTCCACTTTGAGGGAACCCGCCTTGACATCCATTCGCTTCGACGGCTGCAGCGCCTGCACCGCCCGGCGGATCGCCTTGATGTGGGTGGGGTTCGTTCCGCAGCATCCTCCGACGATCGCCGCGCCGGTCTGGATGAAGCGTTTGGCGTACTCAGCGATGTATTCCGGGGATGTCATGTATAAGTTTCTGCCGCCGATGCTCTGCGGCAATCCGGCGTTGGGCTGCACGGACAGGGGCAATGTGGTCAGAGGCCGAAGGCGTTCCAACGCCTCCAGCATCTGGCGCGGGCCTTCGGAACAATTCAGCCCGATCGCGTCGACGCGATGCTTGGAGATCTCGCCCACAAAGCGCTCGAGCGATTCTCCCGAAAGCAGATTCCCTTCGGTATTGATCGTGACGTGGGCAACGATCGGAATGTCGGCGTTCAGTTCGCGAACGGCGCGAACGCCTTGGACAAGCTCTTCCACCGTCCCAAACGTCTCAAACACGATCAGGTCAACTCCCCCTTCGAGCAGTCCTTTGATCTGTTCCTTGAAAACATCCTTCGCCTCATCGTAGGACAACTTGCCCAGCGGTTCGATCTGCACGCCCAGCGGTCCGACCGAGCCTGCGACCAGCGTCGTGTCTTTCGCAATGGCTTTGGCAAGCTCCGCCCCCTTCTTGTTGATCTCATGCACCCGAGCGTCGAGCCCGTGGGGGGCGAGCTTGAACCTGTTGGCGCCGAACGTATTCGTTTCAATGACGTCGGAACCGGCATTGATGTAGTCCCGGTGGACCTCCGTCACCAATTCCGGGTTGGTCAGGATCAGTTCTTCGAAACATCGGTTGATGTAGATGCCTTTGTCGTAGAGGTAGGTTCCTGTCCCTCCGTCGAAGACGATGACCTCGTTCTCAAGTCTGTCTCTGAAGCTCTTCATGTGTGGATCCTGGGAAGCGAGGGGTGGCTGAGTTCTGGCGTTCGCCGTGGTACGTATCGGCATTCAATCAGAATATACCGTCAAATTTCGAGATTTGCGGTTGCTCTATCGTGCAGAAAAGGCGTTCAGGGCTGCTTGTGCCGCTACACCGTCCTGTTCCGACAAACCCCCGCTGACGCCCAGAGCACCGACATGCTGTCCATCGACGATGATGGGCACTCCACCTTCGATGGGAACCACGCCGGGCAGTGCCAGCAGGACTGTTCGTCCGGCGAGCGCGCGATCTTCGAACGTTTTCGTTG
>CAYIHQ010000442.1:0-2806 GCA_964362905.1 uncultured Ignavibacteriaceae bacterium
TGACGACGTCGACCATCTGCATCGCAACTGAATAGACGCCCGCGGGCGACTCCCCGAGCATCGTATTGATGAGCAGCAGGTGCACCCGAACCGCCACGTACATCAGTACACTCGACGCCCACACCCGGCCGCCATACGAGAACATTTCCTTGAAGAGCCCGACGTCAAATCCCGGACGGAACGGTTGGAGGCGGTTCACGCGGACGAGATAGAGCACCCCTGCGACAGCCGCAACTCCCGTGACGACCCGGACCGCAGCGAACGTCCCGCCGCCCAGACCGATCAGTACCACGGCGAACGCGCTCATCTGCAGGAACCGGACCGCGATGTCCAGAACGTTGAATTCGACGAACCGTTGACGGGCAATAAAGACCGTTTGAAGATAGTTCACCAGGAATGTGAACGGGACCGACAGGAGAAAGATCTCCAGGTATCGGATGTCGATGCCGCCGAGGACGACCGTCGGAGCTGCCGCCGCCGCGATCCACAACAGCCCCGCCACAATCACACCGCCCGCCACCGCCAGCGAAAACGCATTCTGTACCACGGCCGATGCCCGTTCCGGGTCACGGGCAATGAAGTACGTGATCGAGCCGTTCATGCCCATCATGCCGAACGTCACGGTGAGCCCCTGGAAGAACAACAGTAGGGCCAGCACCCCCCGTCCTTCCGGACCGAGGGCCCTGGCGGTGATGATGCTCGTCGCGACACCGATCAGGAGAGCGAGACCTCGCGCCAGGAAGGTGATGAGCGCGCTCTTGGCAAACCGCATGCAGGGGGTTCCGTTGGTGGACGATCCGAGGGCATTCGCCAGCCCCGGATGAAAAAAAGAAGGCCTCCCGGGGGAGGCCTTAGGTTCGCGAAAATTCTGCTCGAGTTCAATCACTGTTCGTTGGCGAGACCGATCTGCCATCGATTCTCCGCCTTCGAAAGACCAGCAAACCACATGCGGAACTTGCCATTTTCCTCCAGGATCGTGGGATATCCGACCGAATGGACGGGCCACAGCGACCCGCGCGCCGGGTCGATCTCGGGGGCCGTTGCACTGTGCGTCCATTGGATCCCGTTCGGTGAGACCGCCTTGCCAACAGGGACTTGCATACGCCGAAAAGCGCAGGGCGCGGCAAGGATTATTCGCACCTGATTCCAAGTGTGAGCACGGTTGACACGGTAGGGCTGAAAGAGCAGAGATGAAGAGGTCTGGAGATGAAGCGAGAGGATGGTGCCGACCGACCTACAATGCCTTCCGTTCAAACCACACTTCGTACCACGACATCAGATTCACCAGGTTCCAGACGAGCTGACCAGCATTGCGTCGACCGGACCGGTGTGACGCGAGGATCGAATCGAGGTATGTGCGGTTGAAGTATCCATCCCGAACAAGACGCGAGCGGTCGAAGAGATCCCGAACGAAAAGATACCAGGGGTCCCGGATCCATTCATCCATCGGAGCTCCGAAACCCTGCTTTGGGCGATAGATGATCTCGTCCGGAATGATACCTTCGACCGCTTTCTTGAGAATGTACTTCGTCATCCCCTCCCGCAGTTTCAGGCCGACCGGCAGGCGCATCGTGTACTCCACGATCCGGTGATCGAGGAACGGAACACGCGATTCAATCGACGTCGCCATCGACATTTTGTCGACGCGCATGAGGAGGAGTTCGGGCAGACGCTGGCGGAACTCCAGCCAGATCATCCGCTGCAGGTAGTCGGCATTCGGAAGACGGCGGAGCGCCTCTTCGTGCCACCGCCGCACGGCGTCATGGGGTCCCGATCCATCGATGCGCCGGGCCATGAGCGCGCGCCGGTGCTCTTCTGTGAAGTTGATCGCACCACCCCAGAATAACTCGTTGTCGTCGGCGCCCTTTCGGATGTAGTCCAGCATCAGATGGGAGCCGCGCTTGCGCAATGCCGGACCAGCGACTGCATAGGCCGCTTTCCGGAGGAATCGTGGGAGAACGCCGAACGCACGCCATACGGATGAGTAAAACGCTAGCTCGCGCTTCATCCACGCATACCCGGCGAATTGCTCGTCGCTTCCCTCCCCCACCTGCACGACGATCGTGCCGTTGTCCCGCGCCAGCTTCGACACGAAATACAACGGAATGCACACGGGGTCGGCCAGCGGCTCGTCCTGATGCCATACCAGCTTCGGCAGGAAATCGAAGGCGTCCTTCTGATCGATCAGGATCTCGTGATGGTTGGTCTTGAACTGCTGCGCAATCTGGCGGGCGTAACCCATCTCGTTATACTTCTCCAGGTCGCGGAACCCGACGGAGAACGTGTCGACGGGCCGGTCCATCAACTCGGCCATCAACGCCACGTTTGTGCTCGAGTCGATGCCGCCGCTCAGGAACACGCCGAACGGCACGTCGCTCATCATCCGGTCCTTGATCGACTGCCGCAACAGTGCACGGATCGTGTCGATCACCTCCGCTTCGCTCTGGACCGGCGCCGCGGCGGCAAGGGCTGACCGCGGGATAGGATTCCCGGCGAGATCGATGGTGGGCTGGTCTCCCCTGCCTGCCGGAGTGCCCTCCGGCACGCAGGCAGGCGCCGGCAACGGGTCCCAGTACGGTTCCTTCGTCACGTTCCCATCGGACGTCACCACCATGCGGGTTCCCGGCTCCAATTTGTGGATCCCCTTGAAGAGCGTCATCGGGGCGGGTGGGATCAGAAACGTCAGATAGTGCTCCAGGGCGCCTTCATTGAACTCTCGTGGCACGGCAGGATGCTGAAGGAGGGCTTTGATCTCGGACCCGAACACGAGCCGACCGTCACGGATGGTGTAGTATAGCGGCTTGAT
>CAYIHQ010000443.1:0-466 GCA_964362905.1 uncultured Ignavibacteriaceae bacterium
TCGACGGCGAACTGGATGCGTTGATCGAGCAATTGCGGCTTGCGGATAGAGCGGAACGGCTGGAGCAGGCGTCTGCCGGGATTTGACAAATAGTGGGATTACGCGGTCGGCGGAAGAGAGCGGACGCGGCCGAAGAAGGAACGGAGGAGACTCTCACTTTCCACGTCGCATACGCCGGGGACAACGTGCACGCGGTGGTTCAGGCGGGGATCTTCGGGGATGGTGTAGAGAGTGCCGCAGGCGCCCGCTTTCGGGTCGTAGGCGCCAAACACGAGCGTGGGGATGCGGGCGCGTACGATCGCACCAGCGCACATGGGACATGGCTCCAGCGTCACGTACAAGGTACAATGCTCGAGCCGACGGGACCGCACATGGGCGGCAGCGGCGGTGATCGCGAGCAGCTCGGCGGGCGCCGTCGGGGCCTGCAATCGCTCCATTTGATTGTATCCCTTGGCGATCACTTTCC
>CAYIHQ010000443.1:476-2803 GCA_964362905.1 uncultured Ignavibacteriaceae bacterium
CGCGCACCACAACGGCTCCCACCGGAACCTCATCCTCCTCCAGAGCACGGTCGGCCTCCCGCAACGCCTGGCGCATCCATTGTTCGTGGATCGTCACGCTTAGTCTCCCGGGACGGCCATTTTCCCGACGGGGGTCTCCACCGTGTGATAGGAAGGGGAGGTCGAGTAGTCTTTCAGCGCCTGGACGATGCGGTCCGTCGCAGCCCTCGTTTCGGCGAGATACTTCTCCATTTCCGGGTCGTCCTTGACGCGCCGTTGTGCTTTGGTCGTGTACGCCAATACGATGGTGAGCGGATTGTTGATCTGATGTTGCAGGGCTCGGGTGACCTGTTGCATGGTATCCAGTCGCGATCGATGTTCGATCAATTCCTGCTCGCCGGCGGTCCGAAGGCGCCGTTCCTCGTGCAGTTTGTCGCGAAACTGGATGACCTTCACCAGGGCGAGCGCCAACAGCCACATCCATAAAAGGGCGTCGAAGCTCTGATAGATGTCGGAAAAACCCAGGGCTTTTTCCTTGAAGTCCTGGTAGTATTTCATCGTCGTCAGGAAAAAATAGAGATAGATGATGTATCCGGAAAGGACGGCCGGGTACGCAACGAAAAAATCGCGGGTGGTGCGAAGGAATTTCATCACGGTATGGTCCGTGGAATTGGCTGAAAGCGTGTGTTCCGCGAGTCTATTGCTAATTCGCTTGAAATGCCAATCTCGTTCCATTGCTCCTCGCGGAGGAGAAGAGGACCACAGGTGGCGAACATCTGAACTTGCCTCTCGAGTTTTGTGCTCCACGTATGAATGCACGGCGGCCCCGCCCTAAATACTCTCAGAGCGGGGCCGTTGCGTATGGGAGGCTGGTGCGCCCGTCAGGATTCGAACCCGAACAAAAGGCTCCGAAGGCCTTTGTGCTATCCATTACACCACGGGCGCAATCGAACGCCGCCCGGAACGATGAAGGCCGGGCAGACGTGTTGCAAGGAATATACGGAGAAGAAGGTCTTCCAGAAAGTCCCGGATGGAGCCGCCGCTCAGGAGGACGGAGGAGGGAGGTGCTTGTGCGCAGTCGGTCGGTTGCGGAGTGTTCAGAAGAAGATATCCCCTCGGAGATACAGCGACCGGGGATAATACCAGTATTCTGACGAGACGGCCCCGAATGTACACTGGCCTCCAAGTGCGACGGATGCTTCTTCGGTGAGCGACACCGTGACGGTCCCGCCGGCGTAACCGCTCCGGTCGTTCATGTTCCGCAAGACTCCCGCCTGCAAGGCGACCAGTCGGGAGTGTTTTGCGAAGCTGTCGTCTGAAGAGCGGCGGGTAGCATTTGCACCGAAAGGCATCGACAGAATGACATCGCCGAGAAGATAGGCGCCAACGCCGTCATCGGCGTGAGATATGATGCGAATGAAGTCATGGACGGAATATCGGAGGTGCTGTGCTACGGCACGGCGGTAACGGTGGAGAAGGTGGGATAGAAACACAAAACCCCCGCCGAGGCGGGGGTTTTGTGCGTTACAGTTTGCGACGCTGCGTCAGACTTTTTCGACTGCCTCTGCCGCCGGTCCCTTGGGGCCTTCGGTCACATTGAACTTAACGGAATCGCCTTCTTCGAGGTTACGATACCCCTCGCCGACGATCGACCGGTAGTGAACGAAAACGTCCCCGCCGCTGGCTCGGGAAATGAATCCGAAGCCCTTTGCAGCGTTGAACCATTTGACTGTTCCTTGTTCCATGAAACTACTCCTTGAAATGAAGATGGTATGTACCCGTGGCGACATTCGCCAAACTGTCCATCGTTTGGCCGCTTGTGCGGCTGGCTCTGCGAGAGTGAAGCCCGGGAAGGAACCTGAGGAACCGATCGAGGGGACTCAACAGCAGGGGACAACGATTGAAACAGCGGTGTACTGTGACAGAAATAACTTACGAAAGCCCTGAATGGAATGCAAGGGCTATTCTCAATATTCGGTGCCCTCTGAACGGCGGCGGCCTCCATTTGAAGGAGGCCGCGTTCGAGTGCACCCGGAGGGATTTCCCGCCTGACCGACTGGCGTCAGTCAGTCGGGCAGGGAACCCCCAACTTCCATTTCGGCTGGACTTAGCGAGCGTAGCGATGCTAAGTCCAGTGCCGAAATGAGAATCCCGCCGTAAGGCGGGACCCCATCTTTGGTGCACCCGGAGGGAATCGAACCCCCAACCTACAGCTCCGTAGGCTGCCGCTCTATCCAATTGAGCTACGGGTGCAATGCTTGTGTGTCTGATCCCGGCACAAAGCGCCTGCCTGACGGCAGACCCTATGTTAAACACGTAAGCCTCGTGCGCGGTGTGTATCTTTGGGT